>NZ_CP092334.1:390516-691033 GCF_018595685.2 Flavihumibacter rivuli
ATTCTGAAATATTTGTAAATAATTTGTTTACAATCATCCATCGGCCATCAATTTTATTCATTGAAATAAAATCATGGTAGTTATAACCAAGCATTGGTACATGAAGTTTAGCATAGGCAATGCTGTTAATCAATTCAATACTCAAAATTTTCATTTTGAATGTCTCTCCCAATTCATGCGGACTTTTTCTATATTGAACACCTTCCAAGTATTCATTTATAGTATTAAAATAGGGTTGTCCATTAATATCGCCAAACAACAGGCATTGTGGGTGGAATGTCGATTTCAATTTGGGAATATCACCAAAAAATATCCCTTTAAAATATTCAGCAATAGTTTCCTGAATATCTGCTGCTTCTTTTTCAAACATGTAAATCCTTTTAGTAATTATTAAATTGAGAGAATGATTAATTCAAATGATGCCCGGCAACATGACCACCATCAACATTAATAATTTCTCCGGAAATAAAATTGCTGGTAGCAACCGTATAAATAACTTCAGCAATATCCTCCGGTTCTCCTATTCGGTTTACTAAGTGAAGTCCAGCTAAAGTATCAGCGTCAGTTACACCAATTTTCCCTTGTAATGGGCTGCGGATGATGCCTGGCGCAACGGTGTTTACCCGGATGTTTTGTTTACCGAATTCCGCAGCTAATTGAATGGTAAGTGCATGTATGCCCCCCTTACTTACAACAGGTGCCGTTGCAGGGAAACCACCAATAGCATGATTAACTAATACCGTTCCGATATTAAGTACTGAGCCGCCACCAGAAACAAGCATTTCTTTAACAACCGCCTGCGTAGTAAAAAATGTTCCTTTCAGATTAATAGTAAAGTATCTGTCCAGGTCAGATTCTTCAACTTCAAGAAAGCCCTTCGGTGCAAATACACCGGCATTGTTAATCAGCACATCTACGCCTCCAAAGTTTTGAATGGCTGTAGCTACCAGTTGTTCACCAACAGATTTATTACTTACATCTCCCACAACGAGTTTTACATTTTGCGGAGCGTTAAATTCCTGGTAGGTTTTTTCCAGGTTCTCTTTGGTGGCTGAATTCATTACCACATTCCAGCCTTTTTCTATGAAAAATTTGCTGATGGCCTTACCAATACCGGTTGATGCACCGGTTACAATCACTGTTTTGTTACTCATTTTTGATTTTGTTTTAATTGTTTTCTGATTTCTGTTACTTGTACACCTCCCACGCCCCAGTTATCTGTATCAATCTCGTTGATTACAACGTGGGTGAGATGTACGTCTTTGTTAAGTACATTTTTTAAGAGTAGTGTCACTCCGTTTATCAGCTCTTGTTTTTGTTCTTTTGTAACACCCTCCCGTGTTACATCAATTGTTACAAATGGCATTTGATATTATTTATTTGCAAAATTCATGAACTCATGATCTATTATAAATGGATAAACCGGCAAATCTCTTGCACTATTTAACAATGTCAGATGTGTAGATAGAATTGTATGAAAAATGTTTTTGTTGCCAGATTAAAACCTGATGCCATGAAGCCTTTTGTCAGATTGGATTTTTCTGCAAAATATTTTCTGATGCCAAACACCTTCGCCGTATGATGACTATTAGGGAATTGTAATTCAATAAACGGTGAAATACTCTTTTTAAATTTTGAAAATACGGCAACTGATACAGCAGCTGTTTTTCTGTAAGTTATTGTGTAGTTCAAAAAGCGAAATTGTCCGTCACTCCCTAAAAAGTATTCATACTTTGAAACGAACCCGGCCAGCCGGATGTTTTTCATATTAATTCCGACATGAAGGGCACCCGTTGAATCATGATACGATAATCCAACTCCTAACGATAATCCATCAGAATATTTATACTGTAACTTGATAGTGGGCCTTGCACCTGTTATAGTTGCCTGCGCTTTAGATTCAATGAGACTTTCGGCGGTAGTAGGATTGGGTCTTAATTCAGTAGTCAAAGTAGCTGTATAGCCCATCACTATTTTTGTCTTACGGTCAGGCTTCCATATGAATTCAACAGAACTGTTAGTATATGATTGCTTCGATATTGTTAATGCTCCGAATACCCGAAAGCTGCTTTTTTTATTGAATGAGTCAGATAGCATGAATGCAACTCGTAATGCTGAGCTGTTTTGAATGAAAGCTGGTTTGTTAACCGTAGTGAACGTTTCAGATAAGAATCCTGCAAATATTCTTTCAACCCGGCTATTATTGGTGAGTGCAAAAGGCCCCTTTTGTGCACTCACCAATACCGGAAACAGTAAAAGTAAAGTGATGAAAATACGCATCAGGTACAACCTGTTACTTTAGAATTACTGCAAACTTTTTCTTGCTATTATTGTGTCAAAAGCATACTTACCTCCGCCTGTAATAATCAGACCAATAAATACAGCTGCATCTTCTAACGCATGAGAAGCTCCATTAAATCCCTCATTTTGTGCATAATGGAAAATAGTGGCTACAATCATTGTTAGAAGCAGGAATAATGATGCTGGTCTCACAAATAGCCCAATTATGAGTAATAGCCCACCTGCAAATTCAGCTACTGCAGCCAGAAATCCCCAGAATGCATATCCGCTTTTTATGCCCAGAAAACCCATAGAGCTTCCTACATAACTCCAGGTTTCAGTACCACCCATGAGTTTAGGGATACCGTGTAATACAAACATGAATCCAATCAATACTCTTACGATGAGTAATCCAAGATTTAATTGTTGCTCGTTTAAATCAAAAATCATTTTTTTCATAATATTTTTTTGCAAAAGTGAGGGTAGAGATGACCCCTGTAAATAGATAAAAGGACGGATGACTTGCATTTTTATTCATTTTGGGAACCCTTGAATGGTTATCATGTCGAAATGTGCAGGTAAACTGTCGTTTTATGCAAGGGAATATATCTTATTCATATACTAACTTTATGCTCCTAAAGAATAAGTGCAAAATGAATAAGCGAAAAATAGCCCCCGTTTTTGCAATTGGTGATCATTGTAATACCAAAATGGTAAGGAGTATAAAAGTTGGGGCGTTTTCGGATACGGCCTGTATGGCTTCAGAATTTGAAGAAGGGCACCGTCAGCAATACTATGAAATCGCATGGCTTAAAAGCGGAAGCGGCAATCATATTATTGATACGATTAACTATTCCTATTCAGGTTCTGTTCTTTTTATGCTTTCACCGGGACAAATGCATGAAATCAAACCGGTCGAGAAGGGGGAGGGCTATGTCATCAAGTTTTTATCATCCCTGTTTTCTAATAGTCAGGACTCAGAAGAATACCTTGTAAAGACCGGATTATTTGATAATATTCAATCTGAACCTTTAATCAAATTAAATGCGTCCACACATTCTTTATTAGAGGATTTGTTGAAAAAAATGGAGGCTGAATTTAATGCTGAGGAACAAGACAATGAAAAGATATTACAGGCATATCTCAAGATACTAATTACACACATCAGCAGGTTAAAAAAAATAACCGGTAAGAGTGAACAGGCAGGAGTTGATTTGCATTTTTCTCTTTTTCATAAGTATAAAATGGAAGTGGAAAGTAATTTCAGAACACAGCACCAGGTTCAGGAATACGCAGCCAAATTAAAGACACAAGCACGAACACTTAATTCTTTGTCTAAAAAGTTTATGAATAAGACGGCTGGTGAAATAATTGCTGACAGGCTTATTCTGGAAGCAAAAAGGGAACTATACTATAACCTAAAAAGTATTAAAGAAATTGGATATGGTCTTGGTTTTGAAGATCCTGCCTACTTTACACGATTTTTTAAAAAGCAAACGGGCGTTTCGCCTCAGGAATTTAAGCTGAGTCAGCCTACTGTTGGACTTAGAAATACTTCTGTATCATGAATTTACTCCACACTGATTTTTTTGTTTGTATCTCCATGAATTAATAGTAGCTACTTATCTGGTTATATATGATTTTGAGCGGTTCATAAAAATGCAGATAAAAAATATTAATAAATATCTGCCAATTGTGGAATCTGACTTTTCCTTAATTCATTGCTTATTCTCCTGTATTCATTTGTTTGTTAGTGCAATAGCAAAGACGTGTTATTAGTTTTACTATTCATTAAATAAAATTGATGGCAATGAACAGAGAATTGATTTTTTTAAGAGCTTTTGCAGCTTTCGCCGTGATCGGTATGATTTTTATAACTTCTACAGCTTTTTAAAAATAGGGCAACCAAAAGTTTAGTGAAATTAATGTAGAGCGCATCAATATTGTAGAAAAAGACGGTACGGTTAAAATGATTATTACAAATGTGGATCGTTTCCCGAACGGTAAAGTTAAAATCAATGGCAGACCCACCAACGAAGACCGTAAAATGCGATCAGGCATGCTATTCTTCAATGAAGATGGGCTCGAATGCGGTTGTTTTATTTATGATGGGAAAATGACGAAGAATGGTCATAGTGCAGGATTGTCACTTACGTATGATCATTATGATGGTGACCAGGTAATCCAATTACTTACTCAGGATGAAAAAGACGGAAATAATCGAAGGAACAACAGTGGTCTTACGTTTAATGACCGCCCTTCAAGTGAGTCGCAACTCAGGATTTCAGAGATTTATAAAGAGCTAGATGAATTGGCAAAGAAAGATTCGAAAGCTGCAGATGAAAAATATAAATACTTCGAATCACAGGGTTTTATTAGTGGTTCTCCCCGTATGATGTTGGGTAAAACACGCAGTGGTACGAATTGTTTGTTTCTTTTAGATAATAAAGGAATGCCGAGAGCTTCTTTCTCTGTTGATAAAGAGAAAAATGCAAGGCTTGATTTTTATGATTATAAGGGAAGTGTGATTTCATCATTCCATCAAAAGGATAAATAGCAGCGAAAATTGTGTTTTGTAGAGTGTTACAGTTTGTCGCATAGATCAGAAAAAAAATAAAAATTTAAGCAAATAAAACAGAAATCATGAAGTATTATTTAAACGTATTGCAAAACTATGCAGTTTTCAATGGCAGGGCAGGAAGGGCTGAGTTCTGGTATTTCTTCTTTTATCATTTATTGATCGCTTTTGTGCTGGGGCGGATGGGGGCAATACTATCTATTGATCTGTTATCGATTTATTATCCTGCAATGTTAATTCCCTCAATTGCGGTAAGTGCCAGGCGAATGCATGATGCAGGCAAAAGCGGATGGTGTGTTTTAATTCCTTTTTATAATATTGTATTGGCGGTGAGCGAAGGAACCAAAGGAGAAAATAAGTACGGAAATCAACTCCCTACCAATGCTACATGAACTAAGAAATGCTGCAACCAATAACAACAGGGAATAAATGAGAATTATTTTCATTCTATTAATTATTTATTTTTCGAATACTTATTATAAATTAATTCCAAAATGTAGACCGGGCTCTGGTGTCCATTTTGGCCATTTGTCATCTTTTTCTTTAAAACCAGTAGGCATTTTTGTTTGAACAGGACGACCAGCAACCCCAAGAGATGGTTCTATAAAAAATCGATCCTTCAGGAGTTTAACGTGATACCCGACCCGATAAGTGTTAAATATAATAAATCCATCACCTACCTTATCACCGTTTTCATTTTTGAATGTTTGCCACATAGGCATTGCATGTACAGCTGCGTAAAGACCTTTCCAAAAATATCGTTGATAAGCCAGGCCAATTCCATATTCTCTTATATAACCAGGGAATTTCTCTTCAGGTGTACCGTATGCCTTATTATAAAACGGATTAATGCCAAGTGGCCATGCATGTTTCCAGGTAATTAGTTCAAGTGAAACAACATCTTTCCCTGTAATACGATATCCTGCATTTAGTTGAACAAAGCCGGGTGGGTTTACCTTATCTACATTGCCTAATAAAAACAGGGTGCTGCCAATGAACCACTTTTTGTAAGTGCTGTCTGTTTTAGCATATTGGGCTTTGAGTTGAAGCGTGCTTGATATCATTAAGACAAAACCAATGAATAAAACTTTCTTTTGCATATCTTTTCTTTTTATGTGTAGCGATACTGCAAAAGTGCATTTGCGAGATACAACAACTCATTCACTTAAGTTAAGAAATAAAGTTAGTTTTACTTTCTCCCCAATGCCTGCTCTTAATCTAACGCAATGATTGTGGTTTTGTAGCTAAAAAACGTTCTTTTTTCCGGGGTAATGCAATTTTGAAACATGTTACTGCTACAACAACAAATGTTGAGTATAAAAAAATACTAAACGTCAACACTACATAAAATTACGTTGTAGGATGTGTCACATCTCTCACTCTGGTTTTTCAGTTTCTATAGTTGAATACAGCTGCCGCCAATTACTTTCAGGTCTCCGTTTATTGAGCTCCAGATTCGTATATATCTGAATTTTCCCTGAATGGGGGTTCCCTGCATTTTTCCTTTTGTATCGTAAACAACAATAACTACTGCTGTGCTATCAATCAAATTAATTTGTTCTATAGTCGGGTTCAACTCTTCAACTATCATCGTTCCGGAACGATGAGAAGCTAAATCCATTTCTTTAGTTATCGTCTGTCCGCCAGGTAAAATGAAAAGGAGGTCGGGGTGAAGTAATTTGTTAAGGGTGACAATATCACTTGATTGAATTGCTTTTACAAGTTCATCTTCCAGTTTTATTATTTGTTCTTTGTTAATCATAAAATCCCTTTTCTTTCAATAATCATTAGTAAAGATCGAATTGTCTTACTATTACCCACTAATTACTAATTAATGCTGTACTGAACCTTGAATTAGATTTGTTTGTATAGGGGGGCTACAGTGCCTGTGCTGTTTTGATTAACTGCAACATACTTTCCATAGGTGCTGAAGTGAAACACTTTCATACCAGGAACTTTATCGCAAACCTTGAATTTGGAGTCCTACCTTAATTTGTAAATCATCAGGAGATCGATATTGAGTGCAGATTACGACTTTCATTTTTTCTGTTTCACATTAAAATCGTATCCAAAGTCAAGTCCCGGTTGAATATAGTAGTTGTTCCACTTTTTTTCAACTGATTGAAAAGATGCAGTAACATATGTACTTACCGGCCAGTAACTGCATTCTATCGAGGGTTCAAAAAAGAAACGCTTTTTAATAAATTGAAACTGGTAGCCTAAATAGAAGTCAAGGTATAAGGTGTACCCGTTTCCAATCTTCTGCTTATTCTGATCGATATATTTTTCAAATGCATTTAATGCATAAAGCGATGTATAGGCTCCTTTCCACCAAAACCGCTGATATCCTAATGTTGGTGTCAGTATGCTTGCATCCCCCGGATAGTTCTCTCCCTTCGCATAAAATGTGGATGATCTGAAAGGGATGCCTAATGGCCAGGCGTAAATGGGTTGCTTAAATCGGATGGAAACAACATCTTTGGTGGTTATCCTGTACCCCACATTTAATTTCACATATTCAGGATTGTTTACATTATCCAAATTTCCAAGTAGATATAACGTACTCCCAACATAAAACCGTTTATAAGTACTGTCCTTTGTGCATCTTTTGCATTTACTTTTAAATTACCTGCCAGTACAAAAGCAAGCCCAATCTATAAGTTTTTCTTTTGCATATATATTTTATTGTTAATTGATACTGCAAAAGTCGATAGGTGAACTGCAAAAGCCTTTCACTTAAGTTAAGAAATTGGCTTTAGCTCTTTTTTTCAAGAATTCTTGCTCTCAGCCTGCTTAATGATTGAGGTTTGATGCCTAAATAGCTGGCTAACTGGTGTTGTGGAACACGCTGAATAAGGTCAGGTCTGTTTTCCAGTAAGTTCAGGTAACGCTCTTCGGGTGAAGAAGTTTTAAATCCATCAAAATCTATTTGCTTTTTAGCTAACAATTCTTCCGACAATTTCCGGCACATGATTTCAAACTTTGGGAATTTGCTGTTCACTTCAGCTTCCATATCAGTATTTGTAATAGTTAGAATACTTTCTTCTACACAACTGATAAAATAGTCAGATGGAGTTTGATTAATAACGCAATGTGGAGTTAAAACGTCCATTTCTGTGTAGAAAGCGGTTGTCTTTTCCTCTCCATCTATGATATAATACGTTCGGATACATCCCTTTAAAACGAAATAGCTTTCTTTTGAATGTTGACCTTCTTTGAGTAAAATAGTTCCTTTCTTTACGGATTGAAACAGGTTTAAAGAAAGTAATACGTTCTTTTCTTCTTCTGTGATCGAAATGTATTTTGATATGAAACCAAAAAGCTTGTTTTGCATGGTGTTGTTGTTAATTTTAAATGGTATACCTCACAAGTAAACACAGTACTTTTTAAAGGTCGTGATTTTACCTGCTAAATTTCCTGCAAAGCCATGAAAATCTATGAAAAGCCATCGTGCGAGGCTCTGATGATTTTCTTTGCTGTTGCATTATTTTAAAAAGTACGCAAACGGTTAATTATATGTGAATATTTACAATTTCTGATGTAGGCCGTTTTATTTGTTAAACGTATTATACGTTCTTGAGGCATAACTATAATGGTATATAAGTGAAAAAGCAGTCGCATTCTAAGATTCTGACAGCATTTATAAAAAGGTAAAAAAATCTTTCCTTCCACCCAACCCTTTTGCCCTTTTTAGGTGGTATTAATAGTGATTCTGGCATGGAATGCTATTAATAACCTCAAAAAATTAATGATGAACAAAAAAATCGTGTTGGCTGTGATGATGTTGGCAGCCCTGTCATCCTTCAAAAAAGAAAATTCTGAAGAATTACCTTCCAAAAGCAAATAGGAGCTGTTAACGGCAAAAGAATGGGGTGTTGAGAAAATTGAAGAAAGAGAAAATCAAAGTCCCTGGGATGATTTTTTTCCTTTTTTGAGCCCAGCCTCAAGGATAACCGCTTTAAGTTCAAAACAGACTTTAAAGTAGAGAAATTTCAAAAGAGTTGTAAGATAAGTATAAAGAAAAATACAAGATCGAGATAGAACAGATGTAGCAAAATCTGCCAGATGTATCATTGGAAATTTTGAAATAGCAAATGGCTGAAAATAAGTGTTTGGAAATTGCCGTAGACCTAAGCCAGACTTGGGTTTCATCCCCCTTTGAAACGAAGCAGCAGTTGCAACGTTTAGTCTTTCCAGAAGGAATCTTGTATGACAAGAAAAAAAGTCAGTTTGAACTCCGAGAGTGGATACATTGTTCGCCGCAATCCCTTATCTGCAAAGGGTTGTAGCAGAAAACAAAAATGGTGAGCCATCAAAGAATCACCATTTATACAACCCTGTGCCCGAGACTGGATTGGATAGAGCCGATCCTGATGGGTTGGTCTTACCCAAAACCCCAACCCTTCTCCTGCGTCGAAGGCTTGACTTTTTCCTTGTGCACCCAATCCTGTGCAAGCTCGCTTGTGTACACAAAGAAAAAGCCCCAAACTATTTCATTAGTTTGGGGCTTTGTGCCCGAGACTGGATTGGATAGAACCGATCCTGGTAAATTGGTCTTACCCAAAGCCCCAACCCTTCTCCTGCGTCGAAGGGTCGACTTTTTCTTTGCGCACCCAATCCTGAGCAAGCTCGCTTGGGTACGCAAAGAAAAAGCCCCAAACCATTTCATTAGTTTGGGGCTTTGTGCCCGAGACTGGATTGGATAGAACCGATCCTGATAGGGTGGTCTTACCCAAAGCCCCAACCCTTCTCCTGCGTCGAAGGCTTGACTTTTTCTTTGTGCACCCAATCCTGAGCAAGCTCGCTTGTGTGCGCAAAGAACAAGCCCCAAACCATTTCATTAGTTTGGGGCTTTGTGCCCGAGACTGGATTGGATAGAACCGATCCTGATGGATTGGGCTTACCCAAAGCCCCAACCCTTCTCCTGCGTCGAAGGCTTGACTTTTTCCTTGTGCACCCAATCCTGAGCAAGCTCGCTTGTGTGCACAAAGAAAAAGCCCCAAACTATTTCATTAGTTTGGGGCTTTGTGCCCGAGACTGGATTCGAACCAGCACGCCGTTTCCAGCGCCACCACCTCAAGGTGGTGCGTCTACCAATTTCGCCACCCGGGCCCGCTTAAAGCGGCTGCAAATGTAAGTAATCAAAACATTCCTTCCAAAGCCAAAATAATTTTCATGATAAATTTTGTGGCAGAAGGATCCGGAAGGTGGTGCCCTTTCCCGGCTCTGAATTTTTCACAAACAACTGCCCCCTATGGTATTGTTCGATGATCCTTTTGGAAAGGGTTAGGCCTAGTCCCCATCCCCTTTTCTTGGTAGTGAAGCCGGGTTGGAAAACCTTCTGCAGGTTGCCCGAACTGATTCCCTTGCCGGTATCGGTAACATCAATGATGATCGCATTGTCGGATTGTTTAATATCAACCAAGATCTGGCCCTTTCCTTCCATGGCATCCAGGGCGTTCTTCAATAGGTTCTCGATCACCCAGTCAAAAAGGGTAGGGGAAAGCATGATGTTGACAGGTTTCCCGATGGTATTGTTCACCTGGAATTGGATCTTTCCTGGCGCCCTTCTCTTTACATATTCCAAAACGGCATTTACCTGTCCGGCCAGTTCTGTAGGCTCGAGTTGCGGCGTGCTGCCGATCTTGGAGAAACGATCGGAGACGAGTTTCAGCCGGTCCACATCTTTTTCCAGTTCCCTGGTGATATTGTTATCGGGGTCGCCCTCCTTCAGCATCTCCACCCAGCCCTGGAGGGAGGAGAGGGGGGTGCCCAGCTGGTGGGCCGTTTCCTTTGCCATGCCTGCCCATAACTGGTTCTGGACAGAGCGGTGGCGGGTGTTCAGTAGCATGAGGGTTAACAAGATGAAAAGCCCAACGATCACCAGCTGGATGATCGGGTAATACCGTACTTCATTCAATAACCTTGTATTGCCATAATAGTATTTGTTGGCCATATAGGGCTGTTGGCTTAGCACCAGTACAAAAGGTTCGTTAGCGCGTTTGAATTCCCTCAGTTTTTTGGGCAGGTATTCCGGGTTGTTCCGGGCTTGCAGAGAATCGAGGTTGATGAAACTGACAATACTGTCTTTTTCATTGGTCTCGATGATCGGGATATCGGTCTGTTCATTGCGGATCATATTGGGCAGGGTCAAGGGCATGCTGGGGTTGTCGAAAATGGCCTTGGAGGCTGTTACCCATAGTTCAACCTTGTCGCGCTCTTCATTGGCGATCTTCCGGGCGAGATAGCGGGAATAAAAGATGGTGGCAATAACGATGACTACTGCTATGCCTGCGATCCAGGTACGCCAGTTGGCCAGGTAAGAAATCATTGAACTAATTTAACCAATTGAATCCGATGCTTGCTTTATTTTTGGCACTAATTTATTCTGATCCTTGCAACCACTTGTAGCAATAGTAATACTGAACTGGAACGGTAAAAAACACCTCGAGCAATTCCTGCCCTCTGTGACCGCAACTACCTATGCCAATGCGCAGGTGGTGGTGGCAGACAATGCTTCAACAGATGATTCCATCGCATTCCTGGCGCAACGCTACCCTGATATAAGGGTAATAAGGCTGGATAAGAATTATGGATTCGCCAAGGGATACAACGAGGCACTTAAACAGGTAAAGGCTGATTATTATGTGTTGTTGAACTCCGATGTAGAAGTGGAGGCATCCTGGCTGGAGCCTGTCATTGGCATGATGCAATCAGACCGGGAAATTGGCGCCTGCCAACCCAAGATCAGGATGTATGCAGATAAGTCATCATTTGAATACGCCGGCGCCTGCGGTGGGTGGCTGGATAGTCTCGGTTACCCATTTGCGAGGGGTAGGGTTTTTGATTATTGCGAAAAGGACCAGGGACAATACGACGATGTCGCGCCGATCTTCTGGGCTTCTGGCGCAGCCCTTGTGGTAAGGGCAGGGCTCTATCATGAACTGGGTGGGTTGGATGAGTTTTTCTTTGCCCACCAGGAAGAGATCGATTTTTGCTGGCGTATGCAGTTGGCCGGTTACAAGGTGATGGCCTGTCCTGCAAGTGTGGTGTACCATGTGGGTGGAGGGACCTTGCCAAAAGGGAATGAATGGAAGGTCTTCCTGAATTTCCGGAACAACCTGATCATGCTGGCCAAGAACCTTCCCCTTTACCAATCATTATATAAGATACCCATCAGGTTTTTTCTGGATGCCATTTCTGCATGGAAGAGCTTGTTCGAGGGACAGGCTATATATTTCAAAGCGATATTGGAAGCGCATGTGGGTTTTATAGGATGGGTATTGATCAGGCATAAACAAAGTGTATTCCCTGTCAGCCGGAAAGGAAAGGTGAATGGATGGTACAGCGGGAGCGTGGTTTGGCAACATTTTGTCAAAGGCAAAAAACATTTTTCAGAAATTGTGCACGAGAAAAAATGATTTTTATTTCCTGACCCTTATTTTTGCACAGCAATTAAAACAGTATGGCACACAACGATATCCACGAAGTTGAGAATCCCCTGGAAAAGGACTTTGGACACAACTGGGTGAACTCATCATCATTCTTGTTTTACCTGCAGGTATTTTGTATCCTGGCCTTTGTGTTGGGTGGTTGCTACGGTTTGTACACACATCGTTACAAGGGTAAGCCTGAGGTAGCTGTACCGGAGAGCACGCAATTCACTCCGAAGTACAAGTAAGAAAAAATTCTTGCGAAAAATTTGGAGGAAATAAAACAGTTCTTATCTTTGCAATCCCAAAACAAACAAGCTCTTAAAATAAACGGCGAAACAAAAGAAAACTCAGTGATGATAGCCTGATGTTTCGACGGAAAATGCGGAAGTAGCTCATTTGGTAGAGCACAACCTTGCCAAGGTTGGGGTGGCCGGTTCGAGCCCGGTCTTCCGCTCCAGAAAAGTTCCAAACCTTGTGTTTGGAATTTTTTTTGTACCTACCTTGCAGTTATGCAGGTGTTGCCCGGGTGGTGGAACTGGTAGACACGCAGGACTTAAAATCCTGTTCGCCGAAAAAGCGAGTACGGGTTCGATTCCCGTCCCGGGCACAAGGCCCCGAACCAAAAATGGTTTGGGGCTTTTTATTTGTGTTCAGTGATAGGGTTGCAGTAGCGTCAATGTAATTTCTCCCTTTGCGTTCTTCGCGGTCCTTCGCGGACTTTGCGTTACTTCTTTATAACGCAAAGGGCGCAAAGGGGAAGAGTTGCTTTTGAGGGGTTTTTTAAGAACGCAAAGCATTGACTGCGTCAATGTGCGCTTATCCTTTGCGTTCTTCGCGGTCCTTCGCGGACTTTGCGTTACTTCTTTATAACGCAAAGGGCGCAAAGTTTTTTGACGCAAAGGGCGCAAAGTGGAGGAGTTGCTTTTGAGGGGTTTTTAAGAGCGCAAAGCATTGACTGCGTAAATGAACTCACATCCTTCGCGTTCTCTGCGGTCCTTCGCGAACTTTGCGTTACTTCTTCTTCCCATAACCAAGTTTCGACTGCCGATGCTTCAGCGCAGGCAGATAGCTGAATCCCCACTGGTTGGAGAGAGGGTCACATTTCCACATCTCCACACCTTGCCCGCCGAAGCTTCAGCGCAGGCGGGTCCTCACTCATACTCATACTCCACCTTACCCATCAGTTGCTGTTGCTTGTTATAGCAAAGGTCCATGCGTTTTAACCCGTTCGGAAGGTATTGATAATACCAGGTCAGGTACTCATTGCTGCCTTCCGGCACCGTGATCATCTTTTTGAGCTGGAGGCCTTCATTGTATTCGAACATATAATCAGGCAGTAACCTCTTGGCCTTGGCGTTGTAACGCACCACATCCGTTAACCTGTTCAGGGCATCATAATAATAATAAACGGTAACCGGGGGGAGGTTCTTACGGATGGCCTTTTCTTCCACTACATTGCCCCTTTCGTCATACTGGAAGCTGACTGTTGTGGTATCGGTATTGTTCCTGATGCGCAGCATTTGGGCAGGCAGTCCTTTGGCATCATAGCTCCATAGGTGTTTTTCGGTTGTAGTGACATTATCTGACTGGCTTTTTACCGCGATCGATACCAGCCGTTTTTGTGCATCATAGGTATATTCCGAACTGTTAGAGGCGTTCTGGGCACTATCGGTTGTCCTTACCAGTAACCCTGCTTCGTTATAATAAGTAGTCAGGAAAGCTTCCCCCACAACCGTTGTCCTGGTAATGGTGGTGATGCTGTTCCTTTTAGGGTCAATCTGCTGTTCCCCTGTAAATCCCGCCGATTCTGCTGAATTGCCTTCATAGCTGGAAAAGGCCACCTTCCTCACCTGGTTCTGTTTCAGTTGGATGAATAACTGGTTGGTTTGGTTGGTAGTGATGATGTCCTTAAAATAATATTGCGCTTTGAGGACGGTTACGCTGCAAAAAAGGGTAAGGGAGAGCAGGATTTTTTTCATTTGCCAAATAACGGGTTTGATGGTGACAGACGCAAGATAAGGCTGGCTATTAGTTTTCTATGCTTAAATATTTGTAATTATTTTTAAGCAAATTTCGAACCAGTGTCCCATTACCAGGAAAGAAAGGAAAAGGATTGCCTGAACTGCGGAACCATTGTTGAAGGCAGGTATTGTCATAATTGTGGTCAGGAGAATCTTGAACCCAGGGAAACCCTTTGGGGGCTGATCACCCACTTTGTGTATGATATCACCCATTTCGACGGGAAATTCTTCAGCACCCTGAAGTACCTCCTGTTCAGGCCCGGATTCCTTTCCTCTGAATATATCAAGGGGCGAAGGAACAGTTACCTCCACCCGATCCGGATGTATGTGTTCACTTCCGCATTCTTTTTCCTGATCTTTTTCACCATTTACAGGGTTGACCAGATCGGGGAATCAAAAAAGACCCAATTGGTCAACGAGAAAGAACGCCTGGAAAGGGCAAAGAAAAGCCTCCTGGAAGACCGGTCCAAACTGAATGATGTGGTCCTTGTCAAGACCCTGGATTCAGTAGTTGCCGGATTGGATAAGGATATCGCCAGGATGGAGCTGGAACTCAGTAAGAATGCGATAGATACGCTTTCCAGCCCCGATATGCAAAAAGTTATAAGGGACTCCCTAAAGGCGAAAGGGGTGCCGGTGGAAGATGACCAGCGATTGAAGCTGTCGGCAGGTCGGGCTGCCATAGAGTTTGGTGAAGATGGAAAGCCCAAGGAAACCATCAAAAGCGGGGAATTGGATTACTCGAGTATGGAAGCCTATGTCAGGATGCAGAAGGCCCTGCCGGCTGACAAGCGTGATGGCTGGCTAACAAAGGCTTTTACTACCAAAATGCTCGCCATAGTTGAGGAGGGTAACAAGGATGAGAAAAAGGCTTTACAGAAATTCATCAGCAACCTTGTCCACAGTATTCCCAAAATGCTGTTCATCTCACTTCCCATCTTCGCATTCATCCTTAAATTGTTGTACAGGAGGCGGAAAGACCTTATGGTGCCTGACCACGGGATATTTGCCATCCACCTGTATTGCGCCACCTTCATCGTTTTGTTGGTCTGGTTTGGGGTCGCCCGGGCCTATGAGGCTACGGACTGGGGCCCTTTAGGATTTGTAATGTTTATGATCATCTTACTGATCTATTTTTACCTGTATAAGGCGATGCGTAATTTCTACGGCCAGAGCCGGAAAAGGACGATTGCCAAGTTCATTTTATTGAATATGCTTTCCTTCGTTATGATGTTGTTCCTGTTGGTCATTTTTACCGTGATCAGTGCAGCACAAATGAGTGGAAGCGCCCATTAACCTGAAGATATGGATAGAGCTGCCGTTGCTGCTGAGTTTTTAAGGCTATTAGGGATCATGGATGACCTGAGGGAGAAATGTCCCTGGGACCGCAAGCAAACCATCCAGTCGCTCCGTCAATTGTCAATTGAAGAATTGTACGAACTGGCTGATGCTATTTCGACTGAAGATTGGAAAGGCATCAAGGAAGAGTTGGGGGACCTGTTCCTGCACCTGGTATTCTATGCAAAGATCGGTGCTGAACAAGGCAGGTTCACCCTCGATGAGGTGTTGGCCGGCATCAACCAGAAACTGATCGACCGCCATCCCCATATATACGGTGATGTAAAGGTGGAGAACGAAGATGATGTGAAGCGGAACTGGGAACAGTTGAAATTAAAAGAGGGGAAGAAATCTGTCCTCAGCGGGGTGCCAAAGTCCTTGCCGGCAACAGTCAAAGCCATGCGGTTGCAGGAAAAAGCCAAACAGGTAGGCTTTGAATGGGATAACCGTGACCAGGTTTGGGATAAGGTAACAGAGGAGATGGACGAGTTGAAAGAAGCCTTAGCCGGAGGGGATGCTGAAAGGATCGAGGAAGAATTTGGCGACCTGGTTTTTTCCATGATCAACTATGCACGCTTTTTGCAGGTAGATGCTGAACATGCCCTGGAGCGGACCAACAAGAAGTTCATGGATCGCTTCACCCGGATGGAGGCAATGGCCTCTGAGCAGGGGAAAGCCCTTGCTGACATGAACCTGGCTGAAATGGATGCTTTGTGGAATATCATTAAATCGCAAAAAACCTAGTATTGAGAAGTTTTGTCCTGCAGGTATTGAAAAGGAACGCCTATTATATCCTGGCCGCTGCCTGGCTATTCACCATCGCATTCATCATCAATAATTATTTTGCAGGGGCATCTTCTGCCCGCTACCTGAGGACGGGGATTGAGGAGAGGATACAGCAACAGGAAGTTGGTTTCAAGGACCTGGTTAAAGACACCCTTCTGTTTAAGGTGCTTTCCAATGGCAGTTACCAGCAAAGCCACCTTGACAGGGTAACAAAGCTTCCCTACGGCCTTTTCATCTACCGACCACAGCCTTATGGTAACTGGCAGATCAGTTTCTGGAATACCCAACAGGTATTGCCTAATTCTGACATCATTTATAGTTCTGCTTCCAGTCAGTTCATTCAACTCCAGAATGGACAGTATGTATTTATCAGGAAGGAGTTGTCAATAGGGAAGGAAAAACGCCTGGTGGTCGCCTTGCTTCCAGTCAGGTCGGAATATTTCATCCAGAATAAGAACCTGAAACGATCCTTTGCTGGCTTTCCCCAGGCAGAGTCCAGTGTGGCGACTTCCGTTTACGAAACGGAGTTTCCGGTGAAAAGCATTAGCGGGGAAATCCTTTTCTTTCTCCAGCCCAGGAATATCTATGCCAACCAGAACTCAAACGAATGGTCGTTGTTGCTGACTGTCATTGGGGTGATGTTGTTGCTGATGGCATTGCATCATGCAGCGGTAAGTATTGTAGAGGAGTATGGATTTTTCAAGGGATTCCTCTTCCTCTTCCTCACTGTTGTGGTCCTCAGGTGGGCTACTTTCTGGTTTAGTGATATTTTCTCCTGGAGGACCTATGAACTCTTTGATCCCTCCATTTATAGTTCAAGTTCCCTCCTGCCATCATTAGGCGACCTGCTCATTAACGTATTCCTGTTCTGCTGGCTGATGCTCTTCCTGTACAGGAGGGTAAGCCTGGTCAGGATATCCAGGTTCGGCGAGGGTTTTACCAGGAATTTTTTCATTGCTTGTGCTGCAATTATCCTTTTGGGTACGACCTTTTCATTTGCCTATATCATCAAGACCCTGATCTCCGATGCCAGGATATCCTTTAATGTGACCAATTTTTTCAGCCTGGATATCTACAGTTTCTATGGATTCATTGTGTTGACCACCCTGGCTTTAAGTTATTTCCTCCTTTCCTCTTTCCTATTAAAGACCATCAGTCCATTGAAGCCCATGGAGCGGGTATTGTTGTATTCCATCATGGCAGTAGCAGGCCTTTCCTTCCTCACCTTCATGCGCAACAGCAGCCTGCTGGAGCTCTATATCTTTGTGTTGCTTTGGCTGATCGGCTATGTATGGCTCATGAAGAGGCCATTTCTGCTCAGGTTGGGTGAGCGCTGGAACCTTTCTGTAGCCTTGCTATGGATGTTTGTTTATTCTGCTTCCATTGCAGTGATCATCCAGAATGAGAACAGGCGCATTGAGATCGACCAACGCAAACGGACTGCAGAGAAGCTGGCACTACGGGCTGACCCTTCGAGTGAAAGGTTGCTGAGCATTGCCCTTACTTATTTCGATAACGATTTCCTGCTGGATAATTTTTACCGGTTTGGCCTGGCATCTGCCAACCAATACCTGAAGGATAGCCTGATCAATAAGAACTTCAGCGCCTACCTCAATAAGTACGATACCAGGATCTATACTTTCGACAACCAGGAACAACCCTTATACAATAATGATCCCATTTCCTATGATACCCTCAATACTATTTTCATGATAGAGGGGAAGCCTACGAATGTGGTGGACCTGAGGTATTTTGAAAAGGCATTCGATAAGTTCTCCTATATCAGCAAGAAAACAGTTACGGATACCATTGGCAGTATTGTGGGATATATGTTCATCCTTTCGGAGCCCAAGAAATACAAGAGTGATGCCCTGGTGCCGGAGTTGTTCCGGTCCAGGAAGGATTTTATGCCCGATGAATACTCGCCTGTCTATAGTTATGCGATCTATAACAACAAGGAATTGCTGGATTATTACAACGAGTATGCTTTCCCTATCCGGCTGGCCGATGCCCAGTTGCCGAAGAATAATTTTACCCAGCGCAGGAATGGTGATTATGATGAATTATGGTTCAGGGATAATAACAAGGTAGTGGTCATTGCCCGTCGTGATAACCTGTGGCTGGAATCCATTACGCTGGTAGCCTACCTCTTTAGCTCCTTTTTATTGTTAATGGGTGTTTACCGGATCATTACCGTCCTTATGCAATCACGGCTGAAGTTGTCGGCGATACGGCAGCGTATGCAACTGAACCTTCGTATCCAGATCCATACCATCATCATTTCCATCAGTATATTTTCTTTCCTGGTGATCGGGGCCACTACCATCTTCTTTTTCATCAATCGCTACAATAAGAATAAGCAGGACCAATTGAGCAGGGCCATCCAGATCATTGCCAGTGAGGTGCAGAGCAGGATGGTGAATAAGGAAGTTTTCAGTGATATGGTGAGGCTCTATGAAGAAGGGGCCAATGAAGCGCTGGAGACCCTTTCCCGTGAGGTGGCCGAGATCCATGGTACGGACTTCAACCTGTATGACCTGAATGGTGAACTGAAGGTTTCCTCTAATCCCTTCATTTATGATAAAGGGATATTGAGTGTAAGGATGAATCCTGATGCCTATTTCAATATGCATCGTAAGCGCCTGGTCCAGTTCGCGACCCAGGAGGAGATCGTGGGGATCAGTTATCATAGTATCTATGCCCCTGTAAGGGATGAGGAGGGTAACCCCTATGCCTACCTGAATATGCCATCCTTTGACTCGCAGGTGGACCTTAAAAGGGAGATTTCGAATTTCCTGGTGACCATCATTAACCTTAATGCCTTTATCTTCCTGCTTGCCGGGGTGATAGCGGTCTTCATTACCAACAGGATCACCTCATCGTTTTCGCTTATCAGTGAGAAGATGCGTGCGGTAAGTCTCGGGCAGCATAATGAGGCGATCGAATGGAACAGGGAAGATGAGATCGGAGAACTGGTGAAGGAATATAATAAGATGGTAAACAAGCTGGAGGAGAGTGCCGTTGCACTGGCCAAGAGTGAAAGGGAAGGGGCCTGGCGGGAAATGGCCCGGCAGGTGGCGCATGAGATCAAGAACCCGCTGACCCCAATGAAGCTCAGCATACAATACTTGCAAAAGGCAATCGACAGCAATACAGGTGATGTGAAGCAACTTACTTCCAATGTGGCGCGGACCCTGGTGGAACAGATCGATCACCTGTCCAAGATCGCATCCGAGTTTTCGCAGTTCGCAAATATCAGCAATGCCAGGATCGAACGATTCGACCTCCATGATGTGCTGTATTCATTGTCGCATCTCTATGAATCGAATGAGCAATTGGAGTTCAGCTGGAAGCCTGTCCACCGCCAGGTAATGCTGAATGCGGATAAGACACAGATCAACCGCCTCTTCACCAACCTGCTGCAAAATGCGGTTGAGGCAACACAAGGCTTGGAACATTGTGTAGTTACGGTTGAAGAGGAGTTAAGGGATCTTGTTATCGTAGTGAAAGTGAGTGATAACGGAAGCGGTATCCCCGAAGCAACACAGTCCAGGATCTTTACACCCAATTTCACTACCAAGACCTCCGGTACCGGACTAGGCCTGGCGATGTGTAAAGGAATCGTAGAACAGGCCCATGGGCGCATCTGGTTTGAAACGAATGAAGGCAAAGGGACTACCTTCTATGTTGAATTGCCGATAGAGCAGGTGTCTTGAATAGAGAATGAATATATAAAAGGGAGGCTGTTTAAAATAGCCTCCCTTTACAGTTATGTAAAGAACAATACAGGTCAGATCTTCCTGTTGGCAGACAGGAATGTTTCGAATGCGGCAAGGTTGAAGCTGCTGAGGTTGCTGGCTGCTGTCAGGCCGCCCTTCCTGGCGCTGATCACGCCGTAGCGCACATCATCAAATCCTTCCACCTGGTGGGCATCTGGATTAATGGAAAGAAGGGCCCCTTTTTCCATGGCATATGGGATCCAGCTATAATCAATATCGAGTCTTCGCGGGTGGGCATTGATCTCAAGGACCACCTTATGCTTTACACAGGCGTCGATCACCTGTTCATGGTCAATAGGATAGCCCGGGCGGCTTAACAATAACCTCCCGGTCATATGGCCCAGAATTGTGGTTGCGGGGTGTTCAATGGCCCTGAGCAAGCGCTGCATGGCCTTTTCAGCGGTCATTTTCAGGTTGCTGTGTACAGAAGCGATAACGAGGTCAAAGCCTGCCAAGACATCATCGGGATAATCGAGTGAGCCATCGCCCAGGATATCACACTCAATGCTTTTGAAGATCTTAAAAGGTTCCAGCCTTGCATTCAATTCATCAATATAGGCATGTTGCTCCCGGATGCGCTCAACCGAAAGTCCGTTAGCATAACCTGCGGACCTGCTGTGGTCACTGATCACCAGGTATTCATAGCCTTTGCTGATACAGCCTTTGGCCATTTCCTCAATGGTATGCAATCCATCGCTCCAGTTGCTATGACTATGGATGATGCCCCTGATGTCCTGCACCATTATTGGCTCAGGCAGGGAATTGGCAATGGCCTTATCCAGAAGGGCAGGTAGGTCCCGTTGATAGTCAGGAATGAAGGGCAGGCCAAGGGTTTCGAAAATGCTTCCCTCGTCAGGGTATTCCCTGTTATCATCAAAGCCGGTACGTGCTTTCAGTTGGTCCAGAAATTCCCTGCTGCAGCTACTCGTAAAGCTGTCGGTAACGAATTTATCCTTGCTTGTGCCAATGAATACCATTCGTGCCCCTTCAGGTCCTGTTGCTTCCAATTCATTAGCGGGGGTTGTGGCGCAACTGAAGTTTTGTTGCTGCAGGAACTGTTCTAAGGTTGCCAGGGGGGTGGTTGTTATGAGTTGTAGGGCGGTGATGGTGTTGGCCTGTCGCCTGATCTCACCCGCCAGTTGATGGTGGTGGTCAGGGAACTGTTTGCTGATGGCTGCCAGTACCTGGTTGGCATAGCTTTCAATCTCTGCAAAAAGGAAATGTCCTTTATTGTGCAGGTAGAAATTGATGGACTGTTTTACACTCTCCTGGGTCTTTTCCCCAAAACCTTTGTACATCAGCAACCTGTTCTCATTACAGGCATACAGGAGTTCACCCAATGATTCGATACCCATCTCTTTCCAGATGGTGGCGATCTTCTTGGGGCCAAGTCCTTTGATGTTGAGCATCTCCAGCACACCGGGTGGGGTTTGTGCAACCAGGTCAACCAATACCTGGAGCTTACCCGTGTCCAATAGTTCCATGATCTTTTTCGCGGAAGAGTCGCCAATCCCTTTCATGCCGGCGATCTTTTCCCTGGGGGTATCAGACAATTGAAGCGGCAGTTTTTCAATGTTAAAGGCCGCGGTAGCGTATGATTTTGCCTTGAATGAATTTTCCCCGTGGATATCCATCAGTTTGGATAGGAGGGAGAATTGGTCAGCTATTGCGTAATTATCCATAATCTTCTTGTTGCCACTTGGGCAGGAAACCCGAAGGTACAGAAGAACAGGGTTTTAGCTGGTAATTCGTGAAAGGAAGCGGTGATGGTTGGTCTTCTTTATTAGCAGGAGGGGAATGAAAAAGAAAAGTCCCGGCTGAACCGGGACTTTTCAATATCGGAAGCTATTTCCTTAAGCTTTCTTAGCGGCTTTCTTAGGAGCAGCTTTCTTAGCGGCCTTCTTAGGAGCAGCTTTCTTAGCAGCAGCCTTCTTAGGAGCAGCTTTCTTAGCAGCAGCCTTTTTAGGAGCGGCTTTCTTTGCAGCCTTCTTAGGAGCGGCCTTCTTTGCAGCAGCTTTCTTAGGAGCAGCTTTCTTTACAGCTTTTTTTGCAGCAGCTTTCTTTGGAGCCGCTTTTTTTGCAGTTGCCATTTTTTTAGAATTTAATGATTAGTAAATGGGTTTACTTGACGTAAAAATATAAACTAATCTGGAACTGCAAAAATTTTCTTGCTTTTTTAATCGAAAATGATTAAGCAGAAACTTCAACCGGGTTGATAGAAACGATGGTCTTGTTTTCCCTGGTCTTGCGGAATTCAACCACACCATCAGCCAGAGCGAACAGTGTGAAATCCCTTCCAACACCTACGTTCTTACCAGGATGGTAGGAAGTACCACGCTGACGAACGATGATGTTACCGGAAATAGCGGGCTGACCACCATAGATCTTTACACCCAGGCGCTTGCTTTGTGAGTCGCGTCCGTTCTTTACACTACCTTCACCTTTTTTGTGTGCCATGACGTATAAGTTTTAATGCGATTAAGCGATTTCGTTGATCTTGATTTTGGTGTAGTGAGCGCGGTGTCCGATCTTCTTACGGAAACCTTTCCTCCTTTTCATTTTAAAGGCGATCACTTTGTCACCCTGCAGATGGTCAACGATCTCGGCCTTAACTGTAGCCTTAACCGCATCACCAGCAGTGAGGGTTCCGTTGTTATCCACCAGCAATACTTCTGGAAACTCTACCTTATCGCCGGCGTTACCTGCCAATTGGGGAACATACAAAGTCTGGTCCTTCTGAACCTTGAATTGCTGACCGGCTATTTTAACAACTGCAAACATAACTTACCAAAATTAGGAGTGCAAAGGTAAGGGTAAAATCCGTTTCATCAAACAGATTTTCAGAAATATTTACCGCAAATTTAAGACAGGGCTGCCTTATCCCCCCTAAATTTGTTCCCAGCCCCCATTGCACTATGAAATTCAAGTCTTTTTTAGCGAAGCCTTTCGCTTCCTATGTATACAAGCAGGTAAAAAGGTCCATGCAGAACGCCGTGGCCGACCAGGAAGCGATTTTCCGCGAACTGGTCAAGACAGGTGCCGGCACCCAGTTCGGTAAGGACCACCACCTGGCCGAGGTTTCCGGCCATGAGCAGTTCACCCAGGCTATCCCCATCCGGGATTACGAGCAGTACAAGCCCTATATCGAGCTGGTCAAGGAAGGCAAGCATAATATATTATGGAAGGGTAAGCCCATCTATTTTGCGAAAACTTCCGGTACCACCTCAGGGGTGAAATACATTCCGATTACCAAGGATTCCATCCCCAACCATATCAATACGGCCCGGAATGCGCTGCTCTGCTATATGGCGGAAAGCGGGAATACTGCCTTTGCCGATGGCAATATGATCTTCCTTTCCGGTTCCCCTGAACTGGAAAGGGTGGGTGGAATACCCACAGGCCGTTTGAGCGGGATCGTGAACCATCACATCCCCAGTTACCTCAGGAAGAACCAGTTGCCTTCCTACGAGACCAACTGTATTGAAGATTGGGAGACCAAACTGGATAAGATCGTTGGGGAGACCATTAACAGGAATATGACCCTGATCAGCGGGATCCCACCATGGATGCAGATGTATTTCGACCGCCTGATGGATATAAGTGGCAAGAGGATCAAGGATGTATTTCCCAATTTCAGCGTGTTGGTACATGGGGGTGTGAACTTTTCACCCTACAAGTCCAGGCTTTTCGAAAGCATCGGAAGACCGATCGCGGCTATTGAAACCTTTCCAGCATCGGAAGGGTTCTTCGCCTTCCAGGATTCCCAACACGCAGAAGGGCTGCTGCTGAATACCAATAGCGGGATATTCTTTGAATTCGTTCCCGCCAATGAGATCTTCAATGAAAACCCAACCAGGCTGTCCCTGAAGGATGTGAAGGTCGGGGAGAACTATGCCCTGATCATCAACAGCAATGCCGGTCTGTGGGGATATAACATAGGGGACACCGTGAAGTTTGTGTCCACCAACCCTTATCGTATTGTGGTATCCGGCCGTACCAAGCATTTTATCTCGGCATTTGGCGAACACGTGATCGGGGAAGAAGTGGAATACAGCCTGATGAAGGCTGCAAAGGAAGAAAGGTTGCAGATCACCGAGTTTACCGTAGCGCCAATGATCAGCCAGGGGGCTGGCAAGTCCTATCACGAGTGGTTCATTGAATTCGAGAAGGCGCCCGACAACCTGGAGGCCTTTGCCTCGAGGGTGGATGCCAACCTCAGGGAAAAGAACATCTACTACGATGACCTGATCACCGGTAATATATTATTGCCCCTTAAGATCAGCGTGGTGCAGCGGAACGGGTTCATTGAGTACATGAAAAGCATCGGGAAGTTGGGTGGGCAGAACAAGGTTCCTCGCCTGAGCAACGACCGGAAGCTGGCAGATGCCCTGCAGCCCTGGATAAACTAACCTAAAGGCCGGCCGGATGATCATAGGGATCGATCCAGCCGGCCTTTTAAAATGAGGCATAAAAAATTTTGGCTCATTTTCCTGAAAAACGTATACTTTTGCGTCGACTTCCTTAAAAGTCATTCAACCAGAACTTGAAAGCAGCGAATACATATCAATATCATTTCAGTTCCATCAGGGTGATCTTCTCCCTGGATGCTGCTTTTAGTTTCCTTCCGCGACCTCGACGTGGTTGCTGATAGGACGAGCCCTTTGCAAAGGCCCCTATCAGTGAAAAAAGCCCCCGAGTTACTGAGCCTGCAGTCCAGGTATTAGCAATTTCCTTTTACTGATCCTTAATTTATTGCCAGTTGGAAAATCAATCCATTGTCGTTAGGGTTGCAACACCCGACGATGTCCATTTCGCATCCATCATTACCGATGAGATGGAAGCTTCTGCCAAGGCCCGTGGAACCGGTATTGCCAAGCGTTCGCCGCAATACATTGAAGAAAAGATGCGGGAAGGCAAGTCTGTTATTGCACATACCGAAGATGGTACATGGGTAGGTTTCTGCTATATAGAAACCTGGAGCCATGGTGAGTATGTGGCCAATTCCGGGCTGATCGTTTCCCCGGCCTTTCGCAAAAGTGGCGTGGCCAAGCGAATCAAGCAGCGCATTTTCGAACTCAGCAGGGAAAAGTATCCTGAAGCCAAGATCTTTGGCCTCACTACCGGACTTGCGGTGATGAAGATCAATTCCGACCTGGGTTATGAGCCGGTGACCTACTCTGAGCTGACGCAGGATGAAGCCTTCTGGGCAGGATGCAAGAGCTGCGTGAATTATGATATCCTGATGAGTAAGGACAGGAAGAATTGCCTATGCACTGCCATGCTCTATGATCCCAAGGACCATTATGAGCCATCAGAGACCGCAGCTGAATTCAAGCAACACTCTAAAGCCTATGAAAGGTTGATGCGCATCAAACAGTCGAGGTTTATCAAGAACTTCCTTAAAAAGGAGAGTTCAAAGAAGCCAGGCGGCGCCGCAGTAGAGAAGAAGAAAATGTTCTCGCTGTTCAACTACTTCTTTAACCTTTAAACGAACCATAGCCAAACATGTCAAGGAAAGTTGTTCTCGGATTCAGCGGTGGACTGGATACCACCTTCTGCGTGAAGTACCTTAGTGAAGACAAAGGGTATGAAGTGCATTCCATTATTGTGAATACAGGCGGCTTCAGTGCTGAAGAGCTGTCCAGGATCGAGGCCCATGCCTATGCCCTCGGAGTAAAGAGCCATACCACCGTTAATGCGGTAAAAGGATATTACGACAGGATCATCCGTTACCTCATCTATGGTAATGTTTTGAAGAATAATACTTACCCGCTAAGCGTAAGTGCTGAGCGTTTGAGCCAGGCCCTGCATATCGCAGAACATGTCCGGGCACTTGGCGCTGATGCCGTTGCCCATGGCAGTACCGGTGCCGGTAATGACCAGGTGCGATTTGATATGATCTTCCATATCATGATCCCAGGGGTCGAGATCATTACACCGATCCGTGACCTTAAACTCAGCAGGGAAGAAGAGATCGGGTACCTGAAGAAAAAAGGGGTGGACATGAATGTTGAAAAGGCAATGTACTCCATCAACAAGGGACTTTGGGGAACCAGCGTTGGCGGAAGGGAAACCCTTTCCTCAAAGGGCATGTTGCCTGAGTCAGCCTGGCCTACCCAGGTGACCAAAACAGGTGAGGAAGAGGTAAAGCTGCACTTCGAGAA
The DNA here is from genome assembly GCF_018595685.2 of Flavihumibacter rivuli. Taxonomy (NCBI): domain Bacteria; kingdom Pseudomonadati; phylum Bacteroidota; class Chitinophagia; order Chitinophagales; family Chitinophagaceae; genus Flavihumibacter; species Flavihumibacter rivuli. The sequence goes on from NZ_CP092334.1 coordinate 416,899, forward strand.
AGGCGAACTGACTGCGGTGAATGATAAAACCTTTGACCATCCATCTGAAGCCATCCAATACCTGCAAGCTATTGCGGGACCTTATGGTATTGGTCGCGATATCCATGTAGGAGATACTATTATTGGCATCAAGGGCAGGGTGGGTTTTGAAGCAGCAGCACCCATGGTGATCCTGAAGGCCCACCATGCATTGGAGAAACACGTTCTCACCAAATGGCAATTGAACTGGAAGGACCAACTGGCACAGTTTTACGGTAACTGGTTGCATGAAGGCCAGATCCTCGACCCCGTGATGCGTGATATTGAAGCTTATTTTGAACAGTCACAGCAGAATGTGACCGGTGATGTATATGTGCAGTTGATGCCTTATCGCTTTAGTGTGATCGGTATCGAATCTGCATTCGACCTGATGTCTTCAAAGTTTGGCAAATATGGGGAGATGAACACCGGATTCACCGGCGAAGACGTGAGGGGTTTCAGTAAGATATTTGGCAACCAGACCGCTATCTGGCAGGCTGTGAACAAAAAGGAGTCCTGACCCATTCATGAATCATTCAGCGTATGCCACACCGAACAGGCTGGTTATGGAAGTCAGTACAGCAGTTAAATGCTGCGGAGTAAAAATTAAACTATGATCAAAGCAGGAATAATAGGAGGTGCCGGTTACACCGGAGGTGAACTGATCAGGGTACTGGTCAATCATCCTGCAGTGGAACTCGCCTATATCCATAGTAAAAGCAATGCCGGTAATCCTGTGTACAAAGTGCACCAGGACCTTGTCGATGAAGCCAACCTTGTATTCACTGACCAGTACAGTGATGCCATTGATGTGCTCTTCTTGTGTACCGGTCATGGCGAAGCGCGTAAGTTCATGGAAGCCCAGCCTGTAGCTTCCCATGTAAAGGTGATCGACCTCTCGAATGACTTTCGCCTGCAGCACCAATCTTCCATTGGCGATCGCCAGTTCGTCTACGGCCTTCCGGAATTGCAGCGGGAAGAGATCAGGCAAGCCAGTAATATTGCCAACCCCGGTTGTTTTGCAACAGCCATCCAATTAGGGCTACTGCCATTGGCCAAGGCCGGTTTGCTGGATGAGATCTATACAACCGGTATTACAGGCTCCACGGGTGCAGGGCAGGGCTTGAGCACCACTTCGCATTTCAGTTGGAGGGCCAATAATATCCAGGCCTACAAGACCCTTACCCACCAGCACCTAGGCGAGATCGGCCAGTCGCTCCTGCAACTGCAGGGGGATAGCGACATAGATATCAGCTTCGTACCCTGGCGTGGAGATTTTACCAGGGGCATATTCATCAGTTCAACCGTCCATTGTGACCTGCCCAAGTCAACGATAGATGAGTTGTACCAGGAATATTACCAAGAACATCCCTTTACCGTGTTTTGTGATGATGCCATCTTCCTGAAACAGGTGGTCAATACCAATAAGTGTGTGGTGCAGGTAGAGAAGGTGGGAGCCAAGCTGGTGATCCATTCGGCGATTGACAACCTGCTGAAAGGAGCCAGTGGACAGGCAGTACAGAATATGAACCTGATGATGGGCCTTGATGAAAGCCTTGGATTGAAATTGAAGGCTGCTGCATTTTAAAGTCAAGTAACTAACCTGTCTATCCTGTTGCTGGTACCAAGATGGCAGCATGTGGATAGTAAAACAACCAAGCATGAAACTCTTCGACGTATACCCGCTGAATGATATCACCATCACCAGGGCCCTGGGCTCAAAGGTTTGGGATGAAAAAGGAAATGAATACCTGGATATGTATGGTGGCCATGCCGTTATTTCTATCGGTCATACCCATCCCCACTGGGTACACCGCTTAGAAGCGCAGTTGCACCAGATCGCCTTCTACTCCAATTCAATCAAGATCCCTTTGCAGGTGGAATTGGCAGAGAAGCTCGGCAAGCTGTCCGGCAAGGCTAATTACCAATTGTTTCTTTGTAATTCCGGGGCAGAGGCCAATGAGAATGCCATGAAACTGGCATCTTTCCATACCGGTAGGAAGAAGGTCATTGCCTTCAGGAAATCCTTCCATGGCCGCACTTCGCTGGCAGTAGCTGCAACTGACAATCCTGCTATTGTGGCGCCTGTCAACCAGACCACTAATATCATCTTCCTTCCCTTCAATGATGTGGATGCCCTCCGTGCCTGCTTTAAGGCGCAGGGTGCAGATATTGCGGCAGTGATCGTTGAGGGTATCCAGGGTGTTGGTGGCATCAATGTTGCCAGCGATGCCTTCCTGCAGGCCATCCGCATGTGTTGTGATGAGTATGGTGCCGTCTATATCGCAGATGCCGTACAGTGTGGATATGGGAGAAGCGGAAAGTTCTACGCACATGACCATGCCGGTGCCGATGCAGATATTTACAGCATGGCTAAGGGAATGGGCAATGGATTCCCGGTTGCGGGAATCTCTATTGCGCCGCATATCCAGCCTAAGCATGGCATGCTGGGTACAACCTTCGGCGGCAACCACCTGGCCTGTGCTGCTGCACTGGGGGTGTTGGAAGTAATGGAGAAGGAAGGCCTGATGTTTGAAGCCGCCCTCACCGGCAAATACCTGATGGAAGAGTTAAGCAGTTTACCCCATATCAGCAATATCCGTGGACGGGGATTAATGATCGGCTTTGATGTGCCGGAATCCCAGAAGGACCTCAGGAAGAACCTGCTTGTAAAGCATAAGATCTTCACAGGTGAGGCCAAGCCCAACGTGATCAGGCTGTTGCCTTCGCTGGCTCTGTCCAGGGAAGAGGCCGATCGTTTCCTGGAGGCCATGCGATCTGAATTGGCATGATGGCCGATCAGCTAACTAACATTATAGGACAACCGAAAATCGGATTCGATACCAACACCCAACCCAACAAGCGATGCAACAGTTTCTTTCCGTTGATGATGTAAGCAATATTGACCTCCTGGTGCAGCAGGCGCTGGCCTATAAAGCTGATCCCTACAGGGATCGTGAACTGGGCAGGAGCAAGCGGATCGGTCTGCTCTTCCTTAATCCCAGTATGCGGACCCGCTTGAGTACTCAGGTGGCTGCACAGAACCTGGGGATGGAAGCCATTGTATTTAATGTTGGAAGCGAAGGCTGGGCGCTGGAATTCGCAGAAGGCGCCATCATGAATGGCACTACTGTTGAGCATGTTAAGGATGCGGCCCCTGTAATGGGCAATTATTTCGATATCCTCGCCATCCGGACCTTCCCTTCTCTGAAGAGCAGGGAAGAAGACTATAGTGAAGCCTATATCAGGCAATTCGTAAAATATGCAGGCATTCCTGTCGTGAGCCTCGAGAGTGCCACCCTTCATCCGCTGCAAAGCCTGACCGATATCATCACCATGACGGAGGCCCTGCCTGCCCTTCCGCCAGGGAAGAAGCCCAAAGTGGTATTGACATGGGCGCCGCATGTAAAAGCACTTCCCCAATGCGTGGCCAATAGTTTTGCGCAATGGGTGAATGCCTGGGGGCAGGCTGATTTTGTGGTGACCCATCCTGAAGGATACGAGTTGGACACCCGGTTCACCAATGGTGCAACCATTATGCATGACCAGGAGATGGCATTGAAGGATTCGGATTTTGTATACGTGAAGAACTGGAGTGCCTATTCAGACTATGGAAAGGTATTGTGTACCGATGAAGCCTGGATGCTTAACAATGCTAAACTGCAACTGACCAATAATGCGAAGGTGATGCACTGCCTGCCGGTAAGGAGGAATGTTGAACTGAGCGATGAGATCCTGGATGGCCCCAACAGCCTGGTGACCCGTGAAGCCTCCAATCGCGTCTGGGCTGCACAAGCCGTACTGGCAGAGATCCTGCGCAGTTCCATTAAGAGGTAAGAGTTTAATTGGTTATCTAAATCCATCTTACCCATAACGCCTTCGTGCCTATTCGTGCCTTAGTGCCTTCGTGGCAAAAAAATATCGAATTATGATCTACGTTATCAAAATAGGCGGTAATGTAATTGATGCGGAACCCTCCCTCCGCAGTTTCCTCCAGGCCTTCTCACAAGTGGAAGGAAAAAAGCTGTTGGTACATGGTGGCGGCAAGATCGCAACCCGTATCGGCGACAAGTTAGGGATCGTATCCCAGTATGTTGACGGCCGCCGGATTACCGATGCCGGTACCATTGACCTGGTGACCATGGTGTATGGGGGATTGGTGAATAAACAGATCGTTGCCCAATTACAGTCCCTGGGAACCGATGCCATTGGCCTTACCGGTGCGGATGGCAACCTGGTACCCGCACATAAAAGGCCGGTAAAGACCATCGACTATGGCTTTGTGGGTGATATTGATACCAACCTCATTCCATCAGCAAAATGGTATAACTTAATAGAGCAGGGCATGGTACCGGTAGTAGCCCCCCTTACCCATGATGGCATGGGGAATATGCTCAATACCAATGCCGATACCATTGCTTCCGCTCTGGCAATTGCCTTGTCAAAGCATGAGCCGGTAAGGCTTATCTATTGTTTTGAAAAGAAAGGTGTATTGGAATCCGTTGAAGATGATGGTTCCGTTATCAGGAAGATAGATAAGGTATCGTATGCCAGCCTTAAAACAGGACAGAAATTATTTGCAGGTATTTTGCCCAAGTTGGACAATGCCTTTGCAGCCATTGACGCTGGTGTGAAGGAAGTGCTGATCGGGCATGCAGATGACCTGTTGCAGAATACCACGGAATCAACCACCGGAACATTAATAACCGCATGAGCATGGAACAATTACAGGAAGAGGCTATTGGTTTATTGCTGTCCCTGGTCGCAATCCCCTCATTCAGTAAGGAAGAGGATAAGACTGCAACCTGCATACAGGACTACCTCTTATCAAAAGGTTTAGAGGCTAACCGCTACCTGAATAATGTCTGGGCTCTGAACCGGCATTTCGACCCGCATAAACCGGTGATCCTGCTGAACTCCCACCATGATACGGTAAAGCCCAATCCCCAATACAACAGGGATCCTTTCCAGCCAGTCATTGAAGACGGGCGGCTGTATGGACTGGGAAGCAATGATGCGGGAGGACCGCTGGTGGCCCTGATTGCCTGTTTCCTTAATTTCTTCGATAAGCCATCCCTTCCCTATAACCTGGTGTTGGCGGCAACGGCTGAAGAAGAGATATCCGGTTTGAATGGGATCGAAGGTTTGCTCAAGCATGAAACCTTCCTGGAAGCAACAGGGGTGGCCGCAAGGCCTCAACAGGTTCGCTTCCACCATTGGTCGGCCATTGTGGGTGAGCCAACGCAAATGCAGTTGGCGGTAGCGGAGAAAGGATTGCTGGTCCTGGATTGCGTGGCGCATGGGAAGGCTGGTCATGCCGCAAGGGAAGAAGGGGAGAATGCCATCTATAAAGCCATGCAGGATATAGAATGGTTCCGTACCCATCGGTTTGCAAAGGTTTCAGAGACACTTGGGTCGGTGAAGATGAATGTGACGGTGATCCAAACCGAGAACAAGGCGCATAATGTAGTTCCCGCCACCTGCAATTTTACCGTGGATATCAGGGTGACAGATGCCTATACCCATGAAGAGATAATAGAGGCCGTTCGGCAGAATGTATTTGCCGAGGTGAAGCCGCGGAGCATGCGGATGCGGGCCACGGGTATTGTCAATGAGCACCCGCTGGTGAAGGCCGGTTTGGCGATGGGCAAGAAGACCTATGGGTCGCCCACCTGTTCAGATAAGGCGCTGATGCCTTTCCCCGCTTTGAAGTGCGGACCCGGCGATAGCGCCAGGAGCCATTCCGCAGATGAATACATATTTGTGGAGGAAGTAAAGCAGGGGATAAAGGAATACATTGAATTGATAGGCCGGGTCTTTGGGGAAGGATAATGGATAACAAGTTAACCCCATAAGAGGCCTATTTAGCTGCGCCCGATGAGGTTAGAGGCCACTAAGGCGCTAAGGCACGAAGGAGTCACAAAGACGCCTTTGTGCAAATTAGTGTCTTAGAGGCTTCGTGGCCCTACCAGGGGGATATTAAAACAATACTAGAAACATACTCATACACCTATTGAAATATTTACAACCATGAAACTCTGGCAAAAGAACACCCAGTCACTGGCGGAAGTGGAGAAATTTACGGTTGGGCGGGATCGTGAGTTTGACGAGATGATGGCCAGGCAGGATGTGTTGGGCAATATGGCCCATGCCATCATGCTGGGTGAAGTAGGCCTGCTGACTGCCCCTGAAGTGGCAGAGCTGCTGGCAGCGCTAAAGAAGATCTACGGTAGTATCGAGGCCGGTGAGTTTCGTATTGAGCCCGGGGTGGAAGATGTGCATTCCCAGGTGGAGTTCCTGCTCACCCGTTCACTCGGCGATACTGGGAAGAAGATCCATAGTGCCAGGAGCCGTAATGATCAGGTGCTGGTAGACCTCAAACTCTTCCTGCGCGATGAACTGCAATCGCTGGTAGAAGCAGTTTTGCCCTTCTTCCAATTGCTGCAGGAGCAGAGCGAGCAATACAAGGATCATTTGTTGCCCGGTTATACCCATTTGCAATTGGCCATGCCTTCTTCCTTTGGCCTTTGGTTCGGGGCCTATGCGGAAAGCCTGGTCGATGACCTCCAGACCCTTCAGGCTGCCTACCAGGTGGTGAACAAGAATCCTTTGGGATCTGCGGCAGGTTATGGTTCTTCCTTCCCCATCAACAGGACCCGTACCACCCGGTTGCTGGGGTTTGCCGACCTGAATTATAATGTCGTGTATGCGCAAATGGGAAGGGGTAAGGCAGAACGGATCGTTGCCATGGCCATGGCCAACCTGGCCGATACCCTTGGCCGACTGTCGATGGATGCTTGCCTTTACCTCAACCAGAATTTTGGTTTCATTTCTTTCCCGCCGGAACTGACCACCGGCAGCAGTATCATGCCCCATAAAAAGAACCCTGATGTGTTCGAGCTGATCCGTTCACACTGTAACCGGATAAAGGCCCTTCCCAATGAGATCATGATGATGACCACCAACCTTCCATCAGGATACCATCGTGACCTGCAACTCCTGAAGGAGCATTTATTCCCGGCCTTTGGGGTGTTGAAGGATTGTCTGCAAATGGCCGGGTTGATGTTAAGCAATATTTCCATCCGGAAGGATATCCTGGCAGATCCCAAATACCAGTACCTCTTCAGTGTGGAAGAGGTGAACAAGCTGGTATTGCAGGGGATCCCCTTCCGCGATGCCTATAAGCAGGTAGGCTTGGCCATTGAAGAAGGGGCCTATACCTATGATGCCCGGGTCAGCCACACTCATGAAGGCAGTATCGGAAACCTCTGTACTGCCGAGGTGAAAAAGGCCATGGAAGCGGTTCTATCCGGGTTTAATTTTCAGGAAGTAAATGCCGCAACACAGCAATTATTGCGTTAATTTGCCGTTTCCTCTCCATGTCCCCGCCCAACCGGGGCAGGAAAGTTAACAGAGAAAACATGCAGAAACGCATTGCTATATTCGGATCGACCGGGTCCATAGGTACCCAGGCTTTGGAAGTGATTGCTGCCAATCCCCAGCTTTTTTCAGCGGAGGTCCTGACGGCCCAGCAGAACGACGAACTGCTGATCAGCCAGGCCCTGCAGTTCAAGCCCAATATCGTAGTGATTGGCGATGAATCGAAGTATAAGAAGGTTAAGGATGCCCTTGCATCAACCGATACCAAGGTGTTTGCCGGCGAGAAGGCCCTTGAAGAAGTGGCTGCCCTTGATTGCTATGACCTGATGCTGGCCGCCATCGTAGGCTTTGCCGGCCTAAAGCCCACCCTACAAGCCGTAGAGCAGGGGAAGCCTGTTGCCCTGGCCAATAAGGAGACCCTGGTGGTGGCAGGGGATATCGTGATGAAGAAAGCCGTGGAGAAACGTGTCCCCATCATCCCCGTTGATAGCGAGCATTCTGCCATTTTCCAATGCCTGGTAGGGGAGAACCTGAACCCAATCAACAAGATCATCCTGACAGCATCGGGTGGACCATTCCTGGGCAAAAAACCCAATTTTTTGGTGAATGTGAAGCGCGATCATGCTTTGCAGCATCCCAACTGGAGCATGGGTGCGAAGATCACCATTGATTCGGCCACCCTCATGAACAAGGGTTTGGAGATGATCGAAGCCAAGTGGCTCTTCAACCTCAAGCCGGAGCAGGTGCAGGTGGTCATTCACCCGCAGAGCATCATCCATAGCATGGTACAGTTTGAGGATGGCAGCATCAAGGCGCAGATGGGATTGCCCGATATGAAGTTGCCGATCCAGTATGCCATGGCCTTCCCGCAGCGCATACCCAACCAGTTTCCCCGTTACGATTTCCGTAAGCCCAATACCCTCACATTCGAGGAACCCGATGTAAAGACCTTCCGTAACCTGGCTTTAGCCACAGATGCATTGTTCAAAGGTGGAAACCTCCCCTGCGTCCTGAATGCAGCGAATGAGATCGCCGTCTTTGCCTTCCTGCGCAACCGCGTTGGATTCCTGGACATGACCGAAGTGATCGAGCGGACCATGGGAAAGGTAAGGTTCATCGAACACCCAACCCTGGACGAGTATTTCGACAGCGATGCAGAGGCCAGGGAATATGCTGCTTCCCTGATCCATTTGTAGGGGACCAGGCTGACAAGTTGAATCCAATCCCATTCCGGGCTTTCCAAGACTCCCAACTACGCAGTATCTTACAGCAATGTGTGATACCTTTTATATCCCACCCCATCTTACCCGTGATGGGCAGGCCATATTTGCCAAGAACTCGGACCGGGAGCCTAATGAGGCGCAACACCTGGTTCGCTATCCCCGGCAGTTCAGGGATACCGATGAGGTCAAAGCGACCTATATAACGGTTCCGCATAACCGAGAAATATTTGAAGTGATCCTTAGTAAACCCTTCCAGATGTGGGGGGCGGAAATGGGGATCAATGAGAACCAGGTGGTGATCGGCAACGAAGCGGTATTCACGAGGATGCCCATTGCCAGGAAGAACGATGGCCTGACAGGTATGGATTTGATCAGGCTGGCACTGGAAACCTCCAGATCGGCGGAAGCGGCACTCCGCCATATCTGCAGGTTGGTGGAAAGTTATGGCCAGGATGCCTGTGGGGGATATACCAACCGTAATTTTTTTTACCACAATAGTTTCATCATAGCTGATCCCCGCGAAGCCTATGTATTGGAAACGGCGGGCCGATTCTGGGTATATCGCAAATTGAGGTCCTATTATGCCATTTCCAACCGCCTCAGTATTACCCACGAGTGGGATGGTATCAGCGATGGCGCAATAGATTTTGCTGGCAAAAAAGGATGGTCTAAGGGAATGAAGGATTTCAGCTTTGCCGATGCATTTTCCGCCCCCTTAATGAGTCGGTTGTCCATGGCCGTTAAACGTCGCGAATGCAGCATGATGCACCTTGGAAGTTTGCAGGGTACGGCAGGCTTACAGGATGCTTTCAAGGTATTAAGGAGCCATGCGGTGGACCATGGTTTTGATCCCTCTGATGGCAGGATGGATAGCCTATGCCTGCATGCCACGGGTTTATTGACCCCTTCCCAAACCACGGGCTCCATGGTAACTGTATTAAGGAAAGATGCGCAACCCTCCATCTGGGCAACAGGAAGTTCCGCACCCTGCCTGAGTGTGTTCAAGCCATTTTACTTTGATGATGATGTGTTGGATGGGAAGAACTTCAGGTTGCCATCTGCAAGGGCCGATCAAAGCTATTGGTGGCAATGGGAGCGATGGCACCGCAAGGCGCTTTGCCAGTATACCCATGCCCATGAACTGGCCCATAACCTGTTCTACCCACTCGAAGATCGTTGGGTTGAATTTCATGAAAGGTCAAAAGAGGGTGATACAGACCGGGCTATCCTGAGAAAGGCATCTGCTGCCTGTGTGAGCGAGTCACTGGACTTGTTGGGCAATGCCCTTGACCAATTAAAGGAAAATGGAAAGTATAGAGGTTGGTTCTACCGATATCATTGGCGTAAATGGAACAGGGAGGCAGGGATAAAGTAGGATTTTTATTTTCATCTACGGGTGGAGGATAAATTATCCAAAACCCATTAGCCATATTCCTGTGGGGTAGGAAAAAATACGGCACTGTGAGCAGTGCCGTCTCATGTTCTGGCGGGACACACATGCCAGCTCGCCAAAACTGTTCCCGAAGGAACGTTTTCCAAACAATGATCAATTTCTTACAGTAACTGTATCTGCCTTCAACAAGGTCATATCGTTATAATAGCGAATCACGTATTTACCTTCCATGTACAAAGGCAATGAGAAGGCTGTATCCAGCTGGAATAGTCCTGTCCCGCAATTCAGGTTGCTGGTATCGGCAGGGTAGCTGCCATATGCCCTGATGTCATAGGTGTTCTGGACATTGCTGCGGACATCAAAACCTACAAATTCATAACATTTGTTCGATCCCTTTACACTTACCCTGGCATTGATCCTGCTGCCGGGAACGGTCTCGGCTGGTGTCTGGGCACCGGTGATCTGCAGGGGAACCAAAACCCTTCCTGTCTTATTCTCTACAGTTTTAAGGCATCCCGTCAGGCTGGTGAAAACAACCAATGCCGCCAATAACTTTTTCATACTGGATTTTAGGGAGCTTGACAGGCAGCGATAGGGTAGCGTTGCACCATGCAGGAGGAAAAAATATTCCTATAGGTCACCCCAAATGGCTATAGCCTTCAAATTCAATGGGAATGGCCTTTTCTTTCATAAAATTTTATGATGCGGATAGGCGTTTTTAGCAGATATTTGTCTTTATCCTAAATGTATCTGACGGAATCGTAATATGAGTTTATTAGCAATCAACTGGGCTGAAGCCGGCGTAAAGGCAGGTCAGTTCATCTTATCCTTTTCCATTATTGTCATCCTTCATGAATTGGGACATTTTCTCCCTGCCCGTTGGTTCAAGTGCCGGGTGGAGAAATTCTACCTCTTTTTCAACCCCTGGTTCTCCCTGTTCAAAAAGAAGATAGGCGAAACGGAATACGGCCTGGGCTGGGTGCCTTTTGGCGGTTATGTGAAGATCGCCGGCATGATCGATGAGAGTATGGACAAGGAGCAAATGAAACAACCGGCCCAGCCATACGAGTTCAGGAGCAAGCCAGCCTGGCAGCGACTGATCATTATGCTGGGGGGCGTGACCGTAAACCTAGTACTTGGCTTCCTGATCTATGCCGCTATGTTGTGGTACTGGGGCGAAAATTATGTTCCCACCAATAAGTTCAAGTATGGTATCGCTACCGACTCCCTTGCCCAGAGCATAGGATTGCGTGATGGGGATAAAGTGCTGAGTGTGGATGGGGAATATATTGACCGGTTCAACAAGATCCCCCTGAAAGTATTATTGAATGGTGCAAAGACCATGGAGGTGGATCGCGATGGCCAGAAGGTGAATATCAATATCCCGGAAGATTTTGCCGCCAAGCTGATCCATTTCAAGACGATCAATTTCATAGATATGCGTGTGCCTTTCCTTGCGGTAGATAGCCTGGCCGATACCAGTGCTGCTGTTAAGGCCGGTATCCGCAAAGGGGATAAGGTCCTTGCCGTAAATGAAAAATCAGCCCTCTATTTCCATGAGTTCAGGCGGGCTATCCAAGCCAATAAAGGCAAGCAGGTGAACCTTAGCGTAAAACGTGGCTCCGACACTTTACAAATGGCCCTGGCCGTTCCGGCAAGTGGTATCGTTGGCGTATACAATAGCGCTGTGAAGGATGAGTTTGAGGTTAAGGAGATCAGGTATGGTTTCCTGGAAGCTATTCCCGCAGGTTTCAAAAAAAGCGTGGAAACATTGGAGGGATACTGGTTACAGCTGAAGCTGATCTTCAGTGGCAAGGTGAACACCAATGAGTCACTGGGTAGTGTGATCAGTATCGGTAAAATGTTTGCCCCGGTTTGGGACTGGCAATTGTTCTGGAGCCTCACCGCCTTCTTCTCCCTTGTGTTGGCATTAATGAACGTGCTGCCCATTCCCGGACTGGATGGTGGCCATGCAGTGTTTACCATCATCGAAATGGTTTCAGGCCGCAAGCCAAGCGAGAAGTTCATGGAATATGCCCAAATGGTGGGTATGGTATTGTTGTTGGGATTGATGGCTTATGCACTGGGTCTGGATATCTTCCGACTGTTTAAATAAGCTTGACCTAAGGATATTTTTAAGCATTGTAGATAAATAGGAAAGCCTGGTTGTTGCCAGGCTTTTCTATTTGATAGGGTTATTGACCAAAGTTTGTCATGGCTTTCTTTCTGCCTTTACAGGCTTTCCATAATAGCGGTCGTGAAAGTCAAACCGCGCATCATTCCTGGCTTTGATCAGTTTTGATTCTGTGTCGATGATCATTACAGGAGGTTCAGTTGTAGTGGCTTCGGCAGCTTGCCATTCGGCCAGGTCTTTACTGTTGGGGTTGCCGGTAATAATGAAGTTGGCAAAGTACTGCTGCATCTGCTCCGATACTTTGTAGTCATCGGCTGTCCAGGCGTATTCCTTCACCAAATAAAGGTTACCCATGCAATATTCGATCTCGCAGGCATGTGGTGCGCCGATCGGTTCTGGTTGCTTTATTTGCGGTTGTGCATTCCTGGTAGTTCCACCTGCCAGTCCGGGTACGAGGTTGGGGTCAACCAATGGGGGACGCAGTTTGGAATAAAGGTACCGGTAAACAGGTTGTTTGCTGTTCCTGCGGTGCAGGTCGAACCACTTCCAGGTGCTGTATACGATGAACCGGTCAGATGCAAGGTCGGTGGCAGACCATTCCACTTCTTTCTCATTGGCATGTTGGTATAGTTTCAGTACTTCCTCATGGTCCTGTGGGTACTCGGCTTTTACGCGGTTGATGAAGTTTTCTGGTGTATAGGGTTTGCCTTGCATAAAGGCCATGCCGGGGATCTCGGCAGAATTCCAGCCCAATAATAAGGGGACCTGGCTTTGTTGTTGGGCGGCAAAAATCTCCGGAAGTGAGCGGGGTAGGAAATAACCATCAATCACTGGTGGGAAGCCAAAGCGCTTGGACTCCCGGTAGAGATGGAAGATCTCCGCTGTGCTCATCTTCCTGAGTTCAGCGATGCTTTTCACGCCGGCCTTACTAAGGAACTCGCTGCCGATCTTTTCTGCCTCCTGCAAGCTGACCGGTGCTAGGGTGGGGTAGATGGATGCACCGCTCTCGCCAATGGCACCATGAATAAGGCCCTTGCTAAGAGGGGAAGCCATTTGGGCACTTACAGAGATCGAACCTGCTGATTCACCTGCAATGGTCACCTTATTGGGATCTCCACCAAAGGCTTTGATATTTTGTTTCACCCATTGCAGGCCGCCAGCTGGTCGAGTAGTCCATAGTTGCCGGATGCTTTGTAAGAAGCCTCTTTGCTTAAATCCGGATGGGCGAGGAAACCAAAGATGTTCAGCCTGTAATTCACCGTCAGTACCACTATGCCTTTCCTGGCCATACTGGCGCCATCGTAGCGGGGTTCGGAACCGTCACCTGCCACAAATCCACCACCATAGAAATAGACCAGAACGGGAAGTTTAGCTTCGGGACGGGTAGCAGGGCTCCATACATTCAGGTAAAGGCAGTCCTCGTTAAAACCTTCAGACCGGAAATTCATGTCCCCAAATACGGCAGCCTGAACAGGTCCGGGTCCGAATTTTTTCGCCTCACGTATTCCCTTCCAATTAGGCAGGGGCTGGGGGGCTTTCCACCTTAATTCCCCTAGCGGTGGAGCGGCATAGGGAATGCCCAGGTAGATGTTGAGGCTGCTTTTGATACCATGGACACCTTCCAGTGTTCCGCTTTTAACCGTTGCCTGTACCGGGAATCCTTTGGGCGGTTGGGCCAATGCCATGCCGCCATGCATCGTTAAGGCAGCCATAAAAGTGACAATTAGTTTCATGATAGACAGGTGCTGTTTATTGAGTCAACTAGACTCAATGAATGTAAGGAATATTTTCCAGCGGTTATTAATTGGCCTTTGGTCAATTTCCTGATCCGCAACCGTATAACCAGTTGTTCGATGCAATTGTCAACATCCCCTTTTCCCGCTTTCAAAATTCCTCTACCTTTCGCCTATGATCAATTTCTCTCCGCTATCGTTCCATAAGGAACGGGTTGTTGAACTGGAAAAAGACCTTAAGCACCTCAATAAGAAAAGAAGCCGGATCGCCTGGATAAGGTTGGTCCTGGCAGCCGGAACTGCGTATTTGTTCTACCGCCTTTGGCCAATTGATAAACTATATGCGGCACTATCACTTGCAGTGTTTTTAGCCATCTTCCTGCGGTTGGTGGTGATCAGCCTGCGGTTAAAGGACAGGGCCCTGCACTTGCAGCAGTTGTTGGCCATCCATAAGGATGAACAGGAATGGGTGCTGCACAGGTTCCAACATCGTTATGATGGAAGCGAATGGCAACCCGAACACCATGCCTATGCCCGCGACCTTGACCTGTTTGGCCGCCATTCTGTTTACCAGTTGATCAATCGCGCCCAATCGGAACAGGGCCGGCAGTTGTTGGCCAAATGGTTGCTGGAGCCTGCTATGGAAGCTGAGGTTCTTTCCCGCCAGGAAGCCATAAGGTCCTTATCCCTGCACCCTGATGCCATTTATGAACTACAGGCTATTGGTGCCAGTGAACAGATAAGGATCGACAGCCAATTGAAGTTGGAGGAGTGGCTGGCGGCAGCGTTCCGTTTCAGGGGAAAGGCTGTTTGGTCCACTCTGCGTTGGGGTTTTCCCATCCTTTCCTTATCTGCTTTAACTGCGCACCTGATAGGGTACCTGCCGGGACTGTATTTCTACCCGGCCCTGATCCTGTTCATGGTAATTGCCTTTGTGATCACTAAAAAAGTGATGCCCCAGTACCAGGTCCTGGATAAGATGACCGTTCAATTGAAAACCTTACTCAGGAGTGCCCGGCATGTAGAGTCGTTGCAATATGATGCGCCCTTGTTAATGCAATACCGGGAAGCATTTATGGGCGATGGTTCCGGTTGTTCTACCCAGATCAGGCAATTGCAAAGGATCCTGGACCGGTTTGATTACCGGCTCAATCCATTGGTCTTCCTGCCGCTCAATACTTTCCTGCTATGGGACCTGCAACAAGTGCTGGCTTTGGAACGGTGGAAGGAGGCCAACCAGGAGCGGGTAAGCCAATGGTATGCAGCCCTGGCAGGGATGGAAGCCTTGTATAGCTTAGGCTGCCTGGCCTTCAATAAGCAACACTGGGCCTTCCCGAAGTTGAGTGAAGCGCCCGGGGTTTTTAGCGGAAGGGGCGTTGGCCATCCGCTGATCGCGCCTGAAAAGCGGGTAGCCAATGATTTCATGACCGAGGGCAAGCCCAGGGTATCGTTGATTACCGGTTCCAATATGGCGGGCAAGAGTACCTTCCTCAGGAGCATTGGCATCAACCAGGTGCTGGCCATGATGGGTGCGCCGGTATGCGCGGAAGAGCTAACAGTATCGCCTATGCGTATTATGAGTAGCATGCGGGTGACCGATAACCTGGAGGAGAATGCATCCACATTTTATGCCGAGTTACACCAGTTGAAGGGGATCATTGATGCGGTGAATGAAGGGGAGCAGGTACTGGTGCTGCTGGATGAGATCCTCAGGGGCACCAATTCCAATGACCGGCATACCGGTTCAAGGGCCCTGATCAGGCAGTTGGTGGAGCAAAAGGCGACAGCCTTACTGGCCACGCATGACCTCGAACTGGCAAAGTTATCCGGGCAATACCCGGAGGCCATCCGCAATTACCATTTCGATGTGCAGGTGGCAGGGGAGGAACTCTATTTTGATTACCGCCTCAAGCCAGGCGTTTGCACAAGCATGAATGCTTCCATTCTCATGAAGAAGATCGGGATTGACCTTTGAAATGCCTGGAAGTCAGTTGGGAAGTGGCTTTGTAAGGGGCGGATCGATTTAACAATAAGAAGAAGGAAAGAATCAGTATATTTGCCATCTCATCGGAAAGGGGATGCATTCCAGCATAAAAGAATGGCGATCCCGCAAATCTTTCCCCTGGGGCTGTACTGGTTTCGACAGCGTAGGTCTTTGAAAGTGTAAGCATGTCGTGCGTTGGATAATTAGCACGTAAATCTGAATACCCGAACATCAAATGGCAATACTCAGTATGCCATGGCTGCCTAATCAGTGATTAAGTAGTCATTAGGGCCGCGTTGAGCAGGATGACCTGTTTCCAAGCTCCGCCGCCGACTCAAAACAAAACACAGGTTGCTGTTCATGAAGGCTGTGACATGAACAAAAGACCATCCAGCTAAGGAAGTGATCGGTTTGTTGGTTCCCTGTTGCTTCCCGACAAGTAATAATCAAATAAACATGTAGAAAGCTTTTGGAGAATATGTTTGGACGAGGGTTCGACTCCCTCCAGCTCCACACTCGCCCTCCCAGGTTCCAACCTGGGAGGTTTTTTTATTTTAATTCCCTTTGTGTAGGCGGGTTGAGCAAACAGTAAAGCCGGTCCCATGACCGGCTTTACTGTTTGGGGCGATGATCAGTTTTCGTCCTTATTGATGTTTTAATAATTATGACTGCTGGGATGTCAGTGTATCATTATCCAACAAAAATATCCTTCGCCAAAGCAAATCCCAGCCTTAGGCCCTTACCCTGTTCTCTTCCTCTTCTGAACTTCTGCTCCTGTTGCCTCGGCTTTGCTGGCTCGATTTACCAAAACGATAAGTGAAGCTAAGGGTGAAGACCCTGGAATCTGAACGGTTCCTGAATCCGGCGTCTGCCTGCCTGAGGAAATTGATCTGGCCATAGCGAATGGCAGAATAGAAGATATCCCTGACTGCCAGTTTGATGGTGCCCTTTTTATCAAGGATCTTTTTCTGGATGCCGGTGTTGATCACCCAGAATTCATCCAGGGAAACCTGGCCTACCAGCACACTGGTCCGGTAAGTCCCGCCCAGTTCTGCCGACCAATCTTTGCCTAACTGGAACTGGTTGGTGAAATTCGTACCGAAATACACCGCACTCGTGTCCATATAGGTGTTATACAGTTGGCCTTCGAAATGCCGCTGCTGTACATCGGCAAAGATGTTTAGGGTCCACCATTTGGCCGGTTTGGTGTTGGAGTTAATGGAGAAGCCGATAAATTCGCTGCTGCCCAGGTTATCGGGCCTGCTGAGGTAATTATTGCCGATCAGCCTGATGGCTTCCAGAAAGGTATCGCTTGTTTTGGTGTAGGTGATCGTTCCGGTGAGGAGTTGTTTGTAGGTATAGGAGAAAGTGAGTTCATGCGAAAAGCTGGGCCTCAGGAAGGGGTTGCCCACATATAAAGTGAATTTATCCAGCGGGGTCACATATGGGTTGAGGTCCTGGTAAAAAGGCCGCTCAATTCGCCTGCCATAAGTGAGTCCGATGGTGTGGTCTCCTGTAGTATCCATTTTGTAAGTCAGGAAGAGGGTGGGGAACAGGTTGGTGTATTCCCTTGAAAACGATGAATCGGGTTTAACCGGATTGCCTAACTGGTTGCCCTTTGAAAGGGTTTGCTCGGCACGTAGACCTGCATTGTAGGACAGGCGTCCTAAATTGCCTGAAATGGCCAGGTAGGCTGCATTGATATGCTCTTTATAGCGAAAGTCATTGGTTTTTTCATAGTCAGGGGACTGCGACCCATTGTTGATGAAATAAAAGCTGGCTGCATTTTTTGTTTCGGCATAACTCGCTTTCAAGCCGGTTTCAAGGGTGAAATGTTTCAGGGGGAATACCGCATCGGTTTTGGCTGCTATGATGGCGATCCTTGAAGGGAGGTAGCCAACCAGCGTGTCAAACCTTGGATCAGGAACCCCAAGGATGGTGGTGGTATTGCTGAAGGCCTGGTCCACGGTTGAAGTATAGTTCAGGTAGTCCACATCAGCCCCAAGGGTACTGCCTTTCTTTTTCAGGTCGCGCTTGAAATAAAAACTCAGCGATTGGTTCTTCCACAGGTCTTCTTCGCGGTTCTTTGCTGCAGTGGAAGAATCGATAGTGCCATCAGGCCTCCTGATGTTGCTGGTGTTTGTGGTATGCTGGGTAGATGGTCTCCTGAGTGCTGTTCCGCTGAAACCCCAGGTGGTTTTATCATCAGGGAAGAAATCGATCCCGATCTTGGCTGTGGATGCCTGATTCTTGCGCCTGATGTACGAATTCTGATCAAAACTGTATTCGTTCAAACCTGCCAGTGCATAATAATTCCTGTTGATGTCGAGGTCGGTCAGCCTGTTCTGGGTTACATAACTGAAATTGCCGTAATAATTCACGCGGTTCACTTTGTAATTCAGGTTAAGGCTGTTGGTGGTACTGAACAGGATACCCTGGTTAAAGGCCGTGGATAGGTTGCCGTTAAACCCTTTCATGCCGGTTTTTTTGGTTTTGATCTGGATAACCCCGCCGCTACCTG
The DNA here is from genome assembly GCF_018595685.2 of Flavihumibacter rivuli. Classification (NCBI taxonomy): domain Bacteria; kingdom Pseudomonadati; phylum Bacteroidota; class Chitinophagia; order Chitinophagales; family Chitinophagaceae; genus Flavihumibacter; species Flavihumibacter rivuli. The sequence continues at coordinate 435,285 of NZ_CP092334.1, forward strand.
CAGCATCAAATCCCGCGGGTGGGTTGGACATGAGTTCAATTTGTTCCAAGGCAGAAGAGGGCAATGTGCGCAGGTAATTGGCCAGCGCATCACCGGAAAGGTAGGTGGGTTTTCCATTGATCATGACTGTTACCCCGGCCTTGCCATAGAGGGTAATGTTTCCGTCATCATCAACAGTTACACCAGGCAGTTGGGATAGCAGTTGCAGGGCATCAGTACCTGTACTGCTTACCATGGCTTCTACATTCACGATGGTCCTATCTGGTTTTTTTTCTACCATCGGCTTTCGTGCCGTAACTATTACCGCTTTCAACTGTGACGATGGGTTCATTACCACTTCAAGATCATGGTTCCTTTCTTGCCCGGCAAGAAGGAAGGTTGGCGATTGGTAAGCATTATAGCCTGCCATGCTTATTCTTACCTGGTAAGATCCGGTGTCCTTCAGTTCGAAGGCAAAAAAACCTGCGCTATCGGATAACTGGTTGGCAACGGGATTGCTTTTGTTTGTTCTGTACAGTCGCACCGATGCATCGGTCAATACAGATCCTGTACTATCTTTTACCCTGCCCTTTACCGTCATGGATGTTTGTGCAATGGCCTGTTGGCTTATGAAAGCCAGTAACAGCACCAGCAGCGGCCTGCATGCCAGTCGTAAACCGCTCGGGTGTAGCTGTGGGTTTATACCGGCTATTATCTTGAGATAAGGTAGTTTGATCATCATTAAATGGAAGGGAATCAATGATCCTGTTGTAGTTGTCATGTAATTTTTTTCAGGTGTCAGGTAATGTTTTCGGGATATGCCAGCAAAAGGCAAGTTTTGTTGTTTGATTTGATCTGGTGTTCATCTGCCAATCCTTTTGGTCATGTTCATTCAATTATTTCCAGGTTTTTGAGGATGGCCTTGGTAATATCTTTCCGACAGCTGCCAAAATTGGTGCTGTTGATTTTTCTGTCCTGCAACAAACGGGTAGCGAAAAAATATACCCCTTCTTTATTTTCCAGGAAACCGACCCACCATCCCGTGTTGATTCCTTTATCCCTGGTCCAGCCGGTCTTAGCACTGATGGTGTAGTTTTCCTGTGATTCCGTCAGCATCACCTTTTTTACAATTTGCATATTGCGGGTGCGGAAGGGCAGGTTTTCATAGTAGAGATTTTTGACGAAGGATACCTGATTGATGGGTGAAATACCGAAGGCGCCGAAATTCCAGAAATCATCATCCTTGTTTGAAAGATCCAGATTACCATAGTGGCATTGTGTTAGGTATTTTTTATAGGTCTCTTTACCGATCTTTTTTGCCAGCTCCACAAAAACCCAGCCTGCTGAGACCTGAAACGCTTCTTTCACTGACATGTCGTGATAAATGTCAGGCCTGTAGCCGTATTTCACGGTGTCTGTGCTGCCTGGCCATTTTACCACTTCGTTTTCGTCGGCAATTGTTCCTGTCTCCAAAGCAATAAGGAGGTTGATGATCTTGAATGTAGAGGCAGGTAAAACCTCTACTTTGGTACCAACAGTATCGGATAATATCCAATGGTTGCCAATGGCATCATAAATGACGACAGCGCCATCGCAAAGGCAGGATTCGAAATAATTTTTCCAATCATTTCTTATAGTGCATCTTTCAGTGGACGTTATGTCTTTTATTGCCTTTCCCTGGCCAGAGACAGCCTGCACTATAAGAAGTCCCACTGCGGTTAACCGGAATGATGTTATCAGGTGCTTCATTTTTTGACCTTACGGCATTGTGTTGTAGATGATGGTAGTGGCATATGCAAACCTAAAAACTGGCGAAGGCCTGCCGTTTTATTTCGTCGATGTATACTGCCGTTTATCGATTTTTCCTGTCCTGATGGGAAATCAAACAGGAATTCTGTTGTGTTTTTAAGACGGTATTAACATTCCTGTTTTTGTGAACTTGTCTTGATGGGATTTTTTTCCAAAAGCCATTGATGGGATTTGGCTGTTGATGGATTGGTATGATCAACTTCCCTGGCAGTTTTCCTCTGCAAATCATCACAGCGTTTTATTGTTTCATTCTGGCCATGGAATAAGCCATTACGGACATGATGGTGTTTTGGTTTGATTGCACCGGCAGACATTTGGGTAAACAAGTGTTATATGCATGGAAAGATTGTTTTGTTATTAGCATTGCTGGTCACCATTAGCTGTTCGAAGTCTGGTAGTAGCAACAATGGGGAGGGGCGGGCTATTGTATGGCCTTCACAAACAGGCATTACCCCGGTGATAGAAGGAGCAGTGAATTTTTCATTGTCAGCTACAGACGACCATTTGAATGTGATGGAGAATACCATGCCGAGAATGCCAAACTATCCGCAGGTAAAGGCTAAGAAAAATAGAATGTCGGGCTTCGTGGCCGACCTTGCCGGCAGGCCACTGGCTGGTGCATATATCGGACTGCGTACCCCGGGTACCGTGTACGTGGCTTCTTCTGCAATTACAGATCAGGATGGTTATTATGATATGGAGATTCCATTAGGCGGTGCTGATATTCATGCAGCAGGCTATACGATCGAATATGGTCAAGGGCAAGCGGCCATGTCGTTATATCCTGCAGATGGCAACGTAGCGGTTACCAATGCAGAAAAAGGCGTAGTCAAGCATTTTGTGATGTTGTCTTATGGACTTGCCGATCCGGCCAAAAGGGCCAGTGAGCCATGGTCTGCCGCCGGGTATTTTGGAGGGAGCCTGCGTTTTGATTATGTCTTGTATGATGCCATGTGGGATCCTAAGGGGCTTCCTTTTGGGGCCGAAATTGTGCTGAAATTAAGTCCTGTCGCCGGTTCTACTCTGTACGCGGAAACCCGCTCCTTTACGATTACCCGAAAGGTGGGGAATGGCATTAATAATTTCATAATCAATAATATTCCGGTTGGCATATATACCATTACTGCATCCCTGAAGAGCGGCACAAAACTTAGAATGCGCAATACCGGGTCCTATGTTTCCGTCTATCCCAACCATGGCCTTCAGCCCAGGTCTGCTGTTGAAACAGCAAAATTGCTGTTTACTGCAATGGATGTTGACAAGAGGACAGCTAACGTGAATTTTGGAAACTGGAGACCTGTAAACATTACTTTGGAATTACCCTGATTTTCTTGTTGCAACTTTCTTTCGGTTTATTGATGCGTCCAATTTCCAATGACTGATACCAGTTTTGGCAACTAGCCACTAAGGTGCTTTTTGGTTGCACCCCATGATTGGCTGGGGTCATGTGCTGGATCAGGGTGTTAGGTTCAAGCTCCCCTTGTTATCAGGGGGAGCTTGTCGGTTATTATTGTAGTTCATCGGATTATTTGGTTACTAGTAGGAACCTACCCGTTGTTGTTTTGATTAAGTTGGAGTTTTAGAACCTGTATCGCCTTATGTTTTTTATACAAGTTAAACTACTTAAATCAGGCAGCTATGAAGGTTTTGATCGTTGAAGATGAGCTCCTTGCTGTAAACAGGCTGATCCGGTTGTTGTTGGAGATCGATCCCTCCATAACGATTATGGATACCATACATACTGTTCGGGAAGCCGGTAAATTCCTACAACAGGATTCAGGGGTTGACCTGGTATTCATGGATATAGAACTGGAAGATGGACATAGCTTGCAGCTTTTTCAGCGCATGGTGATACCTGTTCCGGTGATCTTTGTGACGGCCTATCAGGAGTATGCAGTAAAGGCATTCAAGGCTAACGGCATTGATTACCTGCTGAAACCATTGGAAAAGAATGCCCTCGAAGACGCACTGGATAAGTACAATCGCCTGCAATCGCCAGGGGTATTGAATGGTGCTGTGCGTTCCTTGATTGAACAAGTGAAGGTGAATCATGCAGCCATTAAGCAGCGGTTCCTGGCAAAAAGGGGGACCAGGCTGATTTCGGTGCCTGTAAATACCATTGCCTTTTTCTATGTTAAGGACAGGAACCAATTCATTAAAACCACTAATAATGAGGATATATTAATAGATCTCTGGCTGGACGATATTGAGCCGCAGTTGGATGAGCGGTTTTTTTTCAGGGTAAACAGGCAATTTATTATTTGCTATAATCATATAGATACCGTGCATCTTTGGTACAATGGAAAATTAAAGGTGAAAATGAAGCCGGAATCCCATGAACATATTATTGTCAGCAGGTTGCGTTCTGTTGATTTCAAAATCTGGCTGGGCCAGTAGCGGTGCTGTAAGGCAGGGAATCAGTCGCTCTCATTGCCAGAAGATTTGTTTATTTTACGATGCTATCAATTTTGGTTAAATACATTTATTCATGATTTGGCTTTACGTGGAAATTGGGCAGTTGACTGATGGTTTTCAGGGAACATCAGGCTAACCATTTCAGGTCAGGCCAATGGCTACCAGAACTTAAAGTGAAGTTGCATTTTTTACAAAAAATAATATTCCCGGGTTTCAAGATTGGTGAAGGGATCGCCTACCTGATGTTTTCTTTTAGCTGGCCATTCATCCTGGGGGTATTGTATTTTTTTGGAGGGGTATTTGACGGCGATGAATACCTGAGTTTGCCAAATTTTATTGGGATACAGTTTTCTGTAGGGCTCATCAAATCGGTTATCATTGTTTTTTTCTGGTGGCTGTATTTCGTGCGACTCAGGAGTAGTCCTTTATCAGTAAAAATAGTTCTGCATCTGTTCACTGCCCCGTTGTATGCAATTCTTGTTTTGGGGGTAGTGGTGATGATCAAGCATTGGGTAACTGGCGATCATTACGGTATACCTGAGCGGTTGTTGGATTTTTACTTCATCCTTGTTGGCTATTTTGCCCATTTTGCAGTTTTTCATGCCTACAATTTCTGGTTGCATACGGTAAGGCAGCATAAAAGGGAACAGGAGCTTCGGGAGTTGGCTTACCAAAGTGAGATCACTGCCCTTAAGGCCCAAATGGAGCCACATTTCCTGTTCAATACCCTTAATTCCATCAGTGCTTCTGTGCCCCCGAGTTTAGAAAGGACAAGGGTGCTGGTAGCCCAACTGGCCGATACGTTCAGGTATGCCTTGAAAGTGAGTGAACGGCAAACAGTTAGCCTGGCTGAAGAACTGGATTTTATAAAAACCTGGTTGTCTCTGGAGCAACAACGATTTGCTGAGCGGCTTTCCGTTGAATACGAATTGGATCCCAAAGTGTTGGCAGTAGAGGTCCCGCCGATGATATTGCAACCATTGGTTGAGAATGCCATCAAACATGGAATTGCGCCCCTTATTCAAGGTGGAAGTATCAGGATAAGTTGCCTCGCCAATGGTGAATTCGTTCATATCTCAGTAAAGGATACCGGAAAGGGGTTTAATGGTCACCGGGAAGCAGCAATCGCAAAAGGTATCGGTATCCGGAATACGGAACGGCGTTTACACAGGTTGTACAATGAGCCGTTAGCGATAGCTTTCTCTGAAAATGGATTTGAAGTGTCATTTAACCTGCCAATTACACAATAATGCAGAGGGTAATTATAATAGATGATGAGCGTGATGCCCGGTTAATGATCAGGCAATACCTTGAAGCACATCCGGAGTTTGAAATCCTTGAGGAATGTGAAAATGGCGCTGAGGCCATTGAAAAGGTGAACCGTTTGGAGCCGGATGTTATTTTCCTGGATATTCAAATGCCGGTATTTAGTGGCTTCCAGGTGATTCAGCAACTGATACATGTTCCACAGATTATATTTACCACGGCTTATGACCAGTATGCGATCAAGGCTTTTGATACGAATGCGGTAGATTATTTATTGAAACCATATACAAGAGAGCGTTTCGATAATGCGGTATCCCGGCTGAAAGTCAGGAATGCTGCCCGTTTTGAAGCAGCGCTGTCAGCGGCTGATGCTGTATTGCAGGAAAAGGACCAGCAGGTAGGGAATACCATTCTGATTGAAAGCGGCAGTAAGTTGGTTTCACTTCAATTGCGTGATGTTATATTTATGGAAGCTGAAAAGGACTATACCAGGTTGCATACTGCCGGTAAGAGTTATTTAAGTAATTATCGTATCAGCCAATTGGAAGAAAGGTTACCCAGGGACCAGTTTATCAGGGTACATCGTTCCTATATCATCAACATCAGTCACATCAAGGAGGTGCACAGGGATGCAAATTCGGCGCAATTGATCACCAGTAACGGTCAGGTGCTGAATATTTCCCGGACCTATATGCCCCAACTCAAGAAGCTGATGTTTTGACTGGTTGAATTTGTGCAAACCAGCAACGATAAAGTTGATGGCCGGCAGGTTGCATTCTGGAAATGGCTTTCTTCTTGCAACATGGCTTCCTCAATAAGGCTAGCTGCAGGTATTGGTGGGGCCATGCCCTCCCTTTTGATTAATCATGCTCTTTCCCGTGAGTAGACGATAAGTAACCTGATTTGTTTATTTTTAAGGAGGTTATTTACTGGTCCAGGCAGCTGGCGGTACCCTGGCCTTTCATCATTCAAGCAGCCAACAAAATCCCTTTCACCGTTATGAAGAATTTCCTCCCGGTAATTTTGATGCTTATGTCGGCGACTGCTGTTGCCCAGCAGCCCACTGTTATAGACCTTTATCCTGGCAAGGCTCCTGGATCCGAAAGTTGGGATTGGAAGGAGAAAGATACTGTACTGGGAGGTATTAAATCAGTGATCAATGTGGTGAAGCCGACACTCACCGTTTATCCTTCTACCGGATCCATTCCAACGGGAACATCGGTGATCATCGCTCCGGGAGGAGGGTTTCATTTCCTTTCCATATATAATGAAGGAGAAGCCATAGCCAGGAAATTAAACCAGTTGGGCATTACCGCCTTTGTGTTGAAATACCGTACCGTCCATACCGAACATCCCATTGAAGATGGGATGAAAGCGCAGGTGGAGGGCCGATATAATGAAGTGACGACACCGATTCTTAAGCTGGCCATGCAGGATGCGCAGACTGCAATTTCCATGGTGCGCAAGGAGGCTGCCAAATGGAACATATCCCCGTCGCGGATAGGATTGATGGGTTTCTCCGCTGGTGGAACAGTGGCTATCTCGACCGCCTACCAGGCTACCGGTGATGCACAACCGGATTTTATAGTGCCCGTTTATGCAGCGGATTTTAATATCATGGTTGGATCCGTTCCAGGGAAAAGAATGCCTGCCTATTTTGCAGTAGCCGCTGATGATCCTTTGAAACTGGCCCCGGGAAATATTCTTGAATACCATAAATGGCGCTCAGGAGGTCAGGCCGCAGAGCTCCATGTATACCAGAATGGAGGCCATGCATTTAGCATGGGGCAAAGTGGAGCATCAAGCGACCAGTGGTTCAATGGTCTTGAATCCTGGTTGGGATCCAATGGCTGGCTCTGGCCCGAAAAACCAACAGGCTGGATGGCCAATACCAACTATGCCGATCACCTGAATTCACTGGCCCGGCAAAGGGTAGAAGTGGCCAACGATTGGCCCAATCTTAAGCGCTTCCAGAATGATAATGCATGCCTGGCGAAAATGGCCAACAATGGTAAGCGGGTGGTCTTCATGGGCAACTCAATCACCGAAGGCTGGCAACAGTTTGACAGTAGTTTTTGGGAACCATCCAAGGGGTATATCAATCGAGGTATCAGTGGACAGACCACCCCTCAGATGCTGCTTCGTTTCAGGCAGGATGTGATCGACCTCAAACCCGCTGCCGTAGTGATCCTGGCAGGTATCAATGATATTGCGGGGAATACCGGCCCTGCAACTATTGAAAGTATTTTTGGTAATATCCGGTCCATGGCTGAATTGGCAAGGGCATCCGGTATCAGGGTGATAATTTGTTCTGTTGTGCCGGCCAATCGTTTCCCCTGGCGCCCTGGTGTGCAACCAGCTGATAAGGTGATCGAATTGAATGGTTTGCTGAAGGCCTACGCTGCAAAGCATAAACTGGGCTATGTAGATTATTTTTCTGCCATGGTAGATGACCAGAAGGGGTTGAAGGATGCCCTGACCTACGATGGGGTGCATCCCAACTTGGCAGGGTATAAAGTGATGGGACCATTGGTAGAAGCGGTGATCAGGAAAGTAGTTAAGTAAGCAGGGAAAGATGGAGGCGTTTCAATAATTAAGTATTTTGTAAAGATACTCCCTAACCAAAACCAACTGATATGTCTATTCCTTCAAAGCAATCCATGCGATTGATCCTGCTGGGCGTTTCCCTTTTTCTTATGGCCCTGCTGGTTGGATTGTTCATACCACTGCTGGCCAATCCAAGGATGGGCCTTTCCACGCACCTTGAAGGCATCATGAACGGATTGTTTTTAGGTTTTGTTGGCCTGGTATGGGATAAGGTCATATTGCCTGCCAAATGGTTGAACCTAAGCTTCGGGCTATTGGTCTATGGCGCCTTTGCCAATTTTATCGCTGTCCTGCTGGCGGCCTTAACCGGTGCAGGCAAGATGATGCCTATTGCCCTGGGTAAGGAGGGCGGCCAGGTTGAAGAGACAATTATTTCTTTTCTACTAATTTCCCTTTCACTGGCCATGATAGCTGCCCTCGGGCTGATACTGGCTGGACTATACCGTTTCTTCCGGCAATTGCCCGAAAAAGGCTGATCGGTTTTTTGGTCAACCCTATGCAACACTGGCGCCGGAAAAAAGGTCAAGCACAAAAATGACCTATGCGAAAGCTGACCTTAGCCCTGCTTTTGATCCTGGGCCTTGCTGCCTGTCGTCAGGAAAAGAATGAACCCTCCCTGATTGCTTCCCTACAGGGAACATGGGAGTTGAGGACTACTTCTGGCTTTCCCGGCAATATCAACTATCCACCGGGTAATGGGATTCTCCTGAAATTCCTTCCGGGCTCCATTGTTGAGTCCTGGGATGGTGGCAGGATGTTGTCGCGCAATACCTTTGCTCTCAAGCCTCGAAAGGATTGTATTGGGACCGATGTGAAAATGGCGGTCTTTAACGTGTTTACGGAAGGTAATTATAATTTCCTAAGTCTTAATGGTGACCAGCTCACCCTTTTTACGCCGAATTGTTTTGCTGATGGGGGAATGAGTGCTTATGAACGATTAAGGTAAATTATTCTCTGCCCATTTTGGTCATTATGGTATTTTAAAGTTCGATCGGCAAAAGCCATATTTTTTGCAACTGCCGATGTGGATGCCATAAAGTTGGTCTTCCCTGGGATAGTATATGGGATAGCAAAAGAGTGCAGGTTGCCCTGTTTAGATAAGCATCGACAGGGATTTGTTGCAGTTCGCAAGGCCTTTTTGACAGTTCATTGAATTTTCACGTAGCGGGCTGCAATTTTGAAATAGTTTGGGTCAGGTAAGAAAATGCCAGGAAACATGACAATAAACAGGTGGTTACAATTACAGATGGTTATTGACGTAGTGGCAATCATAGGATTTACTACATCCAAACAAAGGCAGCCTGAAGGGGTTTGGAGGATCGTGGAAGTACGAACCTTCAAAAAGGATGGTACTTCAACCGTTGTGATGCCCAAAGAAAGCCAGGTAATCTTTTCGAAAGGATATTATAGTCTTTGTTGGTCTACCCATGAAAGTGCTATTGCTGGTTGGCAACAACCCGATTCGGCAAGGCTTAACCGAATGGGGCAAATGCTGGTGAATGCAGGGGGCTATGAATTGAAAGGTGCCCGGCTGGTTACCAGGGCCGGATTTGCCCTGAATCCCATGTTTGTGAATGGTGTAGCGGAATTCATGCTGGATTATGTAGGCGATACCCTTGTGTTAAAGGGGACAAATGTTGTTTCGGCTTCCAATATCCAGCATCCCTTGTATGCGTCAGGCTCCTATGTGGTCAATAAGCTGGTCAGGATGAAATGAGGCATCCGGAAACCAGGCAAGCGGGAATAATAGGGATCTTTACTTCTATAATTTTATAACCATCAAATAGTCGTCCATTGGTTTTCTTTGAAACAGAAAGGTTGAGGCTGAGGCAGCTTGAATTGACAGATACAGCATTCATTGTACAGCTTCTGAATAGTCCGGGATGGTTGCAGTTCATCGGCGACCGGAATGTAAGAACAGAGGAAGAGGCTGAAGCGTATATCAAGAACGGCCCGATGAAGAGTTATGCTCAAAATAATTTTGGGCTCTCCCTGGTAGAACGCAAGGAGGATGATTCGCCTGTTGGGATGTGTGGTATCATCTGGCGGCAGGAGTTGGAGCATCCTGATATCGGGTTTGCCCTCTTGCCGGAATATTACGGTAATGGATATGCGTACGAGATCGCTGTCGCCACTAAGGACTATGCCCGGGGCAGCTTGGGCCTGTCAACCATTGCGGGGATTACCCTGGAAGCGAACACCCGGTCCATTCGACTGCTGGAAAAATTAGGGCTCAGCTTTCAAAAGAAGATCTGCCTGAATGGTTCTACAGAAGAATTATTGTTATACAGCAATTGACCTGACTTAAGGATAGCCGTGAAGGGGATCATGGGACGGCAGCTTCCAGAAATGTATAAGCATTTTCTTTAGGGAGGCCCGGGTATTCCGCTTTATAAAAAATCTTAATTTCCATCCTGCTTTCTTTTTCTCAACCAACAACCATGTTATTATGAAAAGATTTTCAGGATGGCTTTCGGCTTTCGTTCTTTCCCTTTCATTGAACCCGGCAGTTAATGCCCAGGATATTTTGGCAGTAAAACCGGCTGATCCCAAGATCGAAGGTCGTTGGGACATTACTGTGATAGAAGATGGAGTGGCTAAGCCCTCCTGGCTGGAAGTAACCCATTCCGGGCACAAGCGCCTCATTGGTCATTATGTTGGTACCAGTGGTAGTGCACGTCCCATTTCCCAGGTTTTCTTTTCTGAAAATAAACTCCGCTTTAGCCTTCCGCCGCAATGGGATCGTGAAGACAAGGACCTGGAGTTTGAAGCTACACTGGCGGATGGTAAATTGGCTGGCACTATGGTAGCTGCCAATGGTAAGACCTATCCATGGACTGCTGTAAAGGCGCCGGCCTTGAGGGCTACCGGTATGCCCGAGTGGGGAAAGCCTGTTAGGCTTTTTGATGGGAAAAGCCTGGAGGGCTGGGAAGCAATTGGTGCAGCCAACCAATGGGTGGCAGAGAATGGTGTGCTGAAGAGTCCCAGGTCGGGTGCCAACCTTGTTTCCAAACAACAATACAAGGACTTCAAACTGCATATTGAATTCCGTTGTCCCAAAGGCAGCAACAGTGGTATTTACCTGCGGGGAAGGTATGAAGTGCAGATCGAGGACAGCTATGGCAAGGAGCCTGGTAAGGACTTGCTGGGTGCAGTGTACGGATTTATTTCACCCATTGAAATGGCGGCTAAACCGGCAGGGGAGTGGCAGACCTATGATATCACCCTGGTGGGCAGGATGATCGAAGTTGTGCTGAATGGCAGGAAGGTGGTTCATTTCCAGGAAATACCCGGTATCACAGGTGGTGCATTGGATAGCAGGGAAGGCGATGCCGGCCCGATCATGTTCCAGGGGGACCATGGTCCAATCGAGTTCAGGAATATCACCATTACCCCGGCTAAATAGGAAATTAAACGTATTAAGAATTAATGCCATCGGTTTGGGCCGGTGGCATTTTTGTTGAAGTAAAGCCTGTATAAAGGTTCTACCCTTTATGGATATCTGTCAGTACGATCCATGTTTTTTGTGATCTTTGCGGCCTAAATTTTCATCATGAGGATAGCGATCAATGGCATGGGAAGGATCGGCAGGCTGCTATTCAGGAGGCTCCTGCACAAGGAAAATATTGAATTGGTAGCGGTGAATGATATCATGCCAGTAGATAACCTGGTGTACCTGTTGAAATATGATTCCCTTTTCGGGCCTTTGCAGGAACCCATTGTACTGGAGGGGGACAAGATCCTTGCCGGCAGGCATAAGGTGAAATGTTTCCAGGAATCCAGCCCTGCCAGTATCAACTGGAGAGAACTGGAGGTGGACATCGTTCTGGAATGTTCAGGCCGCTTTGGTAGCCTGGAAGGTGCTACCGGTCATTTGAGGTCGGGCGCCAGGAAGGTCCTGCTCAGCACGACCGGTTCTCCCGAGATCCCCTTATTGATCTATGGCTTCAACCAGCACCAGCTAACCCCGGATATCGATATCGTATCACCCGGCGGTTGCATGACCAACTGCACCACGCACATGCTTTACCTTCTCCAGTCCATTGGTATTGAATCCGCACATTTCAATATCCTCCATTCCTATACCTCGCGGCAGGAGTTGGTGGATACTGCCCATAAGCAGTTCCGCAGGGGCAGGGCCGCTGCAGAATCTATCATACCCGTGGAGATCGACCTGGTACAATCCCTTGAAAGGTTGTTTCCACTAAAAGACAAGCTGGCCGCTGTATCCATCAGGGTGCCTGTTACCAATGGCGCGCTGGTAGATGCAACTGTTCAGCTGGCACAGGAAGTAAGTGTGGAGCAGATCAATAATTTATTCAGGACATCGGCGAATAATGGCTACAAGGGTATTATGGACTATACAGAAGACCCATTGGTGTCGGCTGATATCAAGGGCAATACCCACTCGCTGATCATTGATGGCAGCCTGACATCAGTGGTAGGCCGGCAGGTGAAGGTGATCGCCTGGTTTGATAACGAGTATGGATATACGAGCAGGATGCTGGATTGGATGGAATACTGGAGGGGGATGTGAGAATGTGGATACCCACCTGCGCTAAAGCTTCGGCGGGCGAGGAATGGAAATGTGAAAATGTGGAAACCCTCTCCGCTTCGCTACGAGGGCAAGTTGTGGAAATGTGATTTTCTCGCCAACCAGTGCGGGAATTGGATAGCTGCCTAAGCTGACCCTTCTATATATGAAGAGGATGATGGGGAAGAAGAAATAACGCAAAGTCCGCGGAGGGGCCGCAAGGAACGCAAAGGATAGAACTACTTTAAACCCCATCGGGGGCTCCTGAAAGGGCTACTGTGTACCCACATTTTCACCTCAGCAGGGTCTCCCGCAGGGGACCCTGATGAATGTGGGATGGAGATCAATCGGGGACTCTCGAAGAGAAGGCCTATGTGGTGATAATATGTAATAGCCTCCGTCGCCCCCGTTGTGTCTTATGACCAACGGGTAGTTGAAAGATTAGCTTAACTGTTGGATGCATTAATATTTCGCCTTTTATACATCGGGGTCCCCTTCGGGAGACCCCGCTGGGGTTAAAATAAATGTGGGTACACCGTAGCTCCTGAAAAGGACCCCGATGAATAGCGGGCTATCAATTCGGCGGGATCATTTGCGAGAGATACCGATGGGAAAAAAATGTGCTCTCACTTCCTTCGCTTTCATCGCGCTTCCTCTGCGTCCTTTGCGTTACAAATTGAAACCGCCATTGGCGGAGCCAATCCTTTGCGCCCTCAAATACCCCTCAAAAGCCAACCAGCTTAGCGTTCTTCGCGCCTCCTCCGCGTCCTTTGCGTTACAAAATGAAACTGTATTCAAACAGGCTCCAAATTAGTTTCCTTACCGGAATTACTTAGTTCCACTTACGATCAAAGCGCCATAGTCGAGGTTCGCTTTTTTGTCGGGGCAGTGTTTTTCGACGAGTGCAAATACTTCCCGGCGGATTTTTTCTTTCATTGTATCGTCTGCCTTGCTAAGTGCCGACACTACCGGAGCCGCTACTTCATTCATGAAAGTCCAATAGTTTTCCGCATTGCCACAATGCATTTTGCCGTCGCTTTCTTTTTCTGTAACATTTTTCAATCCTGCCTCCCTGAAGATGCCGGCAAGCAATCCCGGTTGACCGCAACGGAACATACCTGGACTGCCTGGTGGAGGGGCTGGGATGGAAAGTTGTTTTTGTATGGTACCCATGATGGCAGCCACCCAGAAGTTTTTTTCAGGGGTGCCCCAGACAGCAGCGGAGAGCCGACCGCCAGGCTTTAATACCCTTGTCATTTCTTTTGCGGCCAGCTGCATATCCGGGAAGAACATGAATCCCATGCGGCAACTGATCGCATCGAAACTGTTGTCGTCAAATGGCAGTTCTGATACATCGCAAACCCGGGTCTCTACATTGTTCAACCCGCGCTTTAGCGCTTTGTCCCGTGCCACGGCCAACATTCCTTCGGCCAGGTCGGTGATCACTACTTTTCCTTTTTTAACAATGGTGGCAATGGAAAGCCCTGGTTCTCCTGTACCCCCTGCAATATCCAATACATGATCAGTTGCTTCCAGGTTCAATGCCCTGATGATCTCATCACCCATCGGTTGCAGGAAATCCATGGTGAAGTCATCCCATTTTTTCCAGCCGGGAGAGAATTTGTTCCAAACTTCTTTTTGCTGCTCCCGGATCAGTTCGAGTTGCGCATCCATAGTAATAATGTTTGGTGAAGAATGATCATAATCTACTGCTATTTTCTAGCACCCTTAGTTAACCCAATGTTATTAAATAGGCTGTTTTCAAAAGTGTTGCCTGGACTGATCCTGGATTGGGGTGAATGGATTTGATCCCATCTGGCGTTTGGAGGCAAAAGCCTTGAAGTTCAGTTGAGTGAGGGGCTATGCCTGTTGCGTTGGGTATTTTGGCATTTCATCATGGTTTGGTTTTTTCTATGGAATGGGGCTGGTTAGGTTTGTCTTTCTAAACACAAATCTTATAATTATGAATGAACAAGTGATCGCAAGAAGTGAATGGATAGCATCAGCAAAACTGATCATTACCCAGATCAGTGGTAAGGCAAGTATGCAGGATGTGGAACAATGGGAAGCATCCTTGCAAGAGGCATTGGCACAGGTGCCGGAGTATGGCGAGTTCAAAATTTTTGTCAATCTGTACGGCTTTAAGGCGGAGAATTTTGAAGTGCATAAGCGTTTCAGGAACATAGTGCCGCTTACCCTCGCTGAATATGGATGGCGGGTTGGTTACCTTGGTCTTTTTGAGGAAGAAGCAAAATCGCTGGTGATCAGTAATAAGCGGGGAATTACCTGCCTGGCCGCTGTGCATTGCCACCAGGATGAAACCAAGATCGCATTGTATGATGAGAAATACAGTAGTGATAGGGAGCGTTTCTTTATTGATCCTGTTGTTGCCGGGCAGTGGATCCGTGAATGGGTTGCCTGATGAACTGAACTCTTGCTGCCTGCTGGAAAGCTCCTGGGAAAATAATTGGACAGGCTGCTTCATTTGAACAAGTAAATTAATAGTGATACCTTAGCCAACGGAAGCAGTCAGTCCACCGGAAGTCAAACCGTCTTGCGTTTTGGCCTTTTTTATGCGCTGGATCAAGCGCGACAAACCATTGTACCTTTTCTCAAATTTTATTCCTGGCGGGTATAGAGCCTGATGAATACCTTGTCCGGGTTTGTTTGCAGGCAGCAACCAACGGCATCATGAAAAGAGTTTCTTTAAAGGATATTGCAAAAGAGGCAGGGGTATCTGTGACCACTGTCTCTTTTGTATTGAATAACAAGGCCAAGGAAAACCGTATCAGTGATGATGTGGCGGAAAGGGTGAAGAAAGTGATCCATGAGAAGAATTTCATTCCCAATGTGGTGGCCAGGGGACTCCGGACCGGCAAGACCAGTTCCATTGGCCTGGTGGTGGAGGATATCGGGAACAACTTCTTTGGTAATGTAGCCAAGAAGATCGAACTGACCGCCTACCGGCATGGGTATAAGGTTGTATTCACCAGTACCGATAATGATGAAAAGAAGGCCCATGACTTATTGCGCATGATGAAGCACCAGCTGGTGGATGGGTTTATCATTACCCCAACTGCCGGAATGAAGGATGACCTGGTCCAGTTGAAGAAGGAGCGTAAACCATTTGTATTGTTCGACCGCTATTTTTCAGATATAGAGACGAGTTATGTGGTACTGGATAATTTCCAGGGAGCTTATGACCTTACTACCTTCCTGGTGGGTAAGGGGTATAAGCAGATCGGTTTTGTTACAGTGGAAAGTGAGCTCAATGTACTGCAGCATCGCCTGGATGGTTATAAGCGATCGCTGGACGATCACTCAGTTAACTTCAACCCATCCCTGGTACTGGAAGTACCTTTCACGGAGTCAGAAGGGGAGTGGCACAACCTGCTCGCAGCCTTCTTTGACCGCAACCCGGAAATGGATGCCATTTTCTTTGCTACCAACTACCTGGGCATTGCCGGACTTGAATACGTTCTGGAGAAAGGCCTGAACATCCCCGATGATATTGCCCTGGTAAGTTTTGATGACCACGACCTGTTCCGCCTTATCCGTCCATCCATCACAGTTGTCGCTCAACCCATCGAAAAGCTCGCTGATAAAGCAATCGAGGTGCTCATGCAGCTAATTACCGATAAGGAGTTGCCTGTTATACAGGAAAAAGTCAGTCCCTCCCTCATAATCCGCGACTCTGCATAAAAACACTTTAAAATATTTTTGTTTGTAAAAAAATTTATTAACTTGCTTTATCGTTTTACCTGACTGCTAAAACGATTTAACACCAAAAAAAACCAATTTATGAGACGACTGCTTCTAGCGGTGCTATGCCTTGTCATATGCCCGTTACTGCTACTCGCGCAAACGCGCCAGATCAACGGCACCGTTGTGGACGCTTCCAACAACCAGGGTGTCATCTCCGCCACAGTTAAAGTAAAGGGAACAAACATCAGCACTGCCACAGATGCTGACGGCCGCTTTTCCCTGAATGTACCTACCGGTCCTATCGTACTGGAGGTTTCTTCCATTGGCTTTGGTACAGTAGCCTACAATGTAGGGGCTACTGACAACAACATTTCCGTCTCCCTCAGCCAGGCTGGCAAGCAAATGGATGAGGTAGTGGTTACGGCCCTGGGTATCCGAAAAGAGAAAAAGGCCCTGGGTTATGCCATTTCTGAAGTAAAAGGTGATGAGCTTACCCAGGCCAGGACCAACAGTGTTGCCATGGGCCTTGTGGGTAAGGTGCCGGGCCTGAACGTAGCAGCTACTGCTACTGGTGCCGGTGGTTCAACCCGTGTAGTATTGAGGGGTAATACTTCTATCTCTGATAATAACCAGCCACTCTATGTTGTGGACGGTATTCCCATTGATAACTCCAACCGTGGTAATGCCGGTGAGTGGGGTGGTCGTGATGCCGGTGATGGTATCCAGATGCTGAACCCCGATGAAATTGAATCCATGTCCGTACTGAAAGGCGGTAATGCGGCTGCATTGTATGGTGCCCGTGCCTCTGCCGGTGTGATCCTGATCACTACCAAGAAGGGTTCCAAGCGCAAGGGCCTGGGTATGGAATTCAATTCCAACTTCCAGGTTGAATCAGTGATGAACCTAACTGATTATCAGTATGAGTATGGTCATGGTATCAATGGCCAGGCGCCTACACAGGCCCAGGCCAACAATATTCCATTGAACAGCTGGGGTGGTAGGCTGGATGGCAGCCAGGTGTACCAGTGGGATGGTGTACAGCGTCCTTACGTTGCGCAGAAGAACAATATCAAGAACTTTTATGATAATGGTACCAACTGGAACAATACCATCTCCATGTATGGTGGTTCAGACAGGATGACCTATAACTTCTCTATTTCTGACCTGAACAATAAGAGCGTTATCCCCAATTCAACCTTGCGCAGGAACAACTTCGCAGCGAACATTGGAATGACGCCAATTGATAACCTGACTGTTAACCTGAGTGCCAGGTATATCAGGGAAAGGACCAAGAACCGTCCCCGTTTGTCTGACTCCCCGGGTAACGCCAACTTCACCATTGGTATCATGCCTACCAGCTGGGATGAGGCTACCTTCAAGGAAAGCAAGTATGACCCCATTACCGGTGGTGAAGCGAAGTTCAACAGCAACCCATTCGTTACCAACCCTTATTGGGCTGTTGAAGATTTCCAGCAGAATGATTCCCGTGACAGGTTGATCGGTGCTGTTGAAGCCCGCTACGACATCAACAAGTGGTTGTATGTACGCGGTCGTATCGGTACTGACCAGTACACCCGTTACAATTTTGAAGTAACCCCAACCGGTACCCAGTATTCTCCTGGTGGCCAGATCAATGACCAAAGCACCACTCGTTTCCGTGAATTCAACGGTGAATGGTTGGTAGGTGGTCGCCATGATATTGGCAGCAAGTTCGGCATCGACGCCTTTGTTGGTGGTAACGCCATGAAGCAGATCGATGAAGTGCAGGGTTATAATGGTAACAACTTCTTTGCCCCTGGTTTCTACAATATCAATAACCTCGAGCAGAAGAACACTTACTACGGTTATCGTGAGAAGCGCATCAACTCATTATTCGGTTCTGCTGAATTCTCCTATAACAAGTACCTGTTCCTGACCCTTACTGGTCGTAACGACTGGTATTCTACCCTCCCGGTTGATAATGCATCCCTGTTCTATCCTTCAGTATCTGCCAGCTTCATCCTCTCTGATGCCCTTAAGCTGCCAACACTGTTTGACTATGCTAAAGTGAGGGCTTCATGGGCTCAAGTGGGTGGCGACCGTAACCCTTATGGCCTGACCCTGCCTTATAGTGTTGCCAGTGCAACCTATGGTGGATTGCCTGTAGGTAACATTGCAACCAATACCATTCCTAACCAAAACCTGCGTCCTTACCTGGTTACTTCCTACGAATTTGGTGTGGAAGCCAGGATGCTGAAGAACAGGTTGGGAATTGACCTGACCTTCTATGACAAGAGGACCACTGACGATATCATCAACAGCCGTATTTCCCAGACCTCTGGTTTCGGTGATGTATTGATCAACGTAGGTGAGGTGAGCAACAAGGGCGTTGAACTCTTGCTGACCGGTACTCCTATCCAGAGCAAGAAACTGACCTGGGATGTGAGCTTCAACCTCGGTTACAATAAGAGCGTAGTTGAAAAGATCTCCGACCAGCTGACCTCTGCCCGTATCGCGAATGCCCGTTCACTGACCGCCTTCATTGAGCACAGGACCGGTATGCCTTTCGGCCAGGTGGTAGCTATTGACTACAAACGCGATGCCCAGGGTAATATCCTGTTGAAGGATGGTTTCCCCCAGCGTGGTGAGCAGAAGACCTATGGTACTGGTGTTGCACCTTATACATGGGGCTTTAATAACGCCTTCCGTTTTGGCAACTTCAACTTCGAATTCCTGATCGATGGCCGCTGGGGTGGTTATATGTACTCCGGTACCAACGACTTTGCAACTTTCCGTGGTTTGCACAAGCAAACAGTGGATGGACGTGATGAAGGAATCGTTGCTGATGGTGTAGATGAAGTGACAGGTGCCAAGAACACCGTAAGGGTTGCTGTTCAGGATTACTGGCAGCGTGTTGGTCTGAACATTTCTTCTCCTTTCGTTTACAAGTCTGATTTCATCAAATTGAGGCAGATCATCTTTGGTTACAGGTTCCCTGAAAACCTTACCAAGAAGACTCCGTTCAAAGGTGCCAGCATTTCATTGGTTGGTCGCAACCTGCTGATCATTTCCAAGGATACCCCGAACATCGATCCGGAATCTACCTACAACTCTACCAACGGGCAGGGTCTGGAATGGTATGGTGCTCCGCCGGTTCGTTCTTTTGGTGTTAACCTGAACCTGAAATTCTGATAAGAAGGTAATCTGAACTCAAAAAAGTATTAACATGAAACTTAATAAAATAATATATGGTGCATTGATTGGGGCGATCAGCCTTACCGGATGTACCAAGGACTTTGAAACGGTCAATATTGACCCGACCACCCAGACAGACCTGGCCACCGACATGTTGTTCACCCAAACCACCCTTGCCGTTTCCGGTGGTGAATACGAAGCATGGCGTACCAACCTGATCTATAATAGCCAGTTCATCCAGCAGTTTGCTTCACTGGCATGGCCCCAGGGTGACAAATATAATTTTGATGAAGGCTATAACTCTGCCCTATGGGATGCCTATTATGGCAATGCCATCAAAGGCCTGGTGAACCTGGTTGAGAAGACCAAGGAGTCAGCCATTGATGTAAACTATAACAGTGCTGCAAGGATATTGAAGGCCTACGCCTTCCTTCGCCTGACCGATAGCTATGGTGATATTCCTTATTCCCAGGCTGGTAAGGGTTACACTGAAGGTATCTTTGCTCCCGTTTATGATGAGCAGAAGAATATCCTGGCTGATATCATCAATGAATTGGATGCTGCCGCCAAGGCTTTCGATGCATCCAAACCTTTCAAGGGTGATGTGACCAGCAATGGAGCTAGCATTGACAAATGGAAGAAGACAGCATATTCCCTGATGGTGCGTGCCGCCATGAGGATGTCCAAGAAAGCCCCCGCAGATGCCGAAGCTGGTGTTAAGAAGGCTGTTGCCGGTGGTGTGTTCGCTTCTACTGAAGAGTCTTTCTACATCAAGCATCTTTCTGGCGTGTATGCTAACCCCAACAGTATCGTTCTGGGATATTTTGCCGGTGGTCGTAATGAACTTTCCGCGAACTCCTTCAAGTTCTCCAAACTGTTCATTGACTGGCTCAAGGCTAAGAATGATCCCCGCCTGAAGATCCTTTCAGTAGTGAGAACTGGTCCAACCAATAGCCCAACCATTGGAGTAGAGGATGATAATCCTGCTATCCAGAAAGGTTTGCAAAGTGGTACCGATGGCCAGACCGTAAATGATATCGCCACTTATTCCCAACTGCGTTCAGACTTTGCGGATGCAGATGTGCCCAATTTCCTGGTGACCTACAGTGAGACCATGCTGTTGCTGGCGGAAGCAAGGCAAAGGAATTGGATCACTACCGGAACCGTTAGTGAATACTACAAGGCTGGCGTGCGTTCTGCCATTGATCAGCTAAAGCTTTATGGCGCTCCCGCTTCCATTTTTGATGAAGCAGCCATCACTGCCTATGTGAATGGGCTGACCCTGCCTGGAGACGCAGCTGGAATCCTGAAGGATATCAACGAACAATATTATGTAGCATCCTTCCTGGATGCATATGAATCCCATGCCAACTGGCGTCGTTCCGGACATCCCCAGTTAACCCCGGTTAACTTCCCCGGTAACTACACCAATGGGCAGATCCCCCGCAGGTTCCAGTATCCTGCGAGCGAGAATGGCCTGAATGGTGCCAACCTGGAGGCTGCTATCGCCCGCCAGGGTGCCAACACCTGGACTACCCGCGTGTGGTGGGATGCCAACTAAGTTGAATACCGGCATTTTTTAGTTAGAGCAAGCATCAGTATTCGTTTTGGTTAAATGTCGGGTAGGTCTCTACCCGACATATTTTTTCCAATCCTTACCTTGTAGTATGGCCAAAGGATTACTGATCGAAAGGGTAATGATAATTCCCTTCCTTAAACACCCATATATGTTATTTCCACTCATCAACCGAATGATCATTGGTTGTGCTGTGCTGTTACTGGCTACAGGACTGCGTGCGCAAGATGAGCGGTTATTCACTTCCCTTTCCCCTGCTGAAACAGGCGTACTGTTCCAGAATAAACTGGTGGAATCGGCTGAACTCAATATCATCACCTATGAGTATTATTACAATGGCGGTGGGGTGGCTGCCGGTGATTTCAATAATGACGGGCTGACCGACCTGTATTTTACTTCCAATATCCAACCCAATAAGCTTTACCTCAATAAAGGGAACTTCAGGTTTGAAGATATCACCCGGACAGCCGGTGTGGCCGGCAGGCCGGGATGGAAGACCGGTGTGTCTGTCGCTGATGTGAATGGCGACGGTTTCCTCGATATTTACGTATGTTACTCAGGTGATGTAGATCCTGAGTACCGATCCAACCAACTCTTCATCAATAATGGCAACCTGACCTTTACGGACCGTGCAAAGGAGATGGGAGCGGATGATAAGGGGCACAGTACCCATGCGGCTTTCTTTGATTATGACCGCGATGGCGATCTTGACCTTTTTGTATTGAACCATAACATCAAGAACCTCCGGAATTTTGATGCTGCCTTCGTTAAGAAGATGGTAGATCCCGATGCCGGTGATCACCTATATGAAAATATCAATGGCAAATTCACGGATGTTACCCAACATGCCGGGATCATTGCCAATCCCCTTGGCTATGGCCTCGGTGTAAACATTGCAGACATCAACAATGATGGCTGGCCGGATATTTATGTTTCCAATGATTATGTGGAGGAAGATTACCTCTATATCAATAACCGTAATGGTACATTTAAAGAACAACTAAAGACATCATTCGGGCATTTGTCCAATTTCTCCATGGGTGTGGACATTGCCGATATCAATAATGACGGCCATACCGATATCTATACCCTGGATATGCTACCGGAAGATAACCGGAGACAAAAATTATTGTATGCGCCTGATAATTATGAACTGTATAACAATACACTTGCCAATGGATTCTACCACCAGCTCATGCGCAATATGCTGCAGCTGAACAACGGGAATGGCACTTTCAGTGAGATCGGCCAGTACAGCGGGGTATCCAATACAGACTGGAGCTGGGCGGCATTGCTGGCAGACTATAATAACGACGGCTGGAAGGACCTTTTCGTGACCAATGGTTATGGTCGGGATATGATCAATCGCGACTTCATGAAGTTCTATGCCAATGAGCGTCTCAAACATTTACAGGGAAAGACCGATAGCCGCATGTTCCAGATGTTGCAAGGTATCAAGTCTACCCCACTCCATAATTACATTTTTGAGAACAGGGATGGATTACAGTTCAGGGACAGGTCTGTTGACTGGGGATTTGAGGAACTGAATTTCTCTCACGGTGCCGTATATGCGGACCTCGACAATGATGGCGACCTGGACCTGGTCATGAACAGGATGAACCAGGAGGCCGGTATATACCGTAACAATACCAGGGAACGTCGGTTGGGTGGTAATTACCTTAAAGTAGCCCTTAAGGGTCCGGGTGGGAATTCATTCACCATCGGCGCCCGTGTTACCGTTCATGCAGGCGGCCGGCAGTATGTCCTGGAGAATTATCCGGTACATGGATTCCAGTCATCCATGCAGGAGCCCTTACACTTTGGATTCCCGGTAAGCAAGGTGGATACTGTGATAGTGAGATGGCCTGACGGGACTTACCAAATGATCACCGCTAATATTCCAGTGAATGGGCTATTGTCGATCAGTAAGGATAATGCTACTGCTACAGGCATGCCATCCGCTAAAAGGCCCGTTCCGGTTTTTGGGGTGATCGGTCCTAAACTCCAATACCAGCATAAAGAAGACCTGGTGAATGATTTCAAGATCCAGCCATTGATGCCCAATATGCTTTCTTATTCAGGTCCCAGGATCGCCAGGGCCGATGTGAATGGTGATAAACTGGAAGATATTTATATCTGTGGGCCAAAAGGCCAGGCGGGCACATTGTTCCTGCAACAGAAGGATGGTAGTTTCCAGCCATCGAAGCAGCAGGCGATTGAGAAGGACGCTGATGCAGAAGATTGCGGGGCAGTATTCTTCGATGCCGACAAGGATGGCGATATGGACCTTTATGTAGTGAGTGGTGGTTATGC
This sequence comes from Flavihumibacter rivuli, assembly GCF_018595685.2. Lineage (NCBI taxonomy): Bacteria > Pseudomonadati > Bacteroidota > Chitinophagia > Chitinophagales > Chitinophagaceae > Flavihumibacter > Flavihumibacter rivuli. Next base: position 458,663 of record NZ_CP092334.1, read on the forward strand.
ATTTGAAGAAGGGGAGGCCAGTTTGCAGGACAGGCTTTACTTTAACCTGAACGGGAATTTTGAAAAATATGCCGGAACCCTGCCGTCGGAAACCAATTCCGGTTCTGTGGTATTACCCATTGATCTGGAAGGGGATGGTGACCAGGACCTTTTCATTGGCTCAAGGGTGATACCCGGGAAGTATCCTGAGCTTCCTGCTTCTTCTATCCTGGTCAATGATGGTAAAGGGAATTTTACCTCACTGGCACAAGAAAAGGCTCCGCAGTTGACCAGGCTTGGACTTGTTACTGATGCCGTTTGGGCAGATATCGACAAGGACAGTCAGCCTGAGTTGATCGTTTGTGGGGAGTGGATGCGCCTGCGCGCCTTCAGGATGGTGAATGGTAAACTGGAAGAACTAACCACAAAGCTATTCAATGATGCATTGAATGGTTGGTGGAACCGTTTGTCACTCGCTGACCTGGATAAAGATGGGGATCTCGACCTGGTAGCAGGAAACTGGGGACTCAACAGCCAGCTTAAGGCCAATGAGAAAGAGCCGATTGATTTGTACTATGGCGATTTTGATGGCAATGGTTTTGTGGATCCCCTGTTGTGTTATTATATCCAGGGGAAGTCTTATCCCATGGCTTCCAGGGATGAAATGACCGACCAGATGGTAAGCCTTCGCCAGCGATTCCCCACCTATGACAGTTATGCTGATGCGACCATTTCCGATATCCTTTCAGCGGAGCAATTGCAATCGGCCAGTCAACTAAGTGCCAATTATCTTCAAACCACATGGTTCGAAAACAAGGATGGAAAATTTTATGTAAGGGAATTGCCAGCCCAGGCCAATTTCAGTCCGGTCTACGCTATTCATGTGGATGATTACAATATGGATGGCAACCCGGATATCCTTCTTGGGGGTAATATCGAGCAGGTAAGGATCAAGATCGGCAAGATCGATGCCAGCTTCGGCACCCTGTTGCTGGGGGATGGCAAGGGCGGTTTCAGGTATCTGAACCAGTCGGAGGCAGGGTTGAACATCAATGGTTGTATCCGGGACATCATCAGCATAAACGGGGAGAAAGGTAAGCGCGCATTAATGATTGGGTTGAACAATGCTGCGCCGGTATTCCTAACCTACTAACAAAGAAAGAATGAGATTGCTTGTTTTGGTTATGGTTTCGCTGTTGTTGCCGGCTGTGATGAATGCACAGTCCGGGAAGGGGAAGCCTTCATTGGCCTATACCTCTACCCTGAAGAAAGTGACGGATGTGATGGTAAACGACGTTACATCTCCTGTTGCAGCGAGCCGGTATTATGCCTATATCAACCTGGCAGCCTATGAGGCCGCTTCCTTATACAGGCCCACAGTGTATCCATCCTTTCACCAGCAGCTCAATAAGTACAACAGTTTAGCCGTTCCGGATAGCCTCCTGAAAGAAACTGATTCCAGCCTGGTGGTCCTGCTGACCATCCTTAAAACCGGACAGCGGTTATTGCCTTCCGGTTATATGATGAAAGCAGTCATTGACTCATTGACCAGTGCGTACCTGCAACAACCGGATGCCCAAAGGAAATATGTCCGTTCGGCTGATATTGCCTATATGGTCACCACACATGTGGCTGCTTATGCAAAGGCGGATGGGTTTACCCGACTCAATAACCTGCCCAGGTATACCCCAAAGGAGGGGGATGGATTCTGGAAGCCAACGCCTCCTGGATTCATTTGGCCTATTGAGCCCCATTGGCGCACCTTGCGTCCCTTTACCCTGGATTCTGCGGCACAATACAAAACCAGGCCACCTGCTCCTTATGATACTGTTGCGAGTTCATCCTTCTACCAGCAATTAAAGGAGGTGTATGATTACGGGAAGAAAGCCACAGCAGAACAAAAGGAGATCGCCATGTATTGGGACTGCAATCCATTTGCTATCCAGCAGATCGGTCATGTGGAATTTGGTTTGAAGAAGATATCACCCGGTGGGCATTGGATCGGTATTACCGGCATTGCCTGCCGCATGCAACAATTGTCCATGGGACAGACCGCCTATGTTCATGCATTAGTGAGTTTTGCCCTGGCAGATGCCTTCATAGCCTGTTGGGATGAAAAATACAGGAGTGATCGGGTGCGACCGGAGACAGTGATTCACCAGCTGATGGACCAGATGTGGATGCCATTGTTGCAAACGCCACCATTCCCTGAATATGTATCAGGACATAGTGTGGCATCAACTGCAGCAGCAGAAGTGCTCACGAAATTATTTGGTGACAGGTTTGCCTTTACAGACAATACTGAAGTGGAATTCGGACTGAAAGAGAGGGCATTCCCTTCCTTCAGGGCGGCAGCTGCCGAAGCGGCCATATCCAGGCTATACGGCGGTATTCATTACAGGGATGCTATAACCGAAGGGGAGTGGCTCGGCAAGAAGGTCGGGGAACACCTTATCAGTCGATTGTCTGCATATTTTTTAACCCTTAGCAAGAAATAAAATGGTTAGTTGGCTCAGAGCAAGTTTTTCTGTATTGGTTCTTGGACTGGTTACGTCCTGTGGTGATCATCAAAAAGAAGTTGATGCACCTGACCTGACCAGTTATGTGGATCCCTTTATCGGGACGGCCGCACATGGCCATGTTTTCCTTGGGGCCAATCTGCCCTTCGGCCTGGTGCAATTGGGGCCTTCCAATATTTTTGAAGGATGGGACTGGTGCAGTGGCTACAATTACAGCAGCAACACCATAGTTGGATTTTCGCATATGCATCTCAGTGGTACAGGGATCGGTGACCTGAATGATATCCTGGTGATGCCAACAACCGGGAAACTTTACCTCAATGAAGGGACAAAGGATAATTTGGAAGAAGGTTACCTGTCTACCTTTAGCCATGATAAGGAGGAATGCCAGCCAGGTTACTATAAGGTGTTCCTGGAAAAGTACAAGATCACGGCAGAGCTGACTGCCACCGAGCGGGGTGGTTACCACAGGTACAACTATGCCCAGGACGATACATCCAATGTTTTATTGAATCTTGATTATGGTGTGGGTTGGGACAAGACGGTGAAGGCCGGTGTGAAAAAGTTGAATGACTCTACTATTGCCGGTTATCGATATTCCACCGGTTGGGCTACTGACCAGCGCATCTATTTTACAGCAGTATTCTCCCAGCCCATCCTTTCAGCCGGTATTTATAAGGGTGATACCCTCCAGGCCGGGGAGCAATTGGACGGTGAAAAGTTAAAGGCTGTCCTGAAGTTCGCAGTGAAGAAGGATCGTCCCCTGGAAATGAAGATCGCCTTGTCGCCGGTAAGTGAGGCCAATGCGGCCATTAACCTGAAAGAGGAGATGGGCGGTCGCAGTTTTGACCTAGTTAAAGCTGCTGCAAAGTCCAAATGGAATGAAGCCTTGTCGAGGATCAGCTTCAACGCAGATGGGCAGACGAAGAAGGTCTTCTATACGGCCATGTACCATAGCATGTTCGCTCCCTCCGTTTTCAATGATGTAAATGGTGATTACCTCGGTACAGATAAAAAGGTATATGCCAAAGCCGGATTTACCAATTACACGACCTTTTCGCTTTGGGATACCTACAGGGCCCTGCATCCATTGTATACCATTACGCAGCCGGAGCGGGTGAATGATATGGTGAAGACCTTCCTGGCCATTTACCAGCAACAGGGCAGGTTGCCGGTTTGGCACCTGATGGGTAATGAGACCAATACCATGAACGGGAATCATTCCATCCCGGTGATGGTAGATGCCTATCTCAAGGGATTCCGGGATTACGATACTGTTTTGGCTTATGAGGCAATAAGGAAAACAGCCATGCAGCAACGTGATGGCATGAACTATATCCAGCAGTTGAAGTATATCCCGGCAGACAGCCTTTTTGAATCCGTAGCGAATGCATTGGAATATGCGATAGACGATTGGTGTGTGGCACAAATGGCCAGGGCCATGGGCAAGGAGGATGACTATGCCTACTTCACTAAAAGGGCTGAATTATACAAGCAATACTTTGATTCAAACAGGCAATTCATGAGGGGAAAGTTGGCGAATGGACAATGGCGCGAACCTTTCGATCCTTTTTCCTCTTCCCATCGTAAGGATGATTATGTGGAAGGCAATGCCTGGCAATACACCTGGCTGGTTCCCCATGATCCCCATGGCCTGATCGGGTTGTTCGGCGGGGATAAGGCTTTCACGAATAAACTGGACTCCCTATTTGTAGTGAGCGGTCATATGGGTAAGGATGCATCGCCCGATATCAGTGGCTTGATCGGCCAATATGCCCAAGGTAATGAGCCCAACCACCATATTCCCTATCTCTATGCCTTTGCCGGCGAACAATGGAAGACCGCTTCCCTGGTTCGGCAGATCGCGGATACCTTCTATACTGCAAAACCCGACGGGATTTGTGGTAACGAAGACCTTGGGCAGATGTCGGCCTGGTACATCTTCTCTTCCATGGGCTTTTACCCGGTTAATCCTGCCAATGGGACCTATGTATTGGGAAGCCCGTTGATGGACAAGGCTACCATCAGGCTGGGAGGCAACAAAAGTTTCACCATAATAGCTAAGAACAATAGTAAAGGGAATAAGTACATCCAGAAAGTTGAATATAACGGTAAGGAATATTCGAAAACCTATATTACCCACGATATGATCAGGAGTGGAGGGGAGTTGACCTTGTATATGGGCCCTGCGCCAAATAAGCAATGGGGCGTAAGGAAAGAGGACCGGCCGGGATGATACCCGGTTGTAATGGTATTGTTTTTTGACTCAATGGATGAAAAATAAAATTGACAATCTGAAAATACGAATATGAAAAGACCAGGAATTCTATTGGCAGGGTTGATATCACTGGTGTCGGGAATTAAAGCGCAGGTTAATGGCTTTGATCCTGTTGAGTTGGTCAATCCGCTCATGGGAACGCAATCCCTATTCAGCCTTTCTAACGGGAATACCTATCCGGCCATCGCAAGGCCATGGGGGATGAATTTCTGGACTCCCCAGACCGGTAAGATGGGCGATGGATGGGCCTACGTATACACTGCAGAAAAGATCAGGGGTTTCAAACAAACCCACCAGCCTTCCCCCTGGATGAATGATTATGGCCAGTTCTCCATCATGCCCGTTACGGGTAAGCTACAGTTCAACCAGGACAAACGGGCGAGTTGGTTCAGTCATAAGGCAGAGGTGGTGAAGCCCCATTATTATAGCGTTTACCTGGCCGATCATGATGTGACCACGGAACTTACCGCCACAGAAAGGGCCGCACAGTTCAGGATCAGTTTTCCTACAACCGATAGCGCTTTCATAGTGGTGGATGCTTTTGACAATGGATCCTATATAAAGATCCTTCCTGCGGAAAGGAAGATTGTTGGCTATACCACCCGTAACAGCGGAGGGGTTACCGCCAACTTCAGGAACTATTTTGTTTTGCAATTTGATAAATCGTTTTCGCAAGCCCATACCTGGCATGATTCAGTTCTGGTGAAAAGTGGCTTGGAGATGAAGGCCGATCATGCAGGAGCAGTAGTGGCCTTTTCCACCAGGAAAGGAGAGCCTGTCCATGTGAAAGTAGCTTCTTCCTTCATCAGCCTGGATCAGGCTGAGCGGAACCTGGTGAATGAGGTGGGCAACCAGGGATTTGATGCCACTGTCAATGCTTCTAAGAAAGAGTGGAACAAGGTGCTGGGCAGGGTAAAGGCTGAAGGCGGAACTACAGAGCAACTCAGGACCTTCTATTCCTGCCTTTACCGGACCGTATGTTTTCCGCAGAAGCATTATGAACTGGATGCGGCCGGGAAACCCATGCATTATAGTCCTTATACAGGTGAGGTGTTACCTGGTTATTTCTATGCCGGCACCGGCTTCTGGGATACCTTCAGGGCCCTGTACCCGTTGCTGAACCTGCTTTATCCATCCATTAATGTGGAGATGCAGGAAGGATTGGTGAATGCCTATAAGGAGGGCGGTTACCTTCCTGAATGGTCCAGCCCGGGATTCCGGAATGTGATGGTAGGCAATAACTCTGCATCGGTAGTGGCAGATGCCTACCTCAAAGGCCTGCGGGGTTATGATATCCAAACCCTTTATAAGGCATTGCTGCATGGCGCAAATAGTGAAGGCCCGATGGATGCAGTAGGAAGAAGGGGGGTGAAGTACTATAATGAATTGGGTTATGTTCCATACGACGTCAAGATCAACGAGAACGCGGCACGTACCCTTGAATATGCCTATGATGATTTTACCATCTGGCAGTTGGCCAAGGCGCTGAACCGTCCTAAGGAGGAGATCGCGCTTTATGAAAAACGGATGCTCAATTACCGGAACCTATACGATCCTGCATTCAAGTTGATGCACGGCAGGATGAAGGATGGAAGTTTCTCACCCAATTTCAATCCATTCAAATGGGGGGATGCTTTTACTGAAGGGAATAGCTGGCACTATAGCTGGAGTGTATTCCATGATATCCAGGGACTCATTAACCTGATGGGCGGGGAGAAGGAATTCGTTTCCATGCTCGATTCTGTCTTCAGCATGCCACCCGCTTTTGATGATTCCTATTATGGATTCCCCATCCATGAGATCCGGGAAATGCAGATCATGAACATGGGCCAGTATGCGCATGGCAACCAGCCGATCCAGCACATGATCTACCTCTACAATTATGCCGGACAACCCTGGAAGACGCAATACTGGACCAGGGAGGTGATGAACCGCCTGTACAAGCCTGAACCGGATGGCTATTGCGGGGATGAGGACAATGGCCAGACCTCTGCCTGGTATATTTTTTCCGCTATGGGTTTTTATCCTGTATGTCCGGGAACCGACCAATACGTGTTGGGTGCCCCACTTTTCAGGAAACTCACCCTGCAACTAGAGAATGGCAAACAGGTCCTGATCAATGCCGCTGCGAATTCAGCTACTAACAAATATGTACAAACGCTTTTCTGGAATGGCCGTCAATACGACAAGAACTTTATCAGCCATTTCGACCTGTTAAAGGGTGCCAGCCTTGATTTCAGGATGGCTTCGATTCCCAATAAAAAACGTGGTGTTGATGCATCCGCTTATCCCTATTCCTATTCAACCAAAAAATAATTCCATGCAATCGAGAAGAAAATTCATTCAGCATACAGGGGCACTGGCAACCGGTTTGTTCCTGCAACAGTCGGGGGCATTTGCCTTCTCTGCCCAGGGTTATGAGTCGAAGCGCCCTCCGTTGGCAGAAAGGAAATTCACCAGTGAAGCTGTGGAGGCCACCATTGTACGGTTAAAAAAGCAAATCGCTGATCCTGAACTGGGTTGGTTGTTTGAGAACTGTTTCCCCAACACCCTGGATACAACGGTTGAATATGAGGAGCCGAATGGTGTACCGGATACTTACGTGATCACGGGTGATATTGATGCCATGTGGTTGCGCGATAGTACGGCACAGGTATGGCCCTACCTGCCCCTGGTGAAGGGCGATGCCAAACTCAGGTTACTGATAGAAGGGGTGATCAATCGCCAGAAGCACAGTATTATCCTTGATCCTTACGCTAATGCTTTTTACAAGGATGTAAAGAAGGAGAGCGAATGGAAGCACGACCTCACCACTATGCAACCCGGTATCCATGAGCGGAAATGGGAGATCGATTCATTATGTTATCCCATCCGCCTGGCACACCAGTTCTGGAAGACCACGGGGGTTACACGCCCTTTTGATACCGCATGGGTGAAGAGCATTGAACTGACCGTGAAGACATTCAAAGAACAACAACGCAAGAACGGCGATGGTCCTTATACCTTCCAGCGCACCACAGCCTGGGCAACAGATGGCGTACCCCTTGCCGGCTATGGCTATCCTGTGAAGCCGGTGGGCCTGATCTGCTCCATCTTCCGTCCCAGCGATGATGCCACTATTTATCCCTTCCTGGTGCCGGCCAATTTCTTCGCTATAGTTTCCCTTCGCCAGGCAGCAGAAATGTTGAACTCCATCCACAAGAATACCCAGCTGGCCAATGAGTGTACTGCCCTGGCCAATGAAGTGGAGAAGGCTTTGCAACAATTTGCTATCATCAATCACCAGCAGTTCGGTAAAGTGTACGCCTATGAGGTGAATGGATTTGGCAGCTTCAACCTGATGGATGATGCCAATGTGCCCAGCCTGCTTTCACTGCCTTACCTGAATGCTGTTAAGAACACTGACCCGATCTATCGAAATACCAGGAAACTGTTGCTTTCGGAGAATAATCCATTCTTCTTCAAAGGGAAGGTAGCTGAAGGCATTGGAGGACCCCATGCTGGTATGTTCATGATCTGGCCCTTGAGCATCACCATGCGTGGATTGACCGCAACAACGGGAGAAGAAGTCCGCCAGTGTTTGCATTATTTGAAGTCCACCCATGGTGGTACAGGATTCATGCATGAATCCTTCCATAAGGATGATGCCAGTAAATTCACCAGGAAATGGTTTGCCTGGGCAAATACCTTGTTTGGTGAACTGGTATTGCATACCAGCCAGCAATACCCACAAATCTTAAGCCTTAAATCTATCTGATGAAAAAACAACTGATCCTGACCATTGATGTTGGGGGAACACATGTAACCACCGCTCTGATTGACCTTGGTGAAAGGTCAGTGGTGGAAGGAAGTTTGGCCAGGGAATATTTTGATTCCAACCTTCCAAAGGATACTGTCTTACAGCACTGGCTAAACGCCATTAACCATGCCATGGCATGGTCTGGTGATCATGAACTGGAAGGGGTCGGGATCTGTATGCCAGGTCCATTTGATTACCAGCAGGGGATATGCTGGATAAAGGACCAGGATAAGTATGAACATTTCTACGGGGTGAATATCAGGGAAGAGCTTAGGAATTTATTAGGGTTCTCCCTTTCCTTTCCCATATTATTTGAAAATGATGCGGCCTGTTTTGGCAAGGGTGAGGTACTTCGGCTTCCCGCCCTGCAAAGGCAAAGGGTGATCGCCATGACCCTGGGAACGGGACTGGGGGGGTGTTTCATTGAGAATGGACTAGTGCTCACCGATGACCCCAGGGTGACCAAGGGAGGGGAGTTGTATTACCTTCCCTATCGGGATGGTATAGCCGAAGATTATATTTCTACCCGTGCCCTGGTGAATGCCTATCACCAGCTGACTGGTATACAACTGCCGAATGCAAAGGAAATAGCAGACAGGGCAAGGAGCGGTGACAAGGCCGCATTGGAATGTTTCCACCAAATGGGAATTGCCATTGGGGAAGTGTTGAGGCCTTGGATCAATAGTTTTCGTCCGGCAAGCCTGGTGCTTGGTGGTAAGATTTCCATTTCGGCCGACCTCTTCCTGTTGTCGCTGCAACAGGAATTGAAGAAGGCAGAGGTTGTGCCTGATGTATTGGTTTCAATAGATAATGAGCTGGCTGCCTTGTTTGGGGCTGCTGCCCTATTTGTTGACCTGGAGCGGGTGGCTTGAAAAGGCCCGGCTACTCATCAATAAAATCAATTGATGCAAAGGAGTTTATAGCGATAAGTTGTTGTTCGGAAGGCGAATGGGTTTTGATCAGGTCGGAGTTATTAACCCTTTTTAACAAGAACTTGGATCATTTTGCTAAATCGATTTTTCAATAGTGCTAATTCGTAAATTTAGTAACCTAACGTTTGCGCCAATGAAAGGAAGAATTATCCTGCTGATCGCTGTTGCCATCAGCGGCATGTCTGTGTGGGTGGGCTGCGCCTCCAACAGTTCGGGAAACGAGGCTGCCATACCGGAGACCATCAGCTACAACTACGATATCCGTCCCATCCTTTCCGACAAATGTTTTGCCTGTCATGGACCCGACCAGAAGAAACAGGAGGCCGGACTGAGGCTGGACCATCCGGAGTTTGCCTATGCGCCGCTGAGGGAAACCAAAGGGGCTTTTGCCATCGTGCCAGGAAAACCGGAACAGTCTGAACTGATCAAACGCATCACCTCCACTGATCCGGGTTACGTGATGCCTACACCTGAATCACATCTCGGGGCATTGACGGAGCGTGAGGTGGAATTGTTTACCGAATGGATCCGCCAGGGGGCTAAGTATGAACCGCATTGGGCATTTACCCGTCCAGAGAAAGCACCCCTTCCAAAGGTGGCCGATAAGGAATGGCCAAGGAATGCCATTGATCATTTCATTTATGAGAAGATGGCTGAACAGGGATTGAGTCCCAATGAAGCCGCCGGTAAGGAATACCTGGTGAAGCGGGTGACCCTGGACCTCACAGGCTTGTTGCCAACACCGGCACAGGTGGATGCCTTCCTGGCAGACAATCGTCCCGACGCTTATGAACGATATGTGGACCAGTTACTGGCCAGTCCGCAGTATGGTGAGAAGATGGCCGTGCATTGGCTGGATGTCTCCCGGTATGCGGATAGTTATGGCTACCAGGACGATAATATCCGAACCCAGTGGCCTTATCGCGATTGGGTGATCCATGCCTTCAATAAGAACATGCCTTATGACCAGTTCATCACCTGGCAACTGGCTGGTGATATGTTGCCGGATGCCGATAAGGAAAAGATACTGGCCACCGCTTTTCTTCGTAACCACAAGTATACGGAAGAGGGTGGGGTGATCGATGAGGAATACCGGGTGGAATACCTGGTAGATAAAGTAAAAACCTATACCAAGGGCGTACTGGCCTTAACTGCCGAATGCGCCCAATGCCACGACCACAAGTATGACCCTATCTCCCAAAAGGATTATTTCCAGCTCTTCGCATTTTTTAATAATACGAAGGAAATAGGCTACGAAGGGGATGTGAATATTTCCAAACCTGCCAAGAATCCCATTCTTACCCTTACAGATGAAGAGGTAAAGAATGTATTGGGTTTCATCAATAAGAAGGATACCGGTAGCCTGATGGTTTCGGTTATGGGTGAACGTGATACCCTCCGTCCCACCTATATCCTTAACCGCGGTGTTTATGACCAGCGGGGGGAAGTGGTTCAGCCATCCGCCTTGCGTGCGGTACTGCCCTTCGATACCCTCAAGCTGCCGCGCAACAGGCTAGGCCTGGCGCAATGGACGGTAAATAGGAACAACCCGATTACTGCAAGGGTATTCGTGAACCAACTCTGGCAGGAGTTCTTTGGCAGGGGTATTGTAAAAACGACGGGCGACTTTGGTATGCAAGGCAACCTGCCTTCCCATCCCAAACTGCTGGATTGGCTGGCAGTGGATTTTATGGAGCATGACTGGGATATCAAACGTCTGGTGAGACTGATCGTCAGTTCGGCAACCTACCAGCAGTCGGCCAGGGTTTCAGAAAAGCAATTGCAGCGCGACCCCGAGAACATCTATCTCTCCCGAGCCCCACGCACCAAGGTAAAAGCAGAGTTCGTGCGTGATATAGTTTTGGGGAGCAGTGGTTTGCTGAATAAGGAAATTGGTGGCCCAAGTGTGAAGCCCTACCAGCCAAAAGGTTTGTGGGAAGCGGGAACATCCGGCAGGGGAGTGCTGGCTACCTACAAGCAGGATCATGGGAATGAATTGTACCGGAGAGGCATGTATACCTTCATCAAGCTGACCCTTCCCCCGCCATCCATGATCATCTTCGATGCCAGCAACCGTGACCAGTGCGAGGTAAAGAGGACCAGTACCAATACCCCTTTACAGGCATTGGTGATGATGAATGACCCCACCGTACTGGAAGCATCCCGTGTGTTGGCGCAGCAACTGGTGGTGCAGTCCACTGATGATGCAGCCAATATCACCACTGCCTTCAGGGCTATCCTCTGCCGTAAGCCTTCAACCAAAGAGATGGATATCCTGGGCAAGTATTTTAAGGAGGAACTGGCTTTGTACAGTTCTGGTAAACTAGCCCCGGAAAAACTCCTTGGCATAGGGGAGTGGCCACAGGTGAAAGGCGCCGATGCCAATCGTTCCGTGGCACTTATGAAAGTCATCACCACTATTTATAACATGGAAGAAGCCATCACTAAATCATAGTTATTATGGAAAAGGAATTCCTTGAATACGGCTTAAGCATGAATCGTCGCCGCTTCCTCACCAGCCTGGGAATGGGGATCGGTGGTGCGGCATTGGGATCTTTGCTGGTTCCTGACCTTTTTGGCAGCAGGGCTGAGGAAGAAATGGTGATGGCCGGTCTTCCCCATTTTGCTCCCAAGGCCAAGCGGATCATCTACCTGTTCCAGAATGGGGCACCATCACAACTCGATCTGTTCGACTACAAGCCCACGCTGGAAAAGATGTTCGGGGAAGACCTCCCTGCATCAGTTCGGATGGGCCAACGTTTAACAGGTATGACCGCTGACCAGACCAAATTCCCGCTGGCGGCATCCATGTTCAAGTTCAACCAATATGGACAACACCGGGCATGGATAAGCGAGCTGCTTCCCCATACCGCCAAAGTGGTGGATGACCTTTGCATCATCAGGAGCCTTTATACGGAAGCGATCAATCATGACCCTGCACTGACCTTCTTCCAGACAGGTGCACAAGTGGGTAACCGTCCCAGTATGGGGGCCTGGCTGAGCTATGGATTGGGCAGTGAGAACAAGAACCTTCCTGCATTTTGCGTGCTGTTATCGAAAGGAAAAGGCAATGGGCAGGGTGTGTATTCCAAGCTCTGGACCAATGGTTTTCTGGATTCTGTTCACCAGGGTGTGCAGTTCAGCAGTGGTGAAAATCCTGTATTATACCTGAACAACCCGGATGGTATGGACAAAGCTGACAGGCGTAATATGCTGGATAAACTGGCAGAGCTGAATGAAAGCAGTTTTGAGACGTTCGGCGATCCAGAGATCAAAGCGAAAGTGCAGCAATATGAAATGGCCTATCGTATGCAAACGGCAGTACCCGAAGTGACCGACCTAAGCAAGGAACCCGAACATATCGTTAAGTTATATGGTCCCGATTGCCTGGTGCCCGGAACCTATGCAGCCAATTGCCTGCTGGCCAGGAAACTGTCTGAGAGCGGGGTCCGTTTTGTACAATTGTACCACCAGGGCTGGGATGGACATAATAACCTTCCCTCCGAGATCAAGGGGCAATGCCTGGATACCGACCAGGCATCCGCCGCGCTGATCACAGACCTGAAGCAGCGGGGATTGCTGGATGAAACATTGGTGATCTGGGGCGGTGAGTTTGGCCGGACCAATTATTGCCAGGGGCCGCTCACGAAGGAAAACTATGGCCGCGACCATCACCCGCGTTGTTTCACCATGTGGATGGCCGGTGGCGGCGTTAAGCCCGGCGTTTATGGCGAAACAGATGAGTTCGGTTACAATATCGTTGCCAACCCCGTGCATATCCACGACTTCCATGCAACAGCCCTGCACCTGATGGGACTCGACCATGAGAAGCTGGTCTATAAGCACCTTGGCCGCCGCTACCGGTTGACCGATGTAGCCGGTAAGGTTGTAAAGGATATTATCGCATAAGCCTCTTCGTTATAACCCTTAAACCATCAGGATGCATCGCAAGGACTTTATCAGGAATACCGCACTGGCGGGAATGGGAGCTTTGGTGGTGCCTCACTATCTTTCTGCAGAACAGGTAGTGCTGGGCCAGAACAACAAGCGCTATAAGATCAATACACATTGGAGTAAGGCAGATATCAGCCGCTACCCGGTGAATGATTGCCATGAAATGGTGCAGGACAGCAAGGGAAGAATCCTCTTGCTGACCAATGAAACCCGTAACAATGTACTGGTGTATGATAAGCAGGGGAAATTACTGGACAGTTGGGGGAATGAATACCCGGGGGCACATGGGTTAACATTGTTCAATGAGAATGGGCAGGATGTATTGTTCATCTGTGATAACAACCGTCACCAGGTGATCAAGACCACTATCAATGGCAAGGTCCTGATGGTATTGGATTATCCCAGGGAAACCGGGATGTATGCCAAGGCCGAAGAGTATGTCCCAACAGAGACCGCCATTGCACCCAACGGTGATATCTATGTCGCGGATGGTTATGGCAAGGACCTGGTGATCCAGTATGATGCCAATGGAAAGTATATCCGCCATTTTGGGGGAAGGGGAACAGGGGCCGGGCATTTGCTGAATGCACATGGCGTATGCATTGATAACAGGGATCGCTCCAATCCATTGGTGATCGTAAGTTCCCGTCAGCATAATGCCTTTAAACGCTATACGCTTGAAGGTGTGTATAAGGATACCATAGAACTACCCGGGGCATGGGTATGCCGGCCGGTTATAAAAGGTGATTACCTCTATGCTGCTGTCTTGCAGTCGAACAGCCGCCAGGGACAAGGATCCGGGTTCGTGACCATATTGGATAGGAACAATAAAGTTGTTTCCAATCTTGCAGGCAGTGAGCCTTCCTATCAGAATGGCCGGCCAGAAGAGATGTACCAGACCATCAAGGCCTTTCAGTATCCCCATGATGTTTGCATTGATGATGAGGAAAACCTTTATGTGGCACAGTGGAATTCCGGCAAAACCTATCCCTATAAACTAGAACCCATCGCATGAAAAAGGAATGGCTCATAGCGTTGTGCTATTGCATGGCAGGAATGGCAGCAATGGCCCAGGACCAGTTCCAACTGGCACCACCTTTTATGAAGTATCCTTCTGTCTTTTTTGAGAAGGAAACAAGTGTTGGTTTGTTGTTCGCGCAGAAAGGGACAAGCATCCATTATACTACTAACGGTAAAGTGCCCACGCAACAGGACCCTGAATACCGATCCCCGATCAGGATCACCGAACATAATACTACTGTAAAAGCGAAGGTGTTTGGCAAGGGATACCAGCCTTCGGATGTAGTGGAAGCAACCTTTATCAAAGGAGGGCTGCGAATCGCATCCATTAGCGGTACCGCGCCTTTTGCGCAGTATGCCGGGGAAGGTGGGCAGTCCTTGAATGATAACAAAGGCGGTAACACTGCGTATACCAGCAAGACCTGGATGGGCTGGAAAGATGATCGGGTAAGCCTGACCGTTAAACTGGCGCAGCCTGAAACAGTTGGTGCCATATTGCTTGACCTTTTGCAGGACCAGGGCAGTTGGATATTCTTTCCGGCAAGGGCAGAAGTGTATGCTCTAGATTACGCTACGGAGTCGGAACAAAAAGTCGGGCAAATGGAATGGCAGCCGAGGGAAGGGAAGGATGTTAGTGTATGTAAGCCCTTCCTTTTGTCCTTTGACCAACCCGTTAAAACCGATATGGTCCGATTGGAATTATTTGTATTGCAGCAGATCCCTGACTGGCATCCCGGAAAAGGGCAGCGCAGCTGGATATTCCTGGATGAAATAAAACTGTATTAATCATGACAACAGACTGGAAGCGGGTCTTATTCAATACCTGTATTGCCCTCAACTGCCTCTTGATCTTTTTGGTAGTATTTGGTAGTGAAATGCAATTGCCGTTGTGGTTACAGGTGACCGGAAGGTTTCACCCTTTGGCAGTGCATTTTCCCATTGTTTTAATGCTTGTGGCTTTTGTCTGGGAATTGTTTTTTACCCGGAAGGATTACGCAATATTAAGGGAAGCCGGTGATTGGTTCTTATTAGGTTCCGCCTTCACAGGAGTGTTGGCTGCCCTCATGGGGTTATTCCTTTCCAGGGAAGTGGGGTATGATCAGGACGCCATTGTTTACCATAAATGGACCGGTGTAGGAAGTGCTGTCATTAGTTTGATCTGGTATGCTTCGAGGTCGTCAATAAGAAAGCGTAAGTTGTCAACGACCTTTGCCGGATTGATTGCAATGGGGGGAGTTGCGGTGGCGGGCCACCTGGGTGCCAATATCACCCATGGGTCAGATTTTTTGTTTGCGCCTGTAATGGCATCAAACCATCCAAAAGTATTGCTCGAAGATGCTATTGCTTATACCCACCTGATCAAGCCAATACTTGAAGACAAATGTGTGAGTTGCCATAATAACAGAAAGGCAAAAGGGGAACTGATCATGGAAACGGAGGCCCTGCTTTTGAAAGGTGGAAAAAACGGGAGGCTATGGGATAGTACAGCAAAGGATTTTGGCCTGATGATGCAACGGATCCATTTGCCGCTCGATGCTAAAGAGCATATGCCCCCCAAGGGGAAAGCCCAGTTAACGGAGGAGGAAGAGAAAGCGATCTATTACTGGATCAAGGGAGGTGCCAGTTTTACCCAAAGGATCATTGATCTGCCTGAAACCGATACCCTGCGCATGATCGCAGCAGGATTCTTCACAACAGCTGAGCAGGATAGTTATTCATTTGAGCCGGCAAAGGAATCGTTGATAAAGGAATTGAACACCGATTACCGGGTAGTGAATCCCCTGGCATTGGGATCGCCGGCATTGAATGTGGAGTTTTTTGGACCGGTATTCTTCAAGCCTGAACAATTGAAGGAGTTAGAGAAAGTAAAAACACAGGTGGTCAGCCTGAACCTGGCAAAGATGCCGGTGACCGATGCGGACCTGAAATTGATCGGCAATTTCACTAACCTGCGCAAACTAAACCTTTCCTTTACAAAGATCACCGGAGCAGGGCTCTCAGCTTTATCTGGCTTGAAAGACCTTCGTCAATTGTCCCTTTCCGGTACAGCAGTCAAGCCCGCTGATATTGCACAACTGAAGGGCCTTGAAAAATTAGCCACTATATATGCCTGGAATACCGGTGTGCAGGAAAAGGACCTGGATCTGCTGGCAAAGCAATTCCCTGATACCCGCATTGAAATGGGATTCAAAGGTGATACCATTAAGGTTAAATTGAACCCGCCGATCATTGAAGGGGAGCAGCAGGTCCTTACGGGCCCTACCACCATTATCCTTAAGCATTATGTGAATGGCGTTCAGTTACGCTATACGCTGGATGGAAAGGAGCCTGATAGTATCAACTCCCCGCTGTATAAAGACGGTATCCTGATCAATGGTACGGGTGTATTGAAAGCGAAAGCTTTCCTCCCGGGATGGTATAGCAGTGAGGTGGCATCAAAAAATTATTATAAGACAGGCTTCAGGCCGGATAGTGTTAGCCTGGTGGCCAAACCTGCTGCGTCCTACGCAGGTTCGGGTGGCAAGACCCTTGCTGATGGGGAGAAAGGTGACCTGAATTTCCGGACAGAAAAATGGCTGGGCTATAAGGACAATGATATGGTTGCCCTGCTCTATTTCAATCAGCCTGCTGAGCTTTCCGGGATATCCGTCAGTACGATCGTGGATATCGGGAATTACATTATGCCTGCGCAACAACTGGAGGTATGGGGAGGTGCCAATGCATCCGGATTGAAGTTATTGGGTAGATTGAATCCCGTTCAGCCAAAAGAGCAGGTGCCGGGCTATATGGTCGGATTTGATTTTGCTTTCGCAAAACAAAAAATAAGTGTGTTGAAACTGGTGGCAAGGCCGGTAACCAAATTACCACCCTGGCATCGCGGCAAGGGTGAAAGGGGATGGGTGTTCATTGACGAAGTATTTATCAACTAAAATGCAGCGGCATTTGCCGCTGCATTTTTTTAAATATATGCTTTACCGGGTTTGGCCATTGCCCCTGATCACCCATTTTTCTGTGACCAGTTTTTCAAGTGCAAACGGTCCGCGCGCATGTAGTTTTTGGGTAGAGATACCGATCTCTGCACCCAAACCAAATACTTCCCCATCGGTGAACCTGGTTGAAGCATTGGCATATACGGCAGCGGCATCCACTGTTTTCAGGAAACGTTCGCAGGCTTTCTTGTCCTCCGAAACAATGGCCTCAGAATGTTTGGTGGAATATTCCGCAATATGGGCCAGTGCTTCATCCATATTCCTGACCAACCTTATCGCGCATTTCAAGCTGAGGAACTCCCTGCCAAAATCCGCAGCCCTGGCTTTCTTCAGGAAGGGATAGCCTTTCATCAATGGGGAAGCGCCGGCATCTGCAAATATTTCTACCTCGTAGGGGGCAAGTCCGGCCAGTAACATCGGCAGGAAAACCTTTGCAATGGACTGGTCTACCAGTAAGGTGTCCACTGCATTGCAGACAGAAGGCCTTGATGTTTTGGCGTTCACGGCAATGGCCACTGCCTTTTCCAGGTTGGCTTTCTTCTCTACATATACATGGCAAACACCTGCGCCGGTCTCAATAACGGGCACGAGGCTGTTCTTCCTGACGTATTCGATCAGGCCGGCTGAGCCGCGCGGAATGATCACATCGATATACTTCGTAGCAGTAAACAATTGATCGACCACTTCCCTTGCAGAGGGTAAGAGGTTGACCACTTCAGGATCGATGCCCTGTGCTTTCAGTTGCTTTTTGATCAGTTTTACGGAGAAGCTATTGGTATGCTCGGCTTCACTGCTGCCTTTCAATAAACAGGCATTCCGGCTGCGGAGGCAAAGTCCAGCGATGTCAAAGGTTACATTTGGCCGGGATTCATAAATGGCACCCACTACCCCGAGGGGTGTGCTTATCTTTTCAAGTTTAAGCCCCTTCTCGATGGTTCTTTTTTCCAATACCCTTCCCGTTGGATCGGGTAGCTGTGCCACTTTTCGAAGGCTATTGGCGATGGCCTTGATGCGTTGCTCATTCAACAGCAAACGATCATTGCGAGGGTTATTGGGATCTTGTTTGGCAAGGTCCATGGCATTGGCCTTTAGCAATCCTTTCGCTTCGGCTTCCATCGCAGTTGCAATGCCTTTCAGTGCCTGCCTGACCTGTTTGTCGGTCAATAATTGCAGGCTGGTTGCTGCCTGGTGGGTCTTTTTTATGAGGGGTAATACTGATTTCATCTAGGTTGGTTAAAACATTACAATATCATCTGCATGTGCCGCGATCACATTCCTGAGTGTTAGCTGTTTGTTGATGCCTGGTGCGTCAAGCCTGGTCTTGGCCACACCGAGGATATTGCCTTCTTCATCCATCAACTGCACTACTTCGCCGGCAACAAATTTTCCTTCCACCCCCGTGATACCGATGGTCAGCAGGCTTTTCCTGTTGGCCAGTGCTTTGGCTGCGCCTTTGTCAACATGGATGGTTCCCAGGGTGATGGATCCGCTGGCCAGCCATTTCTGGCGTGCGCGCAGGTTAGATCGGCTGGGTACGAAATAAGAGCCATTGCGGCCATCCAGGGCATTATGGATGGGCTGCTCACCTTTGAGCCCGCAAATCACCACATTGATGCCCAGGGAGGTGGCCAGCCTGGTAAAAGTTAGTTTGGATAACATGCCGCCGAGTCCCAGGCCGCTCTTCTCCGTGCTGACATATTTCAGTACAGAGCTGTCCACTTTTTCGATCCTGGGGATTACCTTCTTCTGGTCATCGAGGAAGCCGCCCGCGCTAGTACAGAGGACCAGTGAGCTGGCATCGAAACCAATGGCGATAAGGGTGGCCAGTTCATCGTTATCCGAAAACTTGATCTCCACATTGCTGACCAGGTCATTCTCGTTCACTACAGGCAGGATATAATTTTCCCAGAAAGTAGCAAAGGTTTGTTTCAACTGCAGGAATTGCTGACGGTTGGAGAAATGCACCCTTTCGCAAAGCGCCTGTGCCACAGTGATACCGTGTTGCTGGAAATGTTTGTGGTACAGCTGGATGAGGATGGGGTTGCCAACAGCAGCGGCAGCCTTGCGTTCGGACAGGGTGCCTTTATAATCCTTCAGGAATTTGCGGCCACTGCCAACTGCACCGCTGGAGACGAGCACGATATTGTAACGGGTACTAAGTGCGGCGATCTCGGCTGCTACTTTTTTGATGATGCTGCTGTCCACATTACCCTTGCTATCGGTAATGACGGCAGTACCCAGTTTGATCACTAATACTTCCCTCGACATGGGTTGGTTAAATTAAGGTAGGGATAAAGGTAAGAAATGTGGGGATCTGCCTACGCTGAAGCTTCGGCAGACGAGGTGTGGCCTTTAAGCTAACCAGTTCATTTGGTGACGCAACAAAATAGGGAAATCCTTAACCCCATCAGGGTCTCCCGGAGGTGACCCTGATGAATAGTAGGATAGATATACATCGGGGACTAACGAAGGGTACCACAATGGGGTAAGAAGATTTAACATCCCCATCGCCCCCGTTGTGTCTTATGACCAACGGGTAGTTGGAAGATGGGATTAGCTGTTTGCTGTATAAATCATTTCGCCTTTTATTCATCAGGGTCTCCTGAAGGGACCCTGATGAATAGTAGGAGGGTGGTGCAAGCGTCTGTCCATTGGCGCAGCCAATACGTTGCGTTCTTAAAACCGCTCAAAAGCATGCCCGCGTCGTTGCGCTCCTTTGTGTCTTTGCGTGAATGGCTCACCCTAAATAAGTCTTCTGAACCATACACAAAACACCGGCACATCACAAGTGTTTAACCGTTAACTGGAAGACCAACAAATAGAATAAGTTATTTTTAAGAAGATGAATAAGCTGCTAAATGAACAATAAGCGATCACTGAGAGGAATTATAGTGTGCCTGTTGTTGTCATTTCTAAATGTATTTGCAATCAGTGCCCAGGGGATCACAAGTAAAGAGGAATTGGCAGATGGGGTGCCGGTTCATCTTTCGTTGTATTGATAATCACCAGGAAATGGTTTTATGGCGGTTTGGTCAATAATGTGTGGTCTGTTGACGAGAATAAAACAATGATTTTCTTTTTCTTTCAATACTACATTCACTACAACCTGCCGGATCGTTTATACCTGAGTTCAGCTCCTGTCATCAAGTCTGACTGGAATGCAGAGTCCGGGGAACAATGGACCATTCCGTTCGGGTTAAGTATGAGTAAAAAATTATAAAGGTTGAAAGGAAGCTCTCGCTCAACCTTCAGGCAGGGGCATACTATTATGCCATAAAAACATAGTATGGTTCCGGTTGGTAGTAGCGTGCGCAGGTAGTAGTCTTATTACCCGCGGGTATGATGAAAAAGAAATAGAATATAGCTCTGTGGATAGTTGCCCTGATTTTTACGTAAATCAAAGAAATCGTTTTGTTTATGTAAAAAAACAGCGGATAAAATTATAATGGCAGAAGATGTAGAAAGAACTGTAACAAGACATGTTGAAGAAGATAACTCGGGCGGGAAAATAGAAATTGGTATAAGTGTACTCCCATCCGGAGGGTTCAATTTAGAGTGGTCTGAACATCATTAAGATTGTTGTTAAAAAGATTCGTTGTCATGGCATCTTCCTCTTATACGCAGTAACCTGCAAGCCTAAAATGAGATTGGTAATAATATCACACCTTTAAAAAAGTGAACATGAAAAAATACATAAGACCATCGATTTACATTCCTTTATTTTTTGCGTTAATAGGACTGACCATTGGTTGTCAACCTAAATCCCAAGACGGGAAGGCCGAAACGGGTACTCAAAAATTTAAGATGACAACTAAATTTCCTGATGGGATAGCTATACCGGATAAGGTAGAGTCGCGCATTGGCACCCTGAATTTTTTCGATGGATTTCCTGACAGTGCGACTGTAGGAAAGCTATATGATAACCTTGATTTTCAAAGGGCAGTTCAGGCCTACCTGCTTGGGTTGGCACCAGTAAGTCAATATGCCAATAGAAAAGGGATTCTGGAATGTGGCCCGGCAAATGTAACAGTGCCGATTTTTGAGGACATTATGAACGCCCGCTCTCTTTTCCTTACCCCTAACAATAATACCCCCTATACCTGGTTTTGGCTCAATCTGAAAGATGGACCTCTGGTTTTGGAGATCCCGCCAAGAGTACTTGGTTTGATAGATGATATGTGGTACAAATTTGTTACTGATTTGGGATTTATGGGGCCTGATAAAGGAGAAGGTGGCAAGTATCTGCTACTTCCTCCAAATTACAAAGGTGATATTCCAAAAGGTTACAATGTCGTTCATAGCCCTACTTACAGCATTTGGGTAGCCTGGAGAACCTTCCTGGTGAATGGACAAACAAAACCAGAGGTGGATAATGTTAAAAAACTCACCAAAATTTATCCGCTTTCCCAAAAGAGCAACCCGCCTTCCCTGAATTTCGTTAATGTTTCTAACAGGGATTTTAATACCATTGCACCGGCTGATTATTCCTTTTGGGAATATCTTGATAAGGTTGTGCAGGAAGAGCCAACCGAGACGGTTAATCCAATTACTTTGGGCTTATGGGCATCAGTTGGTATACGCAAAGGGCAGCAATTTAATCCTGATGAAAGGATGAAGAAAATTCTAACAGAAGCTGCCTTGGTTGGTGACGCTACCGCGCGTGCTGTTTCATATCGATCAAGGGAAAAGGACGCCTATTTCTATCCCAATAGTGCATGGTGTAATCCAATGAATGCAAGTGGGTACACATTTGAGAAAGATGGAGTCAGCCTGCTGGACATGAATACATTCTTCTTCTTTTACGCAACAGGCGTTACACCTGCCATGGATTCTAAGGTTGTTGGGCAAGGTTCTCAGTATATGGCTGCCTTTGTTGATTCTAAAGGGAGGCCACTTGATGGGGGCAAGAACTACAAATTGCACCTCCCTCCAAATATCCCAGTAGCTAATTTCTGGTCTGTTATCTTATACGATAATCAAACCCGTTCAATGCTTCAAAACGACCAGAAATGGCCAGCCGTTACTAGTCAGGCTAAAGAAACCCTTATCAATCCTGATGGTTCTGTAGATATTTATTTCGGTCCCAAAGCTCCTCAGGGCAAAGAGAACAATTGGGTTCAGACAATACCGGGAAAGGGTTGGAATACGCTTTTACGAATTTACGGTCCATTGCAACCTTGGTTTGATAAGACCTGGAGGCCAGGTGAGATTGAAGAAGTAAAGTAATAAATGTTGATTATTAAATGACATGAATGCCTGCCGGCAACTATTGGTAAAGCCAATAAGGGTTCAGTGATGTGTAAAGGTTATTTGTATGTATCAAGCTGTGTTGATCTTATTAGGGAATCACCAGCATCTGTGAATATGTGGAACTCTCGCAATCCAGCGAGGAAGGATATTATGTGTGTTGTGTCAAAAATTAAAGGGTAACGAAAAGGGCGCCCATATCAATACTGTTGAGGCAGGCATAGGATCGCTAAGAACGCGAAGAAGTGTCATTCCTTCTTACCCCCCCCCCATCTGGGTCTCCCGCAGGGGACCCTAATGCAAGTAGGATAGATATGCATCGGGGACTCTCGAAGAGTACCACTATGGGGTGAAAAGATTTAACACTCCCATTGCCCCCGTTGTGTCTTATGACCAACGGGTAGTTGGAAGATGGAATTAGCTGTTTGCTGCATAAATCAATTCGCCTTTTATACATCAGGGTCCCCTACGGGAGACCCTGCTTGGGTTAGATATTTCACGTTAACAGCTAACATTGATGGCTGTATACGTATAGGAGCTGTTGGTGATAACACGCAACAGCGGCGCAGCATGGAATTGCATCGTTACCAACAACGGTGCAGATTACGTATACCCGCCCCCGTTGTGTCTTATGACCAACGGGCAGTTGGAGGATGGGATTAGCTGATTGCTGCATAAATCATTTCGCCTTATTTACAGCAGGGTCCCCTTTGGGAGACCCTGCTGGGGTTAGAACGTATATCCATTGGCGCAGCCAATACGTTGCGTTTTTACAAACCTCTCAAAAGCACGCCCGCGTCGTTGCGTTCCTTTTTGTCTTTGCGTGAATGACTCACGTCAATAAAGACTCCTGAAAGGGATCCTGATGAATAATAGGAAGGAGGTTCATCGGGGTCCTCTTCGAGAGACCCCGCTGGGGGAAAGCAACCCGCCCTTTGCGTTCTTCGCGCATCCTTCGCGTGCTTTGCGTTACAAAAATGAAAACGTCAACGCTATGACGCAGCAAATTCATTTATCACATGGCATCAAAAAAATGACCCCGCCAGGATTGGCGAGGTCTATCATCATTTCTATTAAAGCTAGTCCAAAACTCAGGAGGCAAACTTGCGGTGCCAGATCCTGTCGCGCACCACAAAGTGTATGCATACTAAAGCCAATCCAAAAATGTAGAGATAAAATTGCCGGTCAACGGAAAGGTCGCCGGAAAAGAATACCAGGGCAATGATGAACAGGCCCCAGATCAGCAGCACATTCCTGATGGCTGCCAAAAGTACGGTACGTAGGGTAGGCATAGGGTATTATTTTCTACCCTTTAAAACTGAAAATTCACCCTTTTATTGTGCCGGTTCATTCGGATATGGGAAGGTCCTTAGCTCCCCGGATGCTAATTTTGGCCCAAATCAATACATGGATCGCCCATCCCATCCAATATATAATGTCCCTTTTGGACTGCTCTGCCTGAGTTCCCTGTTGTTCTCGGCCAGCTTCAATATGCTGATTCCTGAATTGCCGGCCTATCTCAGCAGCCTGGGTGGCGCGGAATACAAAGGGCTGATCATTGCCCTGTTCACGCTGACTGCGGGATTCTCGCGCCCCTTCAGCGGTAAACTGACCGATACCATTGGTCGCGTACCGGTGATGGCAGTGGGATCCATAGTCTGTTTTATTTGCGGGTTCCTCTACCCGGTTTTGAACACGGTGGCAGGCTTCCTCTTCATCCGTCTGGTGCATGGATTCTCAACAGGGTTCAAGCCCACCGCCACCGCCGCCTATGTGGCAGATATTGTTCCCTCCCAGCGCTGGGGTGAGGCCCTGGGGATCCATGGTCTGGCCTTCAGTACCGGTATGGCCATTGGGCCAGCCATCGGCAGTACCATAGTCTTACGATATGGCATAAACGCACTTTTCTACAGTTCTTCCGTGTTCGCCCTGTTGTCGATCCTGATCCTTGTCAACATGAAGGAGACCAAGCAGGATAAGCAATCCTTTATGGCCAGCCACCTGAATATCTCCCGCCAGGATATCCTCGATCCAAGGGCCCTGCCGGCAGGGATCGTTACCCTGTTGACCTATGTTCCCTATGGGGTGGTGCTGACCCTGATACCCGACTGGAGCGGCCATATAGGGGTAAGGAACAAGGGCCTGTTCTTTGTGGTCTTCACACTGGCTTCGCTGCTGGTGCGGTTTGTGGCAGGCAGGCTTTCTGATAAGAAGGGAAGGGTGGCAGTGATCATAGCCGGTACCATTGCTTTGGGTATTTCCCTGTTGTTGCTGGCCTGGTCATCTTCCACTGCCGGATTGATCATAGGTTCACTGGCCTATGGGGTGGCTTCGGGGATATTATCGCCGGCCATCAATGCCTGGACCATCGACCTCAGCCTTCCGGAACAAAGGGGCAGGGCCATGGCCACCATGTATATTTCCCTGGAGGCAGGGATCGGTCTGGGTGCCTTATTGGCGGGCTGGTTCTTTGCAGATCATATTGAAAGGATACCTTCCATTTTGCTGGGCGCATCAGTATTTGCTTTGCTGGGGCTTGTCTATGTGCTGGCCTGGAGGCATCGCCATAAGCCGGCCGGGGAAGTAAATGCTAAGAATTGATCAGAACAGGATAAGAACGGCAAAAAAAGAATGGGATCTTCTTAGGAACTTGTGGAGGCAGTCGTTTTGATTATCTCATATTGGAGCATTAGTACAACAACCCAATTTTGGTTTTCTATGGCATCGCTAAGTAGGCGATGCCTTTTTTATGTAAAAGAATGACTTATTGTATTCCTGCATTATTACCCCTGTTACTTTTGACGCCTACCTTTTATCTGCCTTCTTTCATTTCTTGAGGTAAACAGTTTCATGCCAGGATAAAAAGGGCAATTGTAGCCAAATTTGGTGTCCTTGTCATTGCGGCGGTAATGTATGGGGAGGGGATTACTAGGACTTACTGGGGTAATAGTCCCAATGCATTTTTATCCTTGATTAACCAGGGATTACCTTTTTGCTAATAAAGTTTTAGAAAAGGGTAAAAAAATGACTGCTGGCCAATAGCGATACCTGTAATTTTAATAGACGTTGATGGCCGGTTTGGTGAACTCCTGGATAATGGCCTGGAAGGCTTTGATGGCCATTCCTGGTTTGCCAGTTCAAATGGTTGGGAATTTAATTGGGTCGGAGTTTCGTCAATGTTGTTTCCGGAATAATCTATCCTCAAATATGAGTCAAAAAGTATTGAAGGTCCATCCTTCAGATAATGTTTTGGTTGCATTGGTTGACCTTAAGAAAGGAGAATCGGTTCAATGGTCCAATGAAAGCTTTGTACTCGTGGATGACATCCCGGCAAAGCATAAATTTTTCACCGTGTCGCTAAAGAAGGGCGAGAAGGTGACCATGTATGGTGTAACTGTCGGAACCGTTCAATCAGCTGTAGACAGCGGTTCTTGCATGACAGTAGAGAATACCAGGCATGCTGCAGATTCCTTTGACTACCGGGCTAAAAAGTACCAGTGGTCTCCACCCGATACCAGCCATTTCAAGGATAGGACATTCAAAGGATATAGAAGAAGCGATGGCAGGGTCGGGACAGCCAACTATTGGCTGTTCCTGCCTACTGTTTTTTGTGAGAACAGGAACCTTGATGTGATCAGGGAGGCCATGCATAATGAACTGGGGTATACTGTTACTGAACAATACAAGTCGTTTACCCGGCACCTTGCAGATGCTTACAGGAACGGAGAGGATGTATCCTCTTTTAATGAAGCAACTAGCCTGGCTCCTGTACAAAGCACCCGTTTGTTCAGGAATATTGATGGGATCAAGTTCCTGAATCATGCCGGTGGCTGTGGGGGAACACGACAGGATGCAGAAACACTTGGCAGGCTATTGGCCGCTTATGCTGATCACCCCAATGTGGCTGGGATAACCGTTTTGAGTTTAGGTTGCCAGCACTTGCAGGTGAATGATTTTGTTAAGTATCTTAAGGAACGTAATCCCTCCTTTGACAAACCCTTGTTGATCTTTGAACAGCAGCAAAGCAAGAGCGAGCCGGAACTGATAAAGGAGGCCATCCAGCAAACATTCATCCATCTTATTGAAGCCAATAAGATCGAAAGGGAAGATGCGCCATTGAGTGAATTGTGCGTTGGTATGAAATGCGGTGGCAGCGACGGTTTCAGTGGTATTTCTGCTAACCCGGCAGTAGGGCACTGCGCTGACCTGATCGTGGCATTGGGAGGTAAGGTCTTATTGGCTGAATTCCCTGAATTGTGCGGTGCGGAACAGGACCTTATCGACCGTTCGGTAGATGAACCAACCGCCAGGAAGTTCATGAAACTGATGAATGCGTATAATGACCTGGCGCATATGGTGGGATCTGGTTTCCATATGAATCCATCGCCAGGGAATATCAAGGACGGATTGATAACAGATGCCATCAAGAGTGCCGGGGCCTGCAAGAAAGGCGGCACCTCACCTGTGGCTGATGTTTTGGATTATACAGAGCCTGCTACTAAACCTGGCCTGAGCCTGGTTTGTACGCCAGGTAATGATGTGGAAGCGACAACCGGTAAGGCAGCCAGCGGGGCTACGCTGATCCTTTTTACCACCGGCCTGGGAACGCCAACCGGTAATCCCGTTTGCCCGGTGATCAAATTGTCCACCAACAGCAAACTGGCCAGGAGGATGGGTGATATCATTGATATCGATACTGGATCTATTATTGAAGGGACAAAAAGTATTGAAGAAGTTGGTGAAGAGATACTTGATTATGTGATCAGGGCCGCGAGTGGAGAAGTGATACCAAAGGCGGTGCTCCTGAACCAGGATGATTTCATACCCTGGAAACGGGGTGTTTCATTATAGCATTCGCGATTAATTCAAGAATAAACAAACTATGTTCAGATTAGAAAATAAAGTGGCGATCATTACGGGCGGTGCCAGTGGTATTGGCAAGGCCATGTCCCTCCTGTTTGCAAGGCAGGGGGCCAGGGTCTATGTAGTGGATATCGATCCTGTAAGTGCTTCCGGACTTGCCGATGAGATCAGGACTGGCGGTGGTTTTGGGGCATTCCAGACCTGTAATGTGGCCGACCAGGCAGATGTACAAAAAGTGGTGGCAGCCATCAGTGAACTGGAGGGACGGATAGATATATTGGTGAACAATGCGGGTGTAGCCCATATTGGTAATGCTGAAAATACTTCCGAGGCAGATTTTGACAGGATCTATTCTATCAACGTAAAGGGCGTATATAATTTCCTGCATGCGGCCTTGCCGGTAATGAAGCAAACTGGTGGCGTTATATTGAATACCTGCTCCATCGCCGCTACGGTAGGATTGAGTGACCGTTTTGCCTACAGTATGAGTAAGGGAGCCGTCCTGAGTATGACCTTGTCAGTGGCCAAGGATTATTTGTCCCACAAGATCCGCTGCAATTGCATGTCGCCGGCCCGCGTGTACACTCCCTTTGTGGAAGGGTTTATTGCCAAGAACTATCCGGGAAAGGAGCAGGAGATATTTGAGAAATTATCGAAAAGCCAACCGATAGGGCGTATGGGGACAACTGAAGAAGTGGCGGCCCTGGCATTATACCTCTGCAGTGACGAAGCGGGCTTCCTCACTGGTTGCGACTATCCTATTGATGGCGGATTTACAAGATTAAACAGCTAAAAAGGAAATAATGAAACTGATTCGATTTGGGGCGCCCGGCAAGGAAAAGCCCGGAGTGCTGATCAATGATAAATGTTATGATGTTTCCGGTTTTGTGCCGGATTATGATGAAGCCTTCTTTGAAGAGGGTGGCCTTGCCAGGTTGCAGCAGGTGATCGCAGCAGGAAGCCTTCCTGAAGTAAAGGTGGAACGCTTTGGTTGCCCTGTGAAAAGGCCATCCAAGATCGTTTGCATCGGCCTTAATTATATTGACCATGCCAGGGAAACCGGTGCCACACCACCTGCAGAACCGGTGATCTTCCTGAAGTCGACAACGGCCATTATTGGTCCAAACGATACCATTGTGATCCCTAAAGGTTCTGAGAAAACGGATTGGGAAGTGGAACTGGCTGTGGTGATCGGTAAGAAGGCCAGTTATGTTGAGGAAGCGAATGCAATGGACCATGTTGCCGGTTACTGCCTGCACAATGATGTGAGTGAAAGGGCATTCCAGTTGGAACGTGGGGGTACCTGGGACAAGGGTAAGGGCTGTGATACCTTCGCGCCGATCGGGCCCTTCCTGGCAACGAAAGAGGAGATCGCCGATGTGCATAATCTTCGGTTATGGCTTACCGTGAACGGACAGAAGATGCAGGATGGCACCACTGCAGACCTGATCTTTACTATTCCGCACATTATTGCTTATGTGAGCCAGTTCATGACCCTGTTGCCGGGGGATATCATTTCAACCGGTACCCCGGCAGGTGTGGGTTTAGGCATGAACCCGCAGGTGTACCTGAAACCGGGAGATGTAGTGGAGTTGGGTATCGATGGCCTGGGAAGTTCCAGGCAGGTTGTTAAGGCCTTTCAATAAACAAGTAATACCAACGATCGTCATATGAAAAACAAGCAGTCTTACCTGGTTGCCTTCATCATGGTTACCAGTCTCTTCTTCCTGTGGGCTTTCCTGCATAATATCAACCCCATCCTGATCCCTCACCTGAAGAAGGCTTGTACCCTTACAGATACGGAAAGTGCGTTCATCGACTCTTCCGTTTACCTGAGTTATTTCCTGGTGGCCTTGCCGGCAGGATGGTTCATGCACAAGTATGGCTATAAGAATGGCATCCTGGTGGGTTTGCTATTGTATTGTATCGGGGCCTTTCTTTTTGTACCGGCAGCATCAGCGCGCAGTTATAATTTTTTCCTGGTGGCCCTGTTCATCATGGCAGGTGGTGCAACCTTCCTGGAGACCATTGCCAATCCCTATATCACCAAGTTGGGAGATCCGGAAGGGGCAGCGAAGCGATTGAACCTTGCCCAGTCATTCAACGGAGTAGGCTCAGTGATCCCGCCATTGATAGGCGGACAATTCATCCTTTCGGGTATTGAACATTCACCGCAAGAGTTAAGCAGGATGAGTGCTGCCGACCTGGATGCCTACCTGAGTTTTGAAGCCAATGCCATCAAGATGCCCTATATGGTGATCGGTGGTGTGGTCGCCCTGATTTTGATCCTGTTTGCATTGGTTAAACTTCCCGAGATCAAGGAAGCGCCAGAGGAAGGAGGTGAGTCCAGTTTCTCCCTCAGGGTATTCAGGCACCGGCATTTTCGTTGGGCTTTACTGGCGCAATTCTTCTATATAGGGGCACAGGTGGGTATTGGCAGCTTCTTTATCCGTTATGCACGCTATGTGCAGGATATCCCCGAGAAGCAGGCCGCATTCCTTTGGGGATCTATTGCCATGGTGGGTTTTATGGCGGGACGTTTTGTAGGTACCTTCCTGATGAAATATTTCAAACCTGCCGTGTTATTGTGCGCCTTTGCCCTGACCAATGTTGCCTTATTGGCCATAGCCATATTTGCATCCGGTAACCTTGCAGTCTATGCCTTGATAGCTACCCCATTCTTTATGTCCATCATGTTCCCCACCATCTTTGCCCTGGGTATTGATGGACTGGGCGAAGAAAGTAAGATCGCGTCCTCCTTCATCGTGATGTCAATTGTAGGCGGGGCCTTCTTCCCCATCTTGATGGGACAGGTGAGTGATGCCAATAGCGGTAATATCCAGCTTTCTTACCTGGTGCCGGTAGTTTGCTTCCTTGTGGTCTTCTGGTTTGGCCTTACCCAGTTAAAGAAAGCCGCAGTAAAAGTTTCTGTAGCGCATTAAACAGGAAATCATGAAAAGGTATTGTTTGTCAGTTGACCTGAAGAATGATGAGCAGCTCATTGCGGAGTATGAACAGTATCATGTGAAGATCTGGCCGGAGATCGAACAAAGCATCCGGGATGCGGGAATTACGAGTATGGAGATCTACCGTATTGAAAACCGCTTGTTCATGATCATGGAGACCAGTGATGATTTCTCTTTCGAAAGGAAAGCTGCCATGGATGCGGGTAATGCCAGGGTGCAGGAATGGGAGGAGTTGATGTGGCAATACCAGCAGTCATTGCCTTCAGCAAAGAAGGGGGAAAAGTGGGTGTTGATGAAAAAGATATTTGACCTCAATTCATAAGTTATGCAGGTGATCGATACACATCAGCATTTCTGGGAGTATGATCCGTCCAGGCATGAATGGATCTCAGATGAGATGTCAGTGATCCGCAGGGATTTCCTACCAAAGGACCTGCAGTCCTTGCTTTCCCGTAATGGAGTATCGGGATGTGTGAATGTTCAGGTGGACCAGTCGGAAGCAGAAACCTTGTGGATGCTGGATCATGCGGCAAAGCATGATTTCATCCTTGGGGTAGTGGGTTGGGTGGACCTTAAGGGAAAAGATATCAGGGACCGCCTCGCTTATTTTACCCAGTTCCCCAAGCTGAAAGGCTTCCGTCATATCCTACAGGCAGAAGCGCCGGCGTTCATGCTGGATAATGCCTTCCTCAATGGTATTTCAGCCTTGAAGGATTTTGGCTTTACCTACGACATATTGGTTTTTCCCCGGCACTTGCCGGCTGTTTTGGATATGGTGATCACGAATCCAGACCAGCCTTTCGTGATCGATCACCTGGCCAAGCCTTATATCAAGGATAATATGCTTGAGTTGTGGAAGAAGGATATGGAGCGACTTTCGGCTTTCCCTAATGTGTATTGTAAAGTGAGCGGAATGGTCACGGAGGCTGATTGGTCCCGGTGGACCAGTGATGACCTGCATCCCTACCTGGATGCTGTAGTGGAATTATTTGGCATAGACCGGCTGATGTTCGGGAGTGATTGGCCGGTATGCCTGGTAGCTGCCAATTATGACCAGTGGCTGTCTACGGTGAAAGCCTATTTTTCAGGGTTTTCAGAGGATGATCAGCATAAAGTCTTCTATGGGAATGCGAAAAGGTTTTATCGGTTATAGGTTAACGTTATTAATTGATCAAAAGTATTAATGGTATGAATCTGCAATTACAGGATAAGGTAATCATCGTAACAGGTGGTGCTAAGGGCATTGGCTGGGGAATAGTAGAAGTGTTGGCCAGGGAAGGAGCCGTGCCGGTGATCCTGGGCCGCAATGAAGCGGATAATCTTAGGGCCATGGAGACAATAGTCGCCAATGGGGGTAAAGCCTGGCAGGTGGTGGCCGAATTGTCGAAGCCGGAAGAATGTGCTAAGGCAGTCCAGCAGGTGATCGCACAGTTTGGCCAGATCGATGGGCTGGTCAATAATGCAGGGGTGAATGATGGGGTAGGGCTGGAGCATGGAGATTATGTGCGTTTCATGGAGAGCCTGCACAAGAACCTGGTACACTATTACCTGATGGCCCATCATGCCCTTCCTGAACTGAAAAAGACAAAAGGCAGTATTGTTAATATTACTTCCAAGACAGCCGATACTGGTCAGGGCAATACCTCTGCCTATGCGGCTTCCAATGGTGGCCGGAATGCCCTGACCAGGGAATGGGCCGTTGAGCTGGCCAAGTATTCCATCCGGGTGAATGCGGTGGTGGTGGCAGAATGCTTTACGCCATTGTATGAGAACTGGATCAAGACCCTGCCTGATCCTGAAGGGAAACTGAAGGAGATCACTTCCAAGATTCCCTTTGAACACCGTTTTACTACGGCGGAAGAGATCGCCAACATGACCGTATTCCTATTATCTCCACTTTCCAGCCATACCACCGGACAGCTGATCCATGTGGATGGGGGCTATGTCCATCTCGACCGGGCTATGGCCAATGCCTGATTGCCTGGGATATTTATTACGTAAACGTTTACGTAGTTCTTTTTGAATAACTTGGGTTGTTGATCGAAATTTATGGAACCGGTTACCATCAAGACCATTGCGAAGCAATTAGGATTGTCCATTGCCACTGTTTCCAGGGCGCTGAACGATAGATATGGTATTGGCGAAGCCACAAGGGCTAAGGTGAAGGCAGTGGCCGAAAGCCTGGGTTACCAACCCAATGCCTATGCTAGTGGATTGAAGCGGAAGGGCAGTAAGACCATCGCGGTGGTATTGCCCGGGCTTGACAATAACTTCTTTACGCAGGTGATCAGTGGGATCGAGTCTGTGGCCCACCAGAAAGGCTTCCATGTGCTGGTTTACCTTACCCATGAAGACCAGCAAAGGGAAAAGGAGATCCTGCAGATAGTAAGGAATGGGAGGGCTGACGGTATCCTGATCTCGGTTGCCAATAGTTCAGGGGGATATGCCCATATAGAGCAATTGGTGGAAGCGGGGATGCCGGTCGTGTTTGTTGACCGGATCTGTGAGCATATTGATGTGCCGGGGGTGGTGACGAATAATGAGGAATCCGCATTTGAAGCCACAAAATTATTGCTGGCTAAGGGTTGCAGGAAGATCGCCTTCCTGGGGATGGCTCCACAGTTGTTCATTACGGGCTCAAGGAAGAACGGCTACCTGAAAGCACTCAGGAGTGTAGCGAGTGAGCAGGAGCCCATTATCCAGGAATTTGAGAAAGACCATGAAAAGAACATCCGCTTATTGACGGATCTGTTGAAGCACCAACAGCCGGATGGATTGTTTGCTGTTTCAGAAAAAGTAGCCTTGCTGGTATATGAGGTTTGCGGGGCCCTGAAACTGAGGATACCGGAAGACATTAAACTGGTTGGGTTTACCAATATGCCGGCTGCGGCCTTCCTGGAACCTTCGATGAGTGCCATTGTTCAACCGGCTGTTGAAATGGGCGAACGTGCAGCAGAGCTGTTGTTCAAAGTGATCGGGAAAAAGAAAATATTCGAAATAGAAAAGAAACAGGTATTGCCTTCTGTGTTAAGGATCAGGCGTTCGGCAGGATAGGACTGCCAAAAGGGGCATACGGTTTTCTTTCTCACCCATAAAAATTGACGTATGCTTGACCGAAGAAAATTCCTTCTCCAGTCTGCCCTGGCAGGCACCGGCCTCCTGGTAGGCCCCACCCTCGCAAGTTTTGCAGGTTCCCCCAATGAAAAGGTGGTGATTGGTGCTGTTGGTACCAATAGCCGTGGTTTTTACCTGGCCAAAATGCTGGCCCTACTCCCGAATGTGGAGATTGGCTATGTCTGCGACGTGGATGCCAATGTGCTGGCCAAAACCATCGCTGAGATCGAGAAGGTTTCCGGGAAGAAACCCAAAGGGTATAATGATGTGCGCAAGCTGCTGGCTGAAAAGGACCTCGATGCCATTGTGATCGCTACTCCCGACCATTGGCATGCACCGGCAGCCTTGATGGCGGTGCAGGCTGGCAAACATGTGTACGTAGAGAAGCCCTGTTCGCATAATCCCGCCGAAGGTGAGCTGTTGATAGCTGCACAACAGCGTTATGGGAAGCTGATCCAGATGGGTAACCAGCGAC
This sequence comes from Flavihumibacter rivuli, assembly GCF_018595685.2. Lineage (NCBI taxonomy): Bacteria > Pseudomonadati > Bacteroidota > Chitinophagia > Chitinophagales > Chitinophagaceae > Flavihumibacter > Flavihumibacter rivuli. The sequence continues at coordinate 492,799 of NZ_CP092334.1, forward strand.
GTTCTTTCCCCAATGTACAGCAGGCAATGAAGGAATTGCAGGAAGGCTTGATCGGTCGGGTATATTTTGCCAAAGGTTGGTATGCCAATAGCCGAAAGTCCATTGGCTTTGGGAAAGCGGCACCGGTTCCTTCCCACCTTGATTTTGACTTATGGCAGGGACCTGCTCCGCGCAGGCCTTTCAAGGATAACCTCGTTCATTATAACTGGCATTGGTTCTGGCATTGGGGCACTGGTGAAGCCCTCAATAATGGCACCCATGAGATCGATGTGATGCGCTGGGGGTTGGGCGTTGACTTTCCAATCCGGGTGGTATCGGCCGGGGGACGCTATGCCTTCAATGATGATTGGGAAACACCCGATACGCAAACCATCACCCTTGAGTTCCCCAATAAGACCGCCATGCTGTGGGAATCCAGGAGCTGCAATCCACATGAGGTAGAAGGCAGTGGCAGGGGAGTGGTCTTCTATGGGGAGAAAGGCACCATGGTCATCCCGGGTGGTGATGATTACAAAATTTTCGGCATGGATAACAAACTGGTCAGGGAGGTAAAGACCAATCTGCAAAAAGCGGATGCGACCAATACCATGGGCATGGGCGAGCGTTTGGACAGCATGCACCTGCTGAATTTTGTGGATGCCATCCGGGGCAAGGCTAAACTCACTTCGCCCATTACTGAAGGCCACCGGTCAACTTTGCTTGCACAATTAGGAAATATATCCTGGCGGACCGGAAGGGCCTTGCAATGTGACCCTTCGAATGGGCATATCCTGAATGACAAGGAGGCCATGCAATACTGGACGCGTGAGTATGCGCCCGGTTGGGAAATGAAACTCTGATCAACATAATGTAGCAACATGAAGAAACTAGTATTGATGGGGATGGTATTCCTGGCCAGCTGGCAACTGCAGGCACAGGGCAGTTCCCAAAAGGGACAATGGGTGAGTCTTTTCAATGGGAAGGACCTCAAAGGATGGAAACAATTGAATGGTAAGGCTAAGTACGAGGTGAAGGATGGGGCAATAGTGGGCACCACCGTTCTGAATGAACCCAATTCCTTCCTGGCGACTGAAAAGGATTACCAGGACTTCATCCTTGAGCTGGAGTTCAAGGTGGATTCCAATATGAATTCCGGCATCCAGTTCAGGAGTGAGAGCCGCCCTGATTACCAGAATGGAAAGGTGCATGGCTACCAGATGGAGATCGATCCATCCAGGCGTGCCTGGAGTGGTGGTATATATGATGAAGGCAGAAGGGGATGGTTGTACACCCTTGATTATAATGAAGGGGCAAAGAAAGCCTTTCATAACGGGGAGTGGAACCACTATCGCATTGAATGTATCGGTAATACGGTTCGCACCTATGTTAACGGCATCGCTGCTGCTTACCTCATCGATAGCCTGCCGACCAGGGGCTTTATTGCCCTGCAGGTACATTCCATCGGCAAGCCTGAAGAAGCCGGCCGGCAGATCAAGTGGCGCAATATCCGGATCCAAACCGCTAACCTTAAGCCCAGGCCGTCCTCAACGATTTTCGTTGTCAACTTACTACCCAACCAGTTATCAGAACAAGAGAAGGCCAATGGCGTGAGGTTATTATGGGATGGCCAAACCACCAAGGGCTGGAGGGGCGCTTATAAAACCCAGTTCCCTGAAAAAGGCTGGAAGATAGAGGACGGTATGTTGAGGGTGATGAAATCTGGTGGTGGCGAATCCGTGAATGGCGGGGATATCGTGACCGAAGAATTATTCGGGGCTTTTGAACTGCAGTTTGATTTCCGCCTGACGCCAGGGGCCAATAGCGGGGTAAAATATTTTGTTACGGAAAAAGAGAACAATGCCGGTTCTGCCATAGGACTGGAATACCAGGTACTGGATGACGACCAGCATCCTGATGCCAAACTGGGAGCCGTCGGCAATCGTACCATGGCTTCCCTCTATGACCTGATCCCTTCCCTGAAACCCTGGATGTCCCGCAAACCCATCGGGGAATGGAACAAGGGAATGATCAGGGTGTATCCTGACAATAGGATAGAACATTACCTGAATGGTTGCAAGGTAGTGGAATACCAACGCGGCACCCCGATCTTCTATGCCCTGGTGGCACGCAGTAAATATGCCGGCTGGAAGGATTTCGGGATGGCGGAAAAAGGCAGGATCCTGTTGCAGGACCATGGTGATGCGGTGGATTTCCGCAGTATCAAGGTCAGGGCTTTGTAAAAGAATAAAATCGAGTATGCATGGATGTTAGTAAGATGTTTTCCCTGGAGGGGAAAGTGGTGGTCGTAACCGGTGGGACGGGTATCCTTGGCGAGTCATTTGTGAAAGCCATTGCAGCAGCAGGTGCGGCAGTTGGGGTGCTGGGAAGGAATGAGGGGATTGCCGAGGAAAGGGCTGCAGCCATCAATGCCGAAGGCGGCAAGGCCATTGCGCTGGTAGCGGATGTAATGGATGAAGGGCACCTGCGGCAGGCGAAGCAACAAATGCTGGATCGCTTTGGAAAGATCGATGGCCTGGTGAATGCAGCCGGGGGTAATATGCCTGAAGGCGTGGTACAGCCGGAAGCAGACCTGTTCAGGATGAACCTGGACGGGTTGAGAAAAGTGATGGACCTGAACCTATGGGGAACCATCCTGCCTACACAGGTTTTTGGGGATGCCCTTGCTGCCAATGAAACGGCAAGCATTGTGAACATCTCCAGCATGAACTCCAAAAGGGCAGTTACAAAAGTATTGGGTTACAATATGGGCAAGGCTGCGGTGGACTGCTATAACCAATGGTTTGCAGTGGAGCTGGCGAAGCGCTATGGCGACAGGATCAGGATGAATGCATTGACACCGGGCTTTTTCCTGACAGAGCAAAACAGGGCCCTGCTGACCAACCCTGATGGTACCTACACGGCAAGGGGACAGGCGGTGATCAATAACACCCCTTTCAACAGGTTCGGTCGTCCGGAGGAGCTTACGGGCGCATTGGTGTGGCTGCTGAGTGACGCATCCCGATTCGTGACAGGGTCGCAGGTAGTGGTGGATGGAGGCTTTTCCATATTCAGTGGCGTTTAAAACAGTATTATGAGTACACCAGTTTCTTATCAGCATATTGAATACCGCATGGAACAAACCATGCGTTGGTTCGGACCCAATGACCCGGTCAGCCTTAGTGATATCCGGCAGGCAGGTTGCACGGGGGTGGTTACGGCCCTGCATCATATTCCTAACGGTGAGGTATGGCCGATAGATGCCATCATGGAAAGAAAGCGGGAGATAGAAGCGGCAGGAATGAGGTGGTCGGTGGTGGAGAGTGTGCCCGTTCATGAACAGATCAAGACGGCATCCGGGAATTACCGATCCTATATCGTCAACTACCAGCAGACACTGCGCAACCTGGCGTCCTGCGATATCAGGACAGTTACCTACAATTTCATGCCGGTGCTGGATTGGACCAGGACAGACCTGTCTTTCACAGTGGAGGATGGCAGTAAGGCCCTGCGTTTTGAGAAGGCTGCTTTCATGGCCTTTGACCTTTTCATGCTGCAAAGGGAAGGCGCTATGCAGGAATATGATGAAGAGGAGATCAGCCGGGCAAGGGAGCGTTTCGACAAGATGTCAGAAGCAGAGAAGCTGCTGCTGCAAAGGAATATCATCGCGGGCTTACCGGGTAGCGAAGAGTCTTTCACGCTGGACCAGTTTCGTGAAGCGCTTGCCGCTTATCAGCATATTGATGCCCATCAACTCAGGGCTAACCTTATCCATTTTTTACAACAGGTGGTCCCGGTGGCCGCTGAGGTTGGGGTGAACCTGGTGATCCATCCCGATGACCCGCCCTATCCCATATTGGGATTGCCCCGTGTGGTGAGCACCGCAGCAGATATTGAAGCACTGGTCAATGCCATTCCTGACCTTCACAATGGGCTTTGTTTTTGCACCGGCTCCTTTGGTGTCCGCGCAGATAATGACCTGCCAGCCATGTTCAGGCAATTCGGTGACCGGATCAATTTTATTCATTTGAGGAGTACGCGGCGCAACCAATGGGGGGATTTTTATGAAGACAACCACCTCGATGGTGATGTGGATATGGCTGCGGTGATGAAAGTGATCATTGAAACCATGCGTCGCAGGAAATGCGGCATAGCCATGCGTCCGGACCACGGTCACCAAATGCTGGATGATCTCCGAAAGACCACTAATCCCGGTTATGCTGCGATAGGCAGGTTAAGGGGGCTGGCGGAATTACGGGGCCTTGAACTGGGTCTGCAAAGGGCCATGAACGGCAATCTTTGAGGTTGAAAACTTTTAATTAGCGGGAATGAAAAAGAAGAAAAGACAAAAGGCATTCATCAACGAAAACTTCCTCTTATCTAATAAGCAGGCAAGGCAACTCTATTTCGACCATGCTGCCAACCTGCCCATTATCGATTACCATTGCCACTTGTCACCAGAGGCCATTGCCAAGGACTACCGTTTCGCTAACATGACGGAACTATGGTTAAAGGGTGACCATTACAAATGGAGGGCGATGCGGGCTGTTGGGATACCGGAAGAACTGATCACAGGGAATGCCAGCGACCAGGATAAATTCATGGCCTGGGCCAGGGTGGTTCCACATACATTGCGTAATCCCCTGTTCCATTGGACACAAATGGAGTTGAAATGGCCCTTTGGTATTGATGACTACCTCAATGAATCAACGGCCGGAACAATTTATGAGGCCTGCAATGCAATGCTTCAGGACCCGGATTACAGTTGCCGCTCACTTATAGCAATGAATAATGTTGAGTTGGTTGGGACAACCGATGATCCTTGTGATGACCTTCGTTTTCATAGGGAGGCAATAGCAGATGGCTTGTCTTTTGAATTGCGGCCATCCTTTCGCCCGGACCCGGTATTGGATATCCGTAACAAGGAAGGGTTCCTGCGATACATAGAAAGATTGGAACTGGCGAGTGGTGTGGTGATCAATGATTTCAGCAGCCTGTTACAGGCCCTCTGGCAGCGGGTGGAATATTTCCATGCCAATGGATGCAGGATAGCTGACCATGGACTGTCTGCCATGCCACTGCTTCCGGTTGATGAGCAAATAGTAGAAGAAGGGTTAAGGAAAGTATTGGAGGATAGGACATTTATGCACCCCGATCCGGAAGGATTTGCGGGATTGGTTTTATTGCACCTCTGCAGTATGTACCATGCTAAGGGATGGGCGCAGCAATTCCACCTGGGTGCTTTAAGGAATGTGAGTTCAAGGCTGAGGGAAAGATTAGGGGCAGACAGTGGGGGCGATACGATCGGTGATTATCCGCAGGCAGAGCGATTGGCGGCTTTCCTTGATGCTCTGGACCGGCAGGACCGGCTGGCGCCTACCATCATCTATAACCTTAATCCGGGTTGGAACGAGGTCTTCGCTGCCATGGCCGGCACTTTTAATGATGGTTCCATAGCCGGTAAGGTCCAGTTTGGATCGGCATGGTGGTACCTCGACCAGAAGGATGGAATAGAAAAACAATTGAATGCCTTGTCGAACCTGGGGGTGTTGAGTAACTTCATCGGGATGACGACGGATAGCCGGAGTTTCCTTTCCTATTCCCGCCACGATTATTTCAGGAGGGTCTTGTGCAACCTGTTGGGACAGGAAATGGAAGCGGGCCTCTTGCCCAATGACCGTGAATGGATCGGCGCATTGGTGCGGCAATTGTGTTATGATAATGCGAAAAACTTTTTCAAGGTAGGCTGATGGATCAAGTATTGTGTTTTGGGGAACTCTTGCTTCGGTATGCACCGGACAATGAAGGCAACTGGTTGCGACAGGGCGCTATGCCTGTTTACATTGGTGGTGCTGAATACAATGTAGCAGCAGCGCTGGCCCAATGGGGAGTGCCGGTATCCTATTGTACGGCCCTGCCGCAAAATTATTTATCCAACCACCTGTTAAGCCAGTTGCAGCGGCAGAAAATTGATGCCAGTCCCATTGTTTATAGTGGCGAAAGGATAGGTGCCTATTTCTTGCCATTTGGAAAGGACCTGAAGCATACTGGTGTGATCTATGACCGATCTGGTTCTTCCTTTTCACAACTCGAACCTGGCAGTATCAATTGGGTGAAGTTGCTGAAGGATAAGAAATGGTTTCATTTCTCCGCCATCAGTGCCTCCCTCACGCCTAATGCGGCCGCAGTTTGCCTTGAGGCGGTGAAAGTGGCCAGGGCGCTGGATATCCCGGTGTCACTCGACCTGAATTACCGGCCAAGGTTGTGGAAGTATGGAAAGGAGCCGGTTGAGGTAATGCCTGAACTGGCCAGTTATTGCACGGTGCTGATGGGGAATATCTGGAGTGCCCATACCATGCTCGGTGTACCGCTCCAGGAAGAGATGATCTCATCAGGTTATTATTATCGCCATGCGGAGATCAGTGCTACGCATATACTTGAACGTTATCCCTCCTGCCAGTGGGTCGCCAATACCTTCCGGTTTGAGGATGGACCGGGTATTGCCTATTCTGCAACGCTGTTCTCCAGGGGCGAAGGAAGTTTGGTTTCGCGGGAATATGCTGCAGGCAGTGTGGCCGATAAGGTGGGTTCGGGGGATTGTTTCATGGCGGGGTTGATCTATGGGAAATTTTCCGGCCTTTCTACCAGGGATACCCTGGAATATGCAACAGCCGCAGCTTTCAGGAAGCTGCAGGTGATGGGGGATATAACAACAGATACCATCCAGGATATCAAAAAACAAATAAAAGCATGAGTAGTTCCGGAAAGATCCTTGATGCAATAAAAGAACAACTGGTATTGCCCTTGTTTTACCATGATTCACCTGAGCTCTCCTTATCGGTGATCAAGGCGCTGTACAATGCCGGGGTGCGGGTGGTCGAGTACACTAACCGTGGGGACCATGCTTTGGAAAATTTCAGGCTCCTGAAGTCGACCTTACTGGTTGAAGCGCCGGGTATTTTCCTGGGCGCAGGAACCGTAAAGACTGCAGGGGAGGCGAGGGCCTTCATGGATGCCGGTGCGGACTTCCTGGTGAGCCCGGTGGTGGATCCGGAAGTGGGAGAGCTGGCGCGGCACAATGGATTGTTGTGGGTGCCCGGCTGTATGACCCCAACAGAGATACAGTCAGCTGTAAAGGCAGGCGCTTCATTGGTGAAAATGTTCCCGGGTAATGTGTTGGGACCAGGCTTCATTGCTGCAATAAAAGACTTGTTCCCGGGAACCAGCTTCATGCCTACAGGAGGGGTGGAACTGGAAGAAGAGAATATGCGGGGGTGGTTCCGTGCCGGCGCAGTTGCCGTGGGCATGGGCTCGCGACTCATCAGTAAGGAGATCCTGACCAATAAGAACCTTTCCCAACTGGAAACAGATACTCAAATAGCCTTAAGAATAGCACGTTCAGCAAAAGCCTAATCAGAACTGTATGCCTGCACCAAAAGGAAATACCCGCTGGGTGGTGGTAGCCCTCTTGTTCTTTGCGACCACTGGCAACTATCTCGACCGCCAGGTGATCGGTTTGTTAAAACCTACGCTGGAAAAAGAATTCGGTTGGTCGGAAACGGATTACAGCAATATCGTGATGGCCTTTTCCGCAGCCTATGCCATTGGTTTATTGGGTTTTGGTCGTTGGATAGACAAGATCGGTACCCGCCTTGGCTATGCCCTTTCGGTGTTGTTCTGGAGCATTGCTGCCATGGCGCATGCCCTGGCTAAATCAACATTTGGTTTTGGGATGGCAAGGGCTGCCCTGGGTGTTGCCGAAGCAGGGAATTTCCCGGCGGCCATTAAAACTGTGGCGGAATGGTTTCCCAAGAAAGAAAGGGCCCTGGCAACCGGGATCTTTAACTCTGGATCCAATGTTGGGGCTGTGGTAGCGCCGATCATGGTGCCGGCCTTATTGGGCGCTTTTGGATGGCAGGAGGCCTTCCTCGTAACGGGAGCGATCGGATTCATATGGCTCATCTTTTGGTGGCGATGGTTTGACCTTCCCCAAAAACATTCGTCTGTATCCAAAGTAGAGTTGGCGCATATCGAGAGTGATGGCGAGGAACAGGAGGAAAGCGGGGAGAAGGTAAAGTGGTCATCCCTTTTTATGAAGAAACAAACCTGGGCATTCATCTTCGGGAAATTCTTTGCCGACCCGATCTGGTATTTCTTCCTCTTCTGGTTGCCTTCTTATTTTTCCTCGGTGTTCCAATTGGATCTGAAGAAGCCTAGCCTTCCTTTGGTGATTGTTTATACGGCAACGACCATCGGGAGTGTTATGGGAGGTTATCTGTCCTCCTGGTTGATCAGGAAGGGTTGGCCTGTTTTCAAGGCAAGGAAAACATCAATGCTGGCCTTTGCCATTTGTGTATTGCCCATCATCAGTGCACGTTATGCTACCAATGTCTGGCAGGCTGTGGCATTGATCAGCCTTGCTGCTGCAGCCCACCAGGCCTGGAGCGCCAATATCTTTACCACTGCATCTGATATGTTCCCCAGGAAGGCGGTAAGTTCTGTGGTAGGGATCGGCAGCATGGCAGGTTCCGTAGGGGGCATTCTATTTCCCTTGTTCATCGGCTGGATCCTCGACCAATACAAGGCCATTGGTAATATTTCTGCCGGCTACAATATTATTTTCCTGATTTGTGGCACCAGTTACCTCGTGGGCTGGGTATTGATGCATTTGTGTGCGCCGAGGATGGAGCGGGTTGAGCTTTAGCGATACAGCATAAGGTCAATACTGAATTTAGAATGGTATAATTTTTAGAAGTTGTTTAATAGGCCTGTTTTGTAAGTTGGGTAATTATGAAAAGATAGGGTTTTGGATGATTGAAGTGTTGCAAAATAGAAAATCGGAAACTATTTTGGGCGCAAACAAAACCTATCAAATGAAACGTATCCTATTTCCCTTGCTGTGTGCATTGATTTTCCTGGCCTCCTGTTCAAAAGGCAAAGACGAGCCATCCTATTTCATCACTTGTAAAATAGATGGTGTTGAGAAATCCTTCAACACTGAATGCTCGGCAATCCATAGTATAATCGACGTTAGTGAGTTAATAAATATCAGAGGCGCTGACACTAAAGGAAGCCATCCCTCTTCTTTTGGGATCATTCTTTCCAATGGCCCTGCCGCAAAGCCGATCGGAAAATCAGGGGTTTTTACCAGTACCACAAAGGATTTCGAGATCAATACCCAGTATTTAGATCTGGTTTCCGGAGCAAGCTATGGCGCCGGTACCATGGTTAGTAATAGTGCTAACGAATGGGGGGTAGAAATCGAGAATCAATTTGTATTAACCATTACCAGCAATGATGGCAATATCATCGAGGGAACTTTTTCTGGGGATTATTACTACTATTCCGGTCCCTTAGGGGATTTCATCAGGATTACTGACGGAAAGTTCAGGCTGAAGGTCTATCCGGAATGATCTTAAATGGTTGAAATTACAGGAAGCAGGTATCAGGTAAACTAGTGTTTAAGTTGGTTGGTTCTCAGAATAATGATGATAGGGAAAAAAGTGAGCGGATTTAATTTTCTTCTTTTTTGAAGACCAAACATCGTTTTCTATGAGAAATATCTTTACCTGTTCCCTGCTTTCCTTGTTCTTTTTTCAACCTGTACCAAGGTCAATGATGAGCCTTCTTATTTCATGACCTGTAAAAATGGATGGGTGGAGGAAAACTTCAATGTTGGGGCTTATGCCTCCTATTTGAAGGTTGAGAATATTGAATTCTTGGGTATGGGAGGCTTTGAGAACTGTAATGATGACTCGCCCACCATGGGGCTATTCTTGTCAAACCAGCCAAGTGAGAAGCCTTTAGGGTCAACCGGGACATTCAACAGTACCAATACAGACTGGGAATTGCTGACTACCTATATGGCCAGGGAGATGAAGGAAGAATTTCATCCAGGGTCTGCTGTTAACGCGATTGCAGAAGTCCAGGGTGTGACCATTCAGGACCTATTGGTACTGACCATAACCGCCAACGATGGCAAGATCCTGGAAGGAACCTTTTCTGGGGATCATTACCTCGATTCAGATCTGAATGTTACCAGAAGGAGGATCATGGAAGGGAATTTCAGGTTAAGGATCATTAAGGAATAAAATGGACAATCAATTGCATAAGGGCACCTCAAGGGTGCCTTTTTTATTGGAGCTGTAACTTTCCTTTAACCTGGTTGGTATGATTAGGTATCATCCACTACAACCTTAACTACTATAGCAATTGAAAGAAAGTACATTGTCAGCTGGGTAAGGGTCCTTGCCTTCTTTAACCTTATCTTCAGGAATATTAAAATAAAAATCGTAGCTTACTGTATTAGGGAGCAATAAAAATCCTTCTTCATTTTATTGATCCATCCGTCATTAGTTCTTCCCCATTATGAAAGCACTGGATTAAGGTTTAGTTGACTAGGTATTTTTTGTTAACCTTATCCTTTTGCTGTATGGAAGTGTACCTGAGCAAAACAATTCTTCTTATCAAGGAAAAACAGCAACGCTGGAACCAGGAATTGCGGCATAAAGGCTGGTATAGGATCTTCTGCGAAAAATACTATGATATCAGTAATGCATGGTTTTACAGGCGCTGGGGTATCCGTCATGCTAATACCCCCCAAAATCTTGCTGCTACCATTGACAGGTCTGCCGGCAAGGACAGTTGGCAGAATGATGCTTCTTCCTTCTATTATATTTTTAAAGGTTTCAGGCATGTCCCCCTGGCGCCCGTGGCCATCAATTTACTCGACCTGGGTTGCGGGTCGGGAAGGGTATTGTCCGTTGGGATGAAGCTGGGATTTAACCAGGTTACAGGCGTAGACCTTGATGAAGAGTCACTGGAATTTGCTGAAATGAATTGCCGGATCATGCAGGCGCATGGCAGCAGGACCAGGTTTTCCATCCATTGCCACGATGCCGGTGATTTCGCCATCCCTGAAGGGACCAACCTCATCTACCTGTTCAACCCTTTTGGGGAAAGGACCTTGCGGCAGGTCGTTCATAATATCCTTCACTATCTCTCTAAAGGTGGGAGGGAAGTATACCTGGTTTACTATTTCCCTTATTACCGGGATGTCATAGAAAGTTACCGGGAATTCAAAACCTGGTTCCGCAGTAACTATAAGGATGGCGCCCCTGATCTGATCGTATATAAAATTGAAGCCAATACAGTTTGACCAGTAATGCCAGAGTTTGTTCCTGCTTACGGACAGTTCATCAGTCATTTTGCCCAATTGGCCACTAATAAGGATTCCTTAACCATGCCCTTCCGAATTTTACTGTACAGTCCAGGAGATTCGATAGGAAGCCTTGTGTATACCTTCCCCTGGGATCTTTGTGATTATTCATCGTAAAAGGTAAAATTGGTATGAAAGCATTGTTGTTTCGATCCAAGGATGAGCCCTTGCGGATCGCAGTAATAGAAACCCCGCAACCCGCTGCCGGCGAGGTGTTGATCAGGCTGCATTATGCAGCCATCAACCACCGCGACCTTTTCCTGTGGAAGGAAAAGATCCTGGAGAAGGATATTATTCCCGGTTCGGATGGAAGTGGGGTGGTGGCTGGCGTTGGTGCCGGAGTGGATGCGGGGTGGATCGGTAAGGAGGTCCTGGTTAATCCCAGCTTGTATTGGGGCGGGAATGCTGCCATTCCCTCTGAAAAATATGAAATACTTGGTGTGCCTACCAATGGCACCTTTGCGGAGTATATGGTTATTCCCCAAAATTACGTGTACCCGATTCCCCAACACCTTGAGCTGAAAGAAGCTGCTGCCATTCCGTTGGCATCGCTTACTGCTTACCGCGCACTGTTCACCAAAGCAAGATTGGCTAAAGGGGAGAAAGTATTGGTCACGGGCATAGGAGGTGGCGTGGCGATCTTCCTGTTGCAAATGGCCGTCGCTTCCGGTGCTGAAGTATATGTCAGCTCATCTTCTGATGATAAGCTCAGTAGGGCGGTCAGCATGGGGGCCAGGGCAGGTTTCAATTACCGTGACCCGGACTGGGTAGATAAAGCAAGGGCTGTTGTTACGGGATTTGATGTGATCATAGATAGTGCAGGTGGCAGTGGTTTTGAGGCGCTTACCGAACTCGCTAACCCCGGGGCAAGGATCGTGAACTTTGGTCGCACAGCCGGTAATGAGGTCAGGATTAAGCCTTCGGTCTTATTCAACAAGCAGTTGACCATTATGGGCACCCTGATGGGGAACGACCAGGAGTTTGCCGATATGCTGGCTTTTTATGAAAGGCATCAGTTACAACCGGCGATCGAGGCGGAGTATAGATTGGAGGAGTATGAGGCTGCTATAGCACTGTTGGAGGAAGGACGTCACTTTGGAAAACTGGTGTTTAACCTGGCCAGTTCCTGAAGGGATGAATTATAGTATAAGGGTGTGAAAAATTGAAATTCTTTTCTATTTTTCCCGTCAAACATTCTTTTCTATGAGAAATATCTTTATCTGTTCCCTGCTTGCCTTGTTTCTTTTTTCATCCTGTTCCAAGGACAATGACGAACCTTCCTATTTCCTGACCTGTAAAATAGATGGGGTGGAGAAAAGCTTCAATGTTGGGGCCTATGCCTCCTATGTGAAGGTTGAGAATATTGAATTGTGGGGAATGGGAGGCTTTGAGAACCGTAATGACGACTCGCCTACCATGGGGCTATACTTGTCGAACCAGCCAAGTGAGAAGCCTTTAGGGTCAACAGGTACATTCAACAGTACCAATACAGACTGGGAAGTGCTGAGTACCTATATGGCGAAGGAGATGACGGAAGAATATAGTGCGGGGTCTTCTGTTAACGCGGATGCCGAGTTCTATGGCGTGACGATCCAGGACCCATTGGTGCTGACCATTACTTCCAATGATGGTAAAACACTGGAAGGGACCTTTTCGGGTGATCATTACCTCGATTCAGATCCGAAAGCCACCAGGAGGAAGATCACGGAAGGTAAGTTCAGGTTAAAGATCATTAAGGAATAACAGGCAAAATCAAATGCATAAGGGCACCTCAAGGGTGCCTTTTTTGTTGGAACTGTAACATTCCTTTAACCTGGTTCGTATGATTAGGTATCATCCACTTCAACCTTAACTACTATGACAAATGAAAGAAAGCACTATATCGACTGGGTAAGGGTGCTTGCCTTCTTTATCCTAATCTTTTTCCATTGTGCCATGCCATTCGTGACATTCGGCTGGGAGATCAAGAACAGCGAAACTTCCGTCGGTCTGAGCCGTTTGGTCTGGTGGCTACACCAGTGGCGTTTGCCCCTGCTGTTCTTCATTTCAGGGGTGGGGATCCATTTTTCCCTGAAGCGAAGGTCAGTCTTTGCTTTTGCCGGTGAACGGATTGTCAGGTTGTTCATCCCGCTCTTTTTTGCCATGTTCTTCACCATTCCCCTCCAGGTATATTTTGAGTATACCCAAAAAGGGAGGATATCGGGATCCTATGCAGATTTCTACCCTACCGTTTGGGAGATGGTCCCCTATCCGGAAGGGAGCCTCACCTGGAGCCATATGTGGTTCGTAGTTTACCTGTTTGTGTTTTGTATGCTCTTGCTACCGGTGTTTGGGATCTTCAGGATCAAAGCACTGGAACGCTTGAAGACAAGGATCGCCAATGCTGCACATCATCCATTGCTCATGATGATCCCGGTGCTGCCATTGCTGTATTATTACCTTACCCTTTTCATTCGTTATCCCGAGCAGCAAAGCCTGTTGGATGATTGGTTCCTGTTCCTGTCCTCGCTTACCCTCTTGTTCTATGGCTATTTTCTTGCCGGCAGCCAGCCATTTTGGGATGCCTGCCAGAAATACCGGAAGTGGTTCCTGGGTACCGCCCTGGTATGTTCCATTTTCCTGTTTGCCCGGTATTGGTGGAATATGACTATTCCCAAAGAAGATGGATCTGAACTTTTCCTTTACGGCCTGGCCAATTCCCTGCACATCTGGTGCATTATCCTTGCGGCCCTGGGGTTCGCCAAGCAGTACCTGAATTTTTCCAATCCCTTCCTGGTTTACGCCAATGAAGCAGTCTATCCCTTCTACATCCTGCACCAGACCCTGATCGTAGCCTTTGGTTACTATGTTACCCAATGGAATCTGCCTATCCTTGTCAAAATGATCCTATTGATCCTCGCTACTTTTATTGGATTGGCTTTAGTATACAGGTGGCTGATCAGGCCGTTTATCCTGACAAGGGTGTTGTTTGGGATGAAACCCAGGAGGAAAGAATTATCAGGGACCATTACAGAATCCACTGAATTGATCTTACAAAGGGCTGATTAAAGTTGGGTAGTTAGTGAGTCAACAGTACAATGAACTAGTGCTTAATAATTAGGGTTCATTGTTTTTTGCGGTGATCTGGTCATGGACAATTTTTCCATCGATGATGGTCATTACTGCTGTTGTTCTGGGCAGGGCCTGGGTGGGTATGGTAAAGATGTCCTGGCTGAGCACGGCCAGGTCGGCGAGATAACCCTTCCTGATCATTCCCTTTTCGTTTTCCATGAATTCTGCATAGGCTGAGCCATAGGTATAAGCGATCACTGCCTGTTCCCGGGTTACAGCTTCGCCAGGGTTGTTGGCATGGATGGTGGCAAACATGATATTGAGGTAAGGATTGTTGGGGCCATCAGAACCTATGGCCACTGGGATGCCGGCTGCAAGGAGTGACCTGAACGGCTGGTAGGATGCAGCCCTTTCCGGTCCTATCCTTTGTTGTATGATGTCCGCCAACATGAAATGGGAGGGGTTGACCACAGGGACAATCCCCATTGATCTGGCCCTCGTTACAGCCTTCCCCGGAAAGCCATCGGCATGTTCAAACCTTAGTCGTTTTTTTAGCCAGTCTGCTTCGCTTCCCATACTTTCCATTTTATCCATCACCAATTCCGGCAAGGCGTCTCCCGTGATATGTAGCATAAGTTGCTCCTTGCTTCGCCAGCCTTCTGCAATAATGGTACTGATCGTATCAGGATGGAAATTCAAGGCCCCTTTCCATCCCGGTTTGTCCTTGTAGGCTTCCAGCATATAAGAGCCTCTTTCTACAGGGGTGCCATCCAGGATCCATTTCATGCCTGAAACATAGAGAAATGAGCTAGATGGATAATTGGTGGTCCATGGGTAAATTTCCCTTGCTTTTGGGGAAGTTTCCGGGAACCTTATGATACGTATGCGCTGCGGTAGCCTGGCTTGCTCCAGTAACCGGTACATTTGGTCGAGGTTTAGGGAGGTTGCCATATTCTGTACCGAAGTAATGCCCAATTGAAGGGCTGTTGCACCATATTCCTTCGCGCCTGCGATTTGTTCCGCCTCTGATAATTGGGAGTATAGGAATTTGGAGGTGAAGAATTCTGCGTATTCGATCAATGCTCCTGTTAGCTTACCTGTTGCCGGATCCCTTTCATAATGCCCTCCCATTGGGTCCGCGCTGCTCTCGCTAATGCCCATCCATTGCATGGCCTGGCTGTTGAGTAAGGTGCCGTGGCCCCATGGTGCCTGTAGGATAAGCGGGTGGTCTGGGGATACTTGATCAAATGCTTCCCTTCTTGCCTTAGGATCTTCCAATAAATCCACTCCAAGCGATCCGGTAATCAATGTTCCTTTGGGTAGATCCCTGGTGATCAGGGAAAGGGAATCAAGGACGGTTTGAAGTGATGGGCCATGCATCATATCGGCCCTGAATTGGATATGCCTCGCCCTTGGGGTGCCAAAGCCAATATGGTCATGGGCATCATTGATGCCCGGGATAACAGTCCTGCCTCCAAGGTCAATTATTTTGGTTGCGGGTCCTGCCATTGCCTTGATCGCAGCATTGTTTCCAATTGCCGTTATCCTATCCTTGCTTATGGCCACGGCTTCTGTATACCAATTGGAGGGGTCACTGGTAAAGACCTTCCCATTCAACAGCAAGAAGTCTGGAGCTGCTGCTTCCTTCTTCATGCCAACGACAAGGAATGCCATCAGGCCAGGCAGTACTGTGGATTTAAGGATGGTAGCTATTCTTCCCATATTGGTCATTTTTTGCGGCGAATGATTTTCCAGGGTAATGCAGGATTTTTCTAGCCCACCTTGTTACCTGGGCCAGGAACACTTGTTTAACGGAATAGGGGACCTGAGATCGTTCAGAAGGATAGGTGATCTCCAGGGGAGCACCTTTGTAATTCGTTAAATAAGATACAACATTTTCAATTAGCCTCGAAGTGCTGGCGGGAAGATGGGTCCCTATCCACGCAAAGGGTTGGAAATGCTGCCGCTATTTGTTTACTTTTAGAAACGGATTGGTGTTAACCTATTAACATAGAACATGAGCCGAATTCTTCTTGCTGCCTATTCGATACTTTTATTGTTCGCAACCATTTCCTGTGGCGGACAGGATAATGGCGGCCAGGTTTTACTGAACCAATTGGGTTTCTATTCTTATGCCCCCAAGATCGCCATTGTAAAAGAGCGGTCAGGAAGTGAAATTTTCTGGGTGGTGAATAATGGGAATGGCGATACCGTATTTAGCGGTAAGCTTGGCCCGGCTATTCAGTCTGCCTATTCTTCGATGGTTACCCGAAAAGCTGATTTCAGTGGCTTGACGCAATCCGGGCAATTCAGGGTGGTACTGAAAGGAGGTGCCAGTTCCCCCGCATTCAGGATTGGTAGCGGTATCGCTAATGACCTGGTGAAGGTTTCCATGAAAGGGTATTATTACCAGCGCTCCGATATCCCCTTGCTTCCTGAACATGCAGGGAAATGGGCGAGGCCCCTGGGGCATCCCGATGACAAGGTATTGATTCATGCTTCCGCAGCATCCGCTCAGCGGCCGGAAGGGACCATTGTGGCTTCCAGGGGTGGCTGGTACGATGCCGGTGATTATAATAAGTATGTAGTGAATTCTGGCATAACCATGGGCACGCTACTATCTGCCTATGAGGATTTCCCCGCTTACTTCGATTCACTCCAATGGAATATCCCTGAATCCGGCAATAAAGTTCCTGATATCCTGGATGAGGTGATCTATAACCTGCGGTGGTTGTTTACCATGCAGGACCCCAATGATGGTGGGGTATACCATAAATGTACCAATCCGAAGTTCGATGGCATGATCATGCCGGATAAGGCTAAGGAAACCCGTTACCTTGTACAGAAGGGTACAGGTGCTACCCTTGATTTTGTGGCAGTGATGGCACAGGCATCACGCGTGCTGAAAAAGTTTGACCATGCATTGCCCGGTCTTTCCGACAGTTGCCTGAAAGCGGCCCTATATGCCTGGCAATGGGCTGAACAGCATCCGGCTGTTGAGTATGACCAGGAAAAGAACAATAAGTCTTTTAAGCCGGAGGTCGTAACCGGCAGGTATGGCGATACTAATTTTTCCGGGGAGTGGTTCTGGGCTTCCAGTGAATTGCTGATCACTACCGGTAATCAAGCATACCTGGATGTGCTGATGAAATGGAGACGTGCCCCTATCCTTGTTCCCTGCTGGTATGATGTTGCCCCTATGGGTTATTTTTCACTTTTGAGAAATGCCAGGACCCAGGGTGCCAGACAATTGGTTGATGCGAAACCCTTTTCCGACGAACTGCTGAAACTAGCTGACCTCCTGATCGCCAATGGGGGTAATAAAGCCTTTGGTACCATCATGGGACAGTCTGCTGAAGATTTTGTTTGGGGCTCCAATTCTGTAGCAGCCAACCAGGGGCTGGTTTTGGTGAATGCCTACCTGTACAGCGGAAACCCGAAATACCTTGACGCCGCCTTATCCAACCTGGATTACCTTACAGGCAGGAATGCCACTGGTTATTGCTTTATAACGGGAATGGGTAGCCGACCGCCGGTCAATGCCCACCACCGGCCATCTGTTGCCGATAATAATCCTTTGCCTGTTCCAGGCCTCCTGGTGGGTGGTCCCAATAAATACAAACAGGATGGTTGTAAATATCCCCATGAAGGTGCAGAGCTTGCTTACCTCGATGAGGTTTGTTCCTACGCCAGTAATGAGATTGCCATCAACTGGAACGCCCCCCTGGTATATGTTGCAGTTGCCATGGAGGCTTTACAATACAGGGCAGGCTGGATCAGGTAACCCGATAGTCTTAACATTGGCTTCTTTAACAGTTCATATATTGTTAAAGAAGCTCTAACATTACCATCATGTAGCCCGGATAGTTTTGCGCTTGTTCTAATAAATCAAACCATCTATTTATGAGCAAGCCCAAGCGCATGCGGGCCTTAACCCTCGCGGCCCTGCTGGCAGTGGTATGTCCATCTGTAACCATTGCACAGCAACCTGTAACCGGACAGGTACTTTCAGCAAAAGACCAATCGCCGGTCCCCGGAGTAAGCATCATGCTAAAAGGTGATAAGAAAGGAACTTCCACTGGTACTGATGGAAAGTTCTCCCTTACTGCCAAACCCGGTGATGTGTTGATAGTGAGTGGTGTTGGTGTGACCACCCAGGAGTTCACTGTTGGAGATGAAGCTAAGGTCACTATCAATGTCCAACAATCAGCCAATTCACTCAATGAGGTTGTGGTGACTGCATTAGGGGTAAAGAAAGAAAAGAAAAAGATTGGTTATGCGGTCCAGGAAGTAAAGGGCGAAGACCTGGTGAAAGCACGCGAACCGAATCCTATCAATGGTTTGGTAGGAAAGGTAGCCGGCCTTACAGTAGGACTGAATTCCGAATTATTGTCCGCGCCCAATGTGTACCTCCGCGGCCGTAGCATCAACCTGTATGTAGTGGATGGTGTGCCCATTAATTCCGATACCTGGAATATTTCACCTGATGATATTGAAAGCTACACCGTACTCAAAGGCGCCACCGCCTCTGCACTCTATGGTTCACGCGGCGTGAATGGTGCGATCATGATCACCACCAAACGTGGTTCAAGGGACAAGCGTGGTTTCTCCATCGAATTCAATAGTTCCACCATGGTGGAGAATGGTTTCAATGCCATTCCAAAGGTGCAGGATGAATATGGTCCTGGTGACCACGGTAAGTACGCTTTTGTAGATGGTAAAGGTGGCGGTACCAATGATGGCGACTATGATGTTTGGGGGCCGAAGTTTGAAGGCCAGTTGATCCCCCAGTATGATTCGCCCATTGATCCTGTGACCGGGGAGCGAATCCCAACCCCATGGGTGGCGCGCGGTAAGGATAACCTGAAGCGTTTCCTCGAGCCCGGATTGTTATCTACCAACAGTATTGCCGTTTCATCCAGAACAGAGAAATCTGACCTGCGCTTCGCAGTTTCGCACAGTTACCAGAAGGGGATTGTTCCCAATACCCAATTGAATATTACCAATTTCAATATTTCCGGTGGCTATAATTTCACTGACAAACTCAGGCTGGAGTCCTATATCAATTACAACAGGCAGTATTCTGATAATTTCCCTGATGTGACCTATGGTCCCAACAGTATCATCTATAACATCATCCTCTGGGCAGGAGCAGACTGGAGCATGGATGACATGCGCAATTACTGGCAGCCTGGAAAGGAAGGCGTACAATCCATCTATGCAGAATACCAGCGCTACCACAACCCCTATTTCATGTCTTATGAGTGGTTGCGCGGCCATAATAAGAACGACCTGAACGGTAATATCAAGATGACCTATAAGTTGAACAAGAACCTTGATTTCCTGGTGCGCACGCAGGTGACTACCTATGACCTGTTCCGCAACGAGAAGATGCCCTACAGCGCCCATCCCTACGGCAGGGAAGAAGGAAAGGGTGATTACAGGGAAGACAGGAGGGCCATGTTTGAGAACAATACCGATTTCCTGGTAACCTACCAGAATAGCAACCTTTTGAAGGATATCAGTATCAAGGCATCTGTTGGTGGTAATGCCCGCAACTTCAGTTACAATTCCAACTTCACCACTACCGATTACCTGAACGTTCCCGGACTTTATGCCTTCTCCAATAGCCGTAACCCCATCAAGGCAAGCAGTTTCAGGTCCAATATGCTGGCACTAAGCGCCTATGGTTACCTCGACCTGGGATTCAGTAAATATGCCAACCTCTCCCTCACGGGAAGGGTGGATAAACTCTCTACCCTGCCGCAAGGAAACAATACCTATTTCTATCCATCCGCCTCTTTGAGTACAGTGGTGAGTGATTACCTGGACCTGCCCAATGCGATATCCATGCTGAAGTTCAGGGGATCCTATGCCAATGTAAAGGGCGGATTGACACAGGCCTATATTGGCGCTACCCCCCAAGCCAGCTATCCGCTGAGCTACGGTGCAGAATATTATTCTTCCTATGATGGACCGACATTTGAAAACTCGGCTTCCTATTCCACCCCGCTGGTTTACGACAATAAGGCCGGTGCTTACTTTACCAATACCATCAACAACCCGAATATCAAACCATTCAGCTCAGAAGTGGTGGAAGCCGGTGCTGATATCCGCTTCCTGAATAATCGCTTAGGCCTCGACGTTACCTATTTTACCACCAAGGATGGTCCCGGCATCTTCAAGCTTCCCATTTCCCAGACCACCGGGTTTACCGAAGCCCTGGTGAACGGTATTACTACACGCAAGACAGGATGGGAACTTACCCTCACCGGTTCGCCACTGCGCAATCCCAAGGGGTTGAACTGGGACGTGTTGGTAAACTGGAGTACGTTCAAGGAAAAGTATGTGAGCTTCTATCCGGGTGTAGAAGCCTTGAATACCTTCTTTAAGGTGGGCGACAGGGTAGATAAACTGTATGGCAGTGCCTTCGTTCGTACCCCAGATGGACAGCTGATCAATGATGCAGGTGGACGTCCCTTGCGCGCACCGGTGGCCCAGTACCTGGGTAACAGGAACTCGGATTGGGTTTGGGCGATCAACAACAGTTTCCGTTACAAGAACTTCAACCTGAGTTTCCAGTTCGATGGCCGTGTGGGTGGCAAGGTGATCAATTATATCCAGCAACAGACCTATCGCGGTGGCCGCCACATCAATACCGTGCAGGGTGAAATGGGTGAAGCCCGTTACCAGGATTACCTGGGCAATAAATCGTGGGTAGGGGATGGCGTGGTAGTAAGTAATGGTGTGCCCATCAAATATGATGTGGATGGAAGGGTGACCAATTACAAGGAGCTGCAGTATGCGCCCAATACCACCAAGACCTTCCTGCAGGATTATATCAGCTTCTATTATGCCACCAATGAGGCCAACCTGATCAGCAGGACCTTTGCCAAGCTGAGGGAAGTGGTGATCGGTTATACCTTCCCGCCATCCATGCTGGGCAAGTCATTCATCCGCCAGGCGAGCATCTCTTTTGTTGGCCGTAACCTGCTGTACTTCTCCCAATACAAGGACCTTGACCTTGACCAGTACGCTGGTACAGAAAGCAGCTCCAGCCTTCAAACACCCACGACCAGGCGTTATGGCGTCAACCTGAACCTTACATTCTAATCGAACAAAAAAACTATATCATGAAACTTAAGCAAATCATATTCCCTGCTGCTATCGCCTTCACCATGGTGTTGGGAGGCTGCTCAGATAAATTTGAGGAGTACGAGCGGAACCCTAACCGGGCGGAAAGTGTGAGTCCTGACCTGGTATTCCGTGGGGTTGTATCCGACATGAATATCGACAGGCCCTGGAGCAATATCACCCGTTGGAACCAGTTCGATTGCTGCAACTATAATTACTACGGCGACCAGCGCTATGACTGGACCGGCGCCAGCCTTAACTACACTACCCTGAAGAATGTAGTGAAGATGGAGGAAGAAGCGATCAAACGTGGCCAGCCTGAGGTGAATCCCTATAGCGCCCTTGGAAAATTTGCCCGTGCCTTCTTTTATTATCGCATGAGCAGCCTGGTGGGTGACCTCCCCATGAACGAAGCACTCAAGGGATTGGAGGTTACCACCCCTAAGTATGATGCACAGAAGGATATCTTTCTACAGATCCTGGATTGGCTGGAAAAGTCCAATACCGAACTAACCCAGTTGATCGCATCCGGTGACCGGAGCCTGGATGGTGATATCTATTTTGCCAACGACCTTCGGAAATGGCAGAAAGTTGTCAATACTTTCCGCTTGCGGGTATTGATCTC
The DNA here is from genome assembly GCF_018595685.2 of Flavihumibacter rivuli. Taxonomy (NCBI): domain Bacteria; kingdom Pseudomonadati; phylum Bacteroidota; class Chitinophagia; order Chitinophagales; family Chitinophagaceae; genus Flavihumibacter; species Flavihumibacter rivuli. The sequence continues at coordinate 514,803 of NZ_CP092334.1, forward strand.
CATGAGCAGGAGGGAAGGTGAAGCTGGTTTGAACCTCAAGGCCCAGTTTGCTGAGTTATTCAATAACAAGGCTAAATATCCCATGATGGAAAGTATGCAGGATAACCTCCAGTATGCTTACAGCCAGTTCAATAAATACCCGAGTAATCCTGACAATCTCGGTTTCGACGCAACCCGTTACAACCTTTCCGCAACCCACCTGGATAACCTGGTGACCATTAATGATCCCAGGGCTTATATAGTTGCCGAACCAGCCACCAAACAGTTGAATACTAATGGCAAGACTCCTGCGGATATTACTGCCTATGTTGGCGCGCCCGCAGGGGAAGACCTGGCAAATATGTCGAGCAAGATGGCCAATGCTGAGCAGGCGGAGTATTCAGTAAGGAGCAGGAGCCGTTATTACAACAATTATGTTGGTGAGCCCGGTATTATCATCGGCTATCCGGAAATGTGCTTCAATATCGCTGAAGCCATCAACAGGGGCTGGTTGACTGGGGATGCGGAAGAATGGTACAAGAACGGAATCAAGGCCTCCTGGAGATTTTATGGCATCCCTGTTGAAATGGCAGGTAGCATTACCAAGATCTACAATAACCAGAGCTATGTGATCCCGGTTGATTTCGAAGGTGTGTATTACAAGCAGGCTGCTGTAAAGTATTCCGGGAACAATACGGATGGATTGAAGCAAATCCTTATCCAAAAATACCTTGCCTTTTTCCAGAACTCCGGTTGGGAAGCTTATTTCAACTGGCGCAGGACAGGACTCCCCGATTTCTCTGTAGGCACAGGTACAGGCAATAGCGGAGCCATTCCAATGCGCTTCCAATATCCTTCTTCTGAAAGAACTACCAACAGTGCGAATTGGACCAGCGCCCTCCAATCCCAATATGGCGGGGAGGATAATATTAATGCAAGGATGTGGTTGGTGAAATAGGGAAACCAGAATATGTGGACATGTGGACATGTGAATATGTGAATATGTGAATATGTGCATTTTTGCCTACCAATGAATGTCCTTATTGGGTTCAATGAGTATTTATTGAGGGAATAGTTAAAAGCAGGATCAAACCATAAAAAGGACTCTTCATAAACTTACCCAGCCTTCTGGTACAATGGTTAGTGTAAAACACTCATATCCACATGTCCACATCCACATAAAAAATGATAATCATGACTTCCTCCCAACTAATCGCACAAAAGATCATCCGGTTATTTAACGCGCAAGGGGCTGCCGAATATGCCGGCGAAAGGGTTTCGCAGTTGGAGCATATGGTGCAGGCTGCGTCGTTGGCAAAGGCTGAAGGCTATGATGATGAAGTGGTGCTGGCGGCCTTCCTCCATGATATCGGCCACCTGCTTCATCCCGAAGGGAATGCAGGCATGGATGGATATGGGACGATGGACCATGAGAAGGTAGGTGCAGAATATCTCCTTTCACTGGGCTTCGGTAAACGCATGTGCCGGCTGATCGCTTCCCATGTTGATGCCAAGCGATACCTTACCTATGCTGACCCGGCCTATTATGATCAGCTGTCTGAAGCCAGTAAGAGAACCCTGGAATTCCAGGGTGGCAGGATGGGGCCGGAAGAGGCTAATGTTTTTGAAAGCGATCCGTACTTTGACCTATATATCTGTATGCGGAAATGGGATGAAGCGGCCAAGGTGGAGAACCTGCCAATGCCCGACTGGCTGGAGTATGAAACAATGATCGAGAACTACCTGGATAAAAGAAATGGTGCCTATTGAGCAGGCACCATTTCTTTTTTAAGGAATGCCATTAATCCCCTTAAGGAATCAAATGCCTGGTCTGGGTTATGGGGCAGGAGTTGTTGAGCAGTATGGGTCCCATTGCTAACGCAACAGGAATAAAGGCAGTTGGCGCGTTTGCCTGACTCAATATCAGATGGCGTGTCACCGATATTGATGACAGTTTTCGGATCATTGATGCCCAATGTGTTCATGGCTTTCAGGATCATGTCAGGTGCGGGTCTGCCTTTCGCCACTTCATCACTCGCGATGGAAGCCTGGATGATAGTGTTAGCATTACCAAGGTGCTGGCTATCCAGTCCTTCCAGCCAGCCCAGTTTGCCCAGGATAATATTCGTCACCTTACGGTAGAAACCGGTTGTAAGGGCTATGGCGATACCCTGATCCTTCAGCCAGGTAAATAGTTCGGTGCAGCCTTCGGTTGGCAGGACCTGGTTTTGGTGGTAATGGGCTTCCAGTACCTCGGTAAATCGTTGATAGGACTGGGCTACCCTTAGCACCCATTCTTCATTCCTTTGTCCCAATTGCCTTTCCCAGAAGGTTTCGAAAACATGGCGCTTTCCCCAACCCTGGACTGCCAATATTTCCTCATCGGTCATTTCCAGCCCTGTTTCCCTGGCGGCAAGGGCAAAACAATACTCCACTTCATGCTTATCTGTTACTGTTGTGCCGGCCATATCAAAGACCACTAGTTGTATGCTATTCATGTATCCATGGTTTAATCAAAAAGTTGGTGAATATGTTCCTCTGCTAATGCGGCACTTGCAGTCATACCTTTTCCGCCTATGGCGGTAACGATATGGACGTTGGGTTCAACGGTTTCCAGAAAAACATCGTGATGTTTTCTTTGTGCATAGTACCCGTTCCATTGCCTGGTCACCCTCCATTCAGGGAAGGCAAACATTCTTTGGGCTTCTGAAAGCATGATATCGGTGATCTCCTGGTTACAATGGAAGCCCAGTTCATCTGAATTCCTTGCATCTGCATACTCGTGTGAATCACCAATGATGATGCTGCCGTCAATGGCCTGCTTGAACAATAAGTGGATGCCCCATTTCCTGAAGGATGATGGAATATTGGCAGCATCCAGTTTTTTGTAGGATGGGCATTCTGTAAAGCTTTCATAGCGCCTGATGCTTAAGCCACTGAGGATGGAACCGGGTAGGTCAAGTCCATCCATCGGGGCAATGGAGAGCATCTGTAATTTGGACACTTCGATATCACTGGAATAGAATGTTTCCGGGTAAAGATGCCTGAAGTCGCGCCCATTGCAGATCACCGCCTTTTTGCTTTTGTAGGTATTGCCATGGTTATCCCTGACCTTGATATGGTCGCTGCCCTGTTCAATCGACTGCACAAGGGTAAGGGGCTTATAAGTAATACTGTATTGTTCCTTCAGGCAAGCAATGAGTTGGTGGATCATCAGGTGTGGCTCAATGGTGATCTCTCCAGGGAAGAAGAGGCCGCCCATGCAATAAGATGCCCTTAGTCCCGGGAACCTTGCCAGGCATTCTTCCTTGCTGAGGATCGTGGAGTGGTAATGTTGCTGTTGATTGATGGCGGTGAGTTCTTCAATCAGGGTCAGCTCTGTATTGTCGGATGCCAGGTAAACTGTTCCATTTTCGCGTATACTGATATCAAATGATCTTTGGATCTCCCGGTAGATCTCCATGCTCCTGCGTCCATATTCCTGCCACTTGCCTTGCGGCATACCCGATGGCACAACCTGGCCAAAATTGCGAACGGTTGCTTCGTTGGGTTGGTGGTCCTTCTCCAGTAGGAGCACATTCAAGCCTTTCCTGGCTGCATGGTAGGCATGGAAACTTCCTAATACACCGGCGCCAATAACCATAAGGTCATAATGTTGATTCAACATGTTGTGGGTTTGTGGGTTGATGTTTTTTGTATAGTTGGTAAATGAATATTGCTCCGGTGGTAAGTGTGGCCATGCCAACCAATGGCATCCAAAGGCTGAGTTGGACAAAGTAATGGTACCAGTCTGCCTTGGCTGACCCGGTTTCATTCATGATGATGATGATACAACTGCCAAGGTAGGCCATGGCATCCATGATATAGAACAGGTAGCCGGTGTTTCCCCTGATCCGAAAGCAGGAGAGCAGCCTGTCGATGAGCAGGCATTGAAGCGTGTTGTAGGCCGAATATAGGCAGATGGTGTAGGTCACCATACAGCCCAGGGCTTGTCCCGGATGGGTGATCATCAGGCCTGTACTGATCCAAAGTCCTGAAATGCCGGCAAGGATCACAATAGCCTGTCTTTTCAGGCTGGTGTAATGATTGCGTATATTGGTCAGCGTTAGTAGTCCCAGGAATACCACTATGGCTGCCAGGGTCTCCATCCTGGCAAAAATGGAAGGCGGATAATCGGGATGGATGCTCCTGATGATCTCTACTGCATAATTGTCTTTAAGGTCCCTTAGGATGGTGAAAATGATATTGAGCACTACCAGGCTGAACACCATGGGAAAGAATGCCTTGACCAGGTTTGAACGCTGCCGGGCATCCATGGGAAGCCGATCGCCCCTGTCCAGGCGCTCTGCTGCATTAGGGGGTGGGATCTTTGCCAGCAACCAGGTGGAGGCTAGTAGAAGTGGGATAAAAAGGCAGCCGAGGTAAAAGGGCATCCTGGCTTCCTCCACTCCCCAATCAGTGATGACCATTCTGCCAAGGCTTTTCACCATGCCTGAACTGAAAATGAAATTGGTGCTGAGGATCAGGGCCAGGAGGTCGGTATATTTTCGGCCTTCTATATAACTGAAGACCAATCCCCAGATCAGGCCAAGGGAAAGGCCATTGAGAAATAACCATACTGGTCCTAAGACCATTGGAGTGAAGGCCAGGCCGGCCAGGCAAACTAGTGCCGTGCCGATCAATCCCAACAGGTAATAGGGCCTACGCTTCATGTTGAGGGTGGCCATGAACCTGATCCCGATGAATTTGGACAGCATATAGCCAAAGACCTGGGCGATAATGAGGGATGATTTGAAGGAAATCCCCCAATTGTCAAGCCCGTCAAAAGTGGCGGCGCTGATGGATTTCCGGTAAACGTACATACAGAAATAGGTAGCAAAACTTGCCGTGGCCGCAAGGCCTACCATTGTCCATTTTGGGGAGGCAGCATCATTTGTAAGCATGCCGTGCAAACTAGACGCCCATTGTAAAGCCAGGATTATGGATCTATTATGAAATTGAGAAACATGGATTGGATATAGGTGATGACATTTTACAGCCGCCTCTTATGAAATGAAGAAGAAGGGTAGAGGGCTCCTTTTGGTAGGATAGGCCTCTCTTTTTTAATTTTTTTAAAATCCTTGCCCCAAAGCGAAGTATTGAATGGTGGAATGCCTAATTTTATTGACTACGAAAACATCAACGATGAACAGGAAAAGATTGCTTCCCCTTCTGGGCTTCTTGCTAACGGCAACGGTCATGGCCCAGCGACCCAAAAGTCCTGCATTCCCCCAGTTGGAGGCGGAATGGGCATTTGTAGAGAACAACTTCCAGGGCAAGGCCGATTGCAGGGCCGATCTCGTTTTGACCAATAAGTCGAAGTCCACCCTCGGTGCTGCCGGATGGGAGATCTATTTTACCAGTCCGCGTGCCTTGAGGGTTATTGGCGATGATGCACCTGTTGCCATATCGCATGTGAATGGCGATGTGTTCAAGATCACCCCAAACAGCAGGTTCAAGGGTTTGGCACAGGGAGCTTCCCTGACCATTCCCCATACGGCCGATGGGAAGGTATTGAACAATTCTTCCGGCCCCGATGGCTTTTTTATCCTCTCCACAACAGACCGCACCAAAAAGCAGTCCATCAAATTGAGCTTTAAACCATTTGGTCCAGAAGCAATTGGTGGGGTGACCAATGAAGTGGTCTACCAGCGTAATATGGGCATCACCGAGTTACCCGATAACCAACTGGTGCCTGTATTCCCCAGCCCAAGGAGTTATTCTGCAGGACAAGGCGTATTTGCTGCCGATGCTTCAACCGTCATTCATACTGACCCTGCTTTTGCCAATGAGGCCGACCAGCTGGCTGAGGCAATTGGTAAGTTTACTGGCAGGAAACTACAGGTAATTAGTGGGATTGGCCAGGCTGCCAATGCCATCCGGTTGACCAAACAACCGATGCCTGCTGAAGCTTACCAGCTGTCGATCAGCCCCAATGGTATCCTGGTGAAAGCCGGTGATGCAGCAGGCGCCTTTTATGCGGTACAAACGCTGAGAAGCCTGGTCCCTTCACCGGCTGCGGCAAAGATCGCGGCCCAGTTTTCCTTTCCTGCCATGGAGGTGAGCGACCAGCCCAGGTTTGGCTACAGGAGTTTTATGCTGGATGTTTCCCGTAATTTCCAGACACCCACCAAGCTCCTGAAGGTGATCGACCTCATGGCTTTCCTGAAATTGAATGTGTTGCACCTGCACTTCATTGATGACGAAGCCTGGCGCCTGGAGATCCCCGGCCTGCCTGAGCTGACAAATATTGGCTCACAGCGTGGTATCCTCAAGGATAGTAACGCTTCTTTATTGCCTTCCTACGCTTCTGGTCCGGATGCCGGAAAACTACCCGGCAGCGGTTACTATACGCGTGCTGAATTCATCAATATCCTCAAGTATGCCCGTGACCGTCATGTGCAGATCATACCGGAATTTGAGTCTCCCGGTCATAGCCGTGCTGCCATCAAGTCCATGGAAGAAAGGTACAAGCGATTGATCGCCGAGGATGAGATGGAAGCCGCTGAAGAGTTTCTCCTGAATGACCTGGATGATAAGTCAGTGTACAGTTCCGCCCAGGCATGGAATGACAATGTCATGTGTCCTGCCCTGCCTTCCACTTACCGGTTTATCGGTAAGGTGGTGGACGAGATCGTTAAGATGTATAAGGAGGCCGGGGCACCGCTTACAACCATCCATATGGGTGGCGATGAAGTGCCAGCCGGTGTTTGGGAAGGCTCTCCCATTTGCCAGAAGATGGTGGGGAAACTCCCGGGTGTAAAGGAGATCGATGACTATTGGTATTATTTCTACGGAAAAGTGGACAGCATCCTTAAGGGTCATGGTTTGTTCACTTCCGGTTGGGAAGAAATGGCCATGCGCAAGACCAAACTTGACGGCAACAAATTCTTCATCCCCAATCCCGGCTTTGCCAATAATGGCATGCAGGTGCATGTATGGAACAATATGGTGGGTTGGGGTGCAGAGGACCTTCCTTACAAATTGGCTAACGCCGGCTATAAAGTGGTATTGTCGCCGGTTAGCAACAACTATCTCGATATGGCCTACATGAAGCATCCTGATGAGCCAGGGTATTATTGGGGAGGATTCGTGGATATTGACAAGCCCTTCCGCTTCAATCCCTTTGATTACTATAAGACCACCAGGGAAGATGCGGCGGGCAGCCCATTTGATCCGGTTAACCTGAAGGGTAAGGAAAGGCTGACGGAATATGGCCAATCCAATATCGTGGGTGTGCAAGGCTTGCTCTGGGCAGAGAACCTGCGTACGCCGGATCGCCTGGAATACCTCATGCTGCCCAAATTGATCGGTATCGCTGAAAGGGCATGGGCGCCAACCCCGGCATGGGCACTGGAGGCCGATAAGGTGAAAATGGAAGAGCAGTACAGCAGCAGTTGGAACCAGTTCGTGAATGTGGTGGGCAAGAAAGTGCTGCCAGCCCTGGATCACCTGAACGGCGGCTATGGTTACCGCATCCCTACAGCCGGACTGAAGGTTGAAGGCGGTGCTATCCATGCCAATGTGCAATTCCCGGGAATGCCAATCCGGTATACAAAGGATGGTTCAGAACCTTCTGCTAACAGTCCCGCCTATACGAAGCCGATCACTGAAAAAGGTAATTATCGCTTCAGGGTCTTTAATGCGCTAGGAAGGGGAGGAAGAACGGTGGCTGCTGAACTGCAATAATTAAACAGAACTGCCTGGCAAAACTGCCGGGCAGTTTTTTTATTTGTCGAACTCCACGATATAGGTGGAGAAATATTTTCCCAGGTCCGAGTATTTGAAGAATAGCCTGGCCTTTTTGCCCAGCTTCAGGCTGGTGCGTCTGGCCTTGATGTCCTCCTCTGTATTCATGGGTTGCAGGGAAGGATACCATAACACATGGCCCGGCTTCTTGAGCAATAGCTGTGGCTTCGTCCATGCCTGGGAGTTAGTACCCGATCCAAGGTCCTTGTTCTGATTGAAGGAAATATATAGTTCATCACCGACCCATGATTGGCCTTCAACCCTTCCCATCATCATGACCCAGCATTCCAGGTGTTCATTCCAGCTAACGGATGGACCCCAATGAAAACCACCAGTTGGGGAAGATGCCGGTCCGCCGCCTTCTGCAATGGGTATCTGCAGCGAGCTAATGGGTTGGCCTACCCCATCCCAGGGCGCATTGAAGCCCTTGCCGTCCCAGCGTTTGGCCTTTCCTTGCGGATCATCGAGGTCGGATAAGGCGATCCTTGCTACACTGATGCATTGGCCGCCCCATTCCTTTGCCGGGTCATAGGTGGCCGGTTCATACTTCCCTGGATAACCATATTCGCCATAAAAAAGATAAAGGTGGTCGCCAACGGCCACTGCTGATGGGTCTCCAACGCCTCCTGCAAAGGTCTTGGAAGTATTGTGTGGTTTCAGGATCATACGTGCCTGCTTGTCTTCCAGGAAAAGCCCGCGGTTCTCCCAGTTCCATCCGCCATCAACTGACTTCATGATCCCTATACGGCAAACGGCAGCAGGGGTAATGCGTTCCGTGAGGCCAAGGGGCCAGTCCTTGTCAATATAACCCTCACCTGTAACCGAATCATGGGGCAATGTTTGCGGGTAGTTCTCATTATGGTAAATGGCATACAGGGTCTTGCCGCTGCTATCCCCTTTGTCCTGGTAAACGGTTTCAAACCAGATGGCGCCATGCAAGCCCTTTTGGCCAACCGGGGCATTGAGAGGGAGATGAGGTGCTATATAGGCGCTTGCGGGATTGCTGAATGCCTCATCCGCATTGGCGCCACTGGAGAATTTGAGGTCATGGGCTTCCCCCCATACCGGGTCCTCACCATATTTGCCGGGAAATATCCGGAACGTATCGCCGACCCAGGTCTCTGCCATATTGCAGTCCACGAAATTGTTGAAATGGAAACTGTCTGTTTCAACCAGCCTGAAGCTGGGTTGTTTTTCGTTCTTGCAGGCCAGCAATGCTCCCAGGAGGCATAGGGAACTGCCTGCTTTTAATGCTTGTAGTCGGTTCATGGTGAAGGCTCAATGGGAAATAAATTACGATATAATTCCCTTTCTTCCATTGACTCCCCAATAATGGTTCCCTAATGGCCCGGATCCATTCTCCCTAAAAGAAGGGAGTGGTCAAATTCTGGATCACTGTATGTCTTCCAGGATCTGCTTCAGTTGGGGCTCCCTGGCACATAGTTTATCCAGCAGGTCCAACTGGTTCAATGCCCGGTTGTAATTGTGGCCGGGATACCTGGTGCCGTAATAACTGTCGTTATTGAAATGATCGGTTAGGAATCGCAATGCCTGCATATAGATCATGAACTTCCCGGCATAGAGGATCGCTTCCCTTTCCTGCGCTGTCAATAGTTCACCCATTTCTTCCAGGTAGCCCTTAACGATGGCCCTGAATATTTCATCCCTCACTTCATTCTTGCTGAGGTCGGTCTCTTCTTCGGTTGCGGGTGACAGGTAGGTGCGCATCATGTCGCCTACATCACTGATGAAATATCCCGGCATCACCGTGTCCAGGTCTATCACACAAAGTCCCTTGTTGTCCTTGTCCAGCAATACATTGCTGATCTTAGTATCATGATGGATGACCCTGGTCCGGAATGCAGGGTCATGCAGGATCTTTTCATATTGGTCTACCAGGTTGGAATAGGCCATTATTTGGTCGATAGCTTGCCGGGCTGCTGTAACCCTTTCCTGGTTGCCATTTGTGATGGATTCCCTGAACTGACGGAATCGCAGTGCAAGGTTGTGGAAGTCAGGGATGGTTTCGTGCAACTGGCTGGCATCAAACCCTGCCAACAATGCAGTAAACCGGCCGAATTGCCGGGCGGCATGGTAGGCCTCACTGGCATCGCCCACCACATCTGTGGTGTGGGACCCTTTTACAAAATGGAATAGCCTGAAATAGCCATCGGTTGCCGAGAAAGCCAGTTCCTGCTTGTTCCTGGTGCGGATAGGGGTTACAAAAAGGTAACCGGGACTATGCTGTTCGAGATAGTCGGCGATCTTGCGGATATTCTCAGCGATCTCGAATGGCTTTTTGAAGACCAGGTGATTGATGCGTTGAAGGATATATTCTTCCCTTCCATGGTTGATCTTCCATGTTGTATTGATCAGTCCAGAGCCATAGGGTATTAATTCCAGACTTTCGGTCTCCAGGTTAAATTCCGGTAGTATCGATTGTACCATTGCCGCGTTGCTGTTTTCGGTATTCGGCAACTAACTTAGTACATTGCCCCCGGCTATCAATATGCAACCGTTTGTTCAAGTTTTCGGTAATAAAAATAGCTGCTTACCGGCCTGATTGCTGTTTTACCCTGTTCAGTCCTGCAAGTGAATACCTGTTACCCGGGTTGATCGCAAGGTCATCCCTGAATGTCTTTTCTGCTACTTTCCATTGCTGTTGCCGGATATAGGCATCTGCCAGGAAATGCCTTGCCGGTAACAGCCAATCCTTGGGTTCGGTATAGATCATGGCATCTTCCCGGGTTACGGCCTCCTTGTAAGATGCTATTGCTCCCGCAAGGTTGCCCCTACTTTCCTCAATACAGCCCTTGAGCAATGCCTGGGCCACACTGGCGCCGGAGAGGGGCGCATTCATGGGACCAATGGGAATGGCCAGGTCGGGGACCTTCATCATCCTTTCCAAATGTTCAAGTGATGCCGCTGCTGAAGACAGTTCGCCTTTTTTGGCATAGGAAATACCCTTGGCAAAATGCTGGAGCAGGTTGGCGTAATGATAAGCAGTATCCACATCCGGCTGGCGGATGATCTCATCCCATTGCTGGAAGGCGATCATGATGATCTCCGGTGACATGTACATGTATTGGATATAATAGGCGAAACCTGGGAAGAGCAGCCAGTCGGCTGAAAAACTATTCCTGGTCTGGAAGGCGATCTCCCTTGCCTTCGCATAATCATCCTGGTTGATGGCACAGGCTGATTGCATATGTCGATTATGGATATCATAGAGATCTGCCTTGGTCTCTACCAATGGATAGAGTTTCTTGTATTGTTCATAGGCTTCCAGCGCCATGGTATTGACCGTAATGCCCTTGCTGTAATTGCCGGTCCTGATATAGATATGGGATGGCATGTGTACCATATGCGATAGCCCTGGGGCAAGGCCCACCAGCCGGTCCGCGGTTTGGGTGGCCCTGCCCGGGTTGGGTGAGGCTTCCACCGCATGGATATAGTAATGGCTGGCTCCCGGATGGTTGGGGTGGGCCTTCAGTATTTTTTCCAGCAAGCTAACCAGTTGGGGTGTCCATGCCCTGGGACTGCCATCATGGTTCCAGTAATCCCATGGATGCAGGAGCATCTGGGCATCGGCATAAAGACTGGCGATATCAGGGTCCTTTTCAAACCTTGTATATACGGCTTTCATGGCCCCTGTATAGCCTTCGTTCAGATTGGCCTGGTTGGCTGCACTGTCTTTGCTATACCGTACCAACATGGCTTCGATCAATGCCTTTTCCTTGGCAGATGCATTGCCAGATAAACTGGCCGCTTTTTGGGCCGCGGTGTAGGCCTCTATACTTGCGGTATAGCCAACGTCATTGATGTTCGGGCCCAATGCCAGGGCCTCACCCCAATAGGCCATGGCGCATTGGGGGTCGAAAGACTGGGCTTTCCTGAAGGAGGGCACCGATTCAACAATATGGAAGCCATAATACAGGTTGATACCCTGGTTAAAATAGAATTGGGCACTATCGTTACTGGTGCTTACCTGCCATTTCCAGGTGCCTGTCCCGGGCAATGGGATCATTTCCTCGGCCAGTTGGCCAATGTCCAATTGTTTCCAATCAGGCGTGCAGCCCGGGGCCCGAAGTTTCTTTAGGCGGATGCTTTCAAGTGTTTGGGGTGATCCTTCCGGCCGGTGATTGGCCGGGGAGAAAAAAAAGGCGGTCAATGAGAGCATGATCACCAACGGCAGGAAAAGGAAAGGTTTCATGTTGGCGGGTTTCCTTAAAGGTAGCGATTATTCCCCTCTCCCGTAGAAGCAACAGGTGGTCGTAACCAAATAAAAAAACAGTGAAACTTCTTGCTTGAACCCACTGGGCGCCTTTTTTCGAATTGGCCTGGAGGTCCTTAGAAAGGTTCACTGTTGTCTGCAGGGATCCCAACGGTCATTCAGGGATCCCGGTATAGTTTAGGAGCCTACTATATTACCCATCCTTCCACTGCTTTTTTTGCTGGGAAAGGTATTGGTCGAGCAGCATCAATCCTGCCACTATATTCACGATCATGAAGGCATTCAGGTAATTGTTGTTGAAGACCTTTGACGTATCCACCTTGCTGAGGTCGAAAGGTAATGAACCGCCACTGCTGCTGGCAGCAGACCAGTCGATCTGGCCGATGGCATAGATCAGTGCGCCTACAATGATGGTGAGCATAAAGCCTGCAATGCCGTAAATGATCTTCTTGTTGATATAGCTCTTCGCTGCCGGTGCGATATGGTATTTGGAGATCTCTTCCATTACATTCCGGGTGAAACGCATGGAGGGCTCTTCCAGCTCTACAGAAGAGGAAAGGCTGTTGTTCAGCAGGAGCAGCTCTTCGTATTTCCTGCGCCATTCGATATTGGTAGCGATCAGCTGCTCAATAGTGCTGCGCTCCTCGCTGGTGGCCAGGCCATCAATGTATTCCCATAATTGCGCTTCCATCAGTTCTGTGGTATGCATAGCATGAGCTTGATTGTTTATGAATAGGGTTCCCGGGGGATACCCATGTTAACCTTATGATACAATGTCCTTCACCTCCGCGGCAAAATGCTTCTCCATTTTTTCCTTCAATCGCTGCCGGGCCCGGTGCAGCCTTACCTTCACGGCATTGGTCTCCACACCCATGATCTTGGCGATCTCGTCCAGGCTCTGTTCCCCTTTGTAAAAAAGGGTGATCACCTGCGCATCTTCGGGTGAAAGGAGGCTGATGGCCTGGTTCACCATATTTACCCTCGATTTTTGTTCCACCTGGTTGGCCCTCATGCCACTGTCAATATTATCGGCTACAGTGAACACCCGCTCATCGTCCAGTGAATGCACTTCCAGCTTTTTCTTCCGGAGGAAGGTAATACAGGAAGTAGTGGTAATGGTGTACAGCCAGGTGCTGAACTTGCTGTCGCCACGGAAATCGCCCAGGCTCCGGTATGCCTTCACAAAGATATCCTGTGCCACCTCTTCGGCATCCTCCCTGCTGGAAAGATACCTCAACGCAATGGTGAACACATAGTTCTGGTACTTGTTCACCAGTTGCACATAGAGTTGGTGCTCGCCCTTGAGGACGCGCTGGATGATCTCTATTTCGGTTAGCCCGGTTTGCATTGCTGGGAATATGACTCGTTTAAGGTGGCTCAGGTTACAGGCTGCCGGTGAAAAAATAAAGGAAAAGGTTTTTTGGGCCGGAAGCCTGCTTCCTGATGGTTAACGATACAAAATAACTATAATATATAGCGTCTTCCTATCCCATTTTGGGGTGAAAAGGCCGGCTGGAATTATTTTGGGGGAACCTGTAACCACATATTCATGTGCGTAGTCATAGATAGCAGACCGGGCATTCCGGAAAAGTTCTTGAAAATTACCTGTAACCTTATCCAAACTCCGGTAGTCAGATAGAACAGTATAACCTAATACATTGAAAATATAAAAACAAGCAGTATGCAAGGACCAGAATTATTAGTGCCGATTTTAGTTCCCCTGGGAGGTTTTGCCATGGTATTCGGATTGGTTTACCTGAAAAGCAGGGAAAATATGGCCATGATCGAAAGGGGTATGAATCCCAAGGAGTTCGCCAACAGACCGGCTCCTTACCGTAACCTGAAGAATGGACTGCTCTTTTTGGGCGCCGGTATTGGATTGGCTTTGGCCTACTTTATCACCCAGTATGTTCTCCACGATGATGAGAACCCAGCCCTTTGGTTTGCCCTGATCGGAATTGGCGGCGGACTTGGCCTGATCGGCTCATATCGTATAGAGAAGAAGGAACTGCTGGATAAGCAGGATGACCGTAACAATTCCTAAACCCCGATTGCCTTATCCAAAAAAGGGCAACACATCCAACGGTGTGTTGCCCTTAATGCTTTTTACGGGATTGATCAACCGGCAACGGTCAATGCTTTCTTCAGGGTCTCATCCCAGGTATTCATCACCTGGAAATAGCCTGAACTCCTCCAGCGGTAGCGTGCCAGCAATCCCTTCATACGCTGCAGCAGGAACTGCCTGTCCTTTGCTGGTATTCCCTTCAAGGATCCTTTATCTGCTGCGGCAAAGACAAGGAAGTCTTTCCAGTCGTTTTCTGTCCACTCAAATCCCTTCGCGAAATCAACCGGGCTTTTGAACTGGTTCATCCGCTGGATATTCCTGACATAATAGAGGTAGGTGAAATTGCTGATGGCATTGGTACGGTAAAGACTGGCCAGCTGGTCAGAAATGGTGCTGGTGTCGAAGGCGACAAAATAATCAGGCATAATACCCCCGCCGCCATATACCGTCCTGCCTTTGCTGGTCTTATAGGCCTTTCCATTGGAAACCTTATTGCTGTCCTGGTTCACCAGTTCCCCATGGTTATAGCGGTCAATGATGTCCTGTTCATAAGCATCCACGCCTTTGTCATAAGGCTTCTGGATACTCCTGCCTGAAGGCGTATAATAGCGGGCCACGGTCAGCCTGAGGGCGGATCCATCACTGAGGTTGTATTGTTCCTGTACCAAGCCCTTGCCAAAGCTCCTGCGGCCAACGATCTCCGCCCTGTCCCAGTCTTGCAGGGCGCCGGCCAGTACTTCACTGGCTGATGCGGTGTTTTCATCTGTCAGCACCACCACTTTCCCGGTCTCAAACAGTCCCTTGCGTTTGCATCGGTAATCCTGCCGGGGCATATGGGAACCTTCTGTATAAACGATCAGCTTGTCACCATCAAGGAATTCATCGGCAATATCCACCGCCTCGGTCAGGATGCCCCCGCCATTATCGCGCAGGTCCAGCATCATTGACTTCATCCCTTTGCCCAACAGGTCCTCTAGGGCGGCCATGAATTCCTCATAGGTGGTCTCGGAGAATTTCCCCAGCCTGATGTAACCGATTCCCGGCTGGATCATATAGGCGGCATCCAGTGAAGGGAGGGGGATGGTGCCACGGGTTATGGTTACCTTCTTCTCCTGGCCATTGCGCAGGATGGTTGTGGTCACTTCCGAACCGGCCGGCCCGCGTAACATTTTCTTGATCTTTTCGGAGGTAATGCCCTTTGTTACAGAGCTGTCACCAACCCTGATGAACTTATCGCCTACCTGCAAACCGGCCTGGTCACTGGGGCCGCCAATTAATACACTCAACACATTTACGGTATCATCAAAGATCTGGAACTCAATTCCTATGCCCTGGAAATTGCCCTGGAGGTCTTCGTTCACTTCCTTCAGGTGCACTGCAGGGATATAATTCGAATGCGGGTCGAGCTTGGCGAGCATGTCCTGTATGGCATCATTACCAAGTGTATCGGTGCTGATCCTGTCAACATATTTCAACATCACCAGGTCAAGCACTTCCTGTATCGGTGAACGACGGGTAGAGAAATGGAAAAGGCTCTTGGCTGTTTGCGTGTTATCGCGGAGCTTATAGCCTAAAATCATCCCTATGACCATGATCACCGCAAAAAGCAGCGGGAGCCAGACCTGTAGCTTGTTTCTTCCTTTCATAGCTTCAATTCAAATGCAAGGTAAATAAATGTGCCGATGCCATTCTCTTTTCATGAAAATAACGCAGGTATGGCAACATAGTTTTATTTTCGTTTCATTATTAACTGTTAATCATGGCCATACTAATAGCCGATAGTGGTGCTACCAAATGTGAGTGGTGTGTGGTGGATAAGAGGAAAGCAAAGAAGACCATTTTTACCATGGGCATCAGTCCCTATTTTCTCAATAGTGCCCAGGTGGAAGATATCGTGAGGAGGGAGGTTTTTCCTGCTGTTAACCGGTATAAGATCGAAGCTATCTATTACTATGGGACGGGCTGCAAGAATCCCGCCAACCGCACCATGATCAGGAAAGCGATCCAGAGGGTATTTCCTGGTATTGAGGTAACGGTTGATAATGACCTGATGGGGGCGGCACGGGCGGTATGCCTGGATGGTAAAGGCATCGCCTGTATCCTGGGTACGGGCAGCAACTCCTGCTACTATAACGGCAAGAAGATCGTTAAGAATAGTCCCGGACTGGGATACGTGCTGGGTGATGAGGGCAGCGGTGCCTACCTTGGCAAGAAAGTGCTGCAATACTATCTGTACGAAACCTTTGATGAAGAGCTCAAATACCGCTTTGAAGAGCAGTACAAACTGACCAGTGTTGATATCCTCGACAAGGTTTATAAACAACCCCTTCCCAATAAGTTCCTTGCCGGGTTCACCCTGTTCCTGGCGGAGAACAGGGGGCATTACATGATCGAGAATATCATTGAGGATGGCCTGAATGATTTCTTCTTCCAACATGTCATCCGGTACAATGAGAGCTGGAAATACCCCATCCATTTCGTAGGTGGGGTAGCTTCCGGTTTCCGCGATGTGGTACGCGATCTCTGTTCTTCCTATGAACTGGAGATGGGGACCATCCTGCAGAATCCCATGGAAGGACTGATCAAATACCACAAATCCTGACCAATACTAGATTAACTGAACTGATAATTATGCCTGAGTTTGAAAAAGTAACCGAACAACCAAGCCATTACCGTCACCTTGAACAGATGCCCATCAAGGACATCCTGGAAAATATCAATAAAGAGGACCAATCGGTTCCCCTGGCCGTTCAAAAGGCCATTCCGCAGATCGAGAAGCTGGTTGAAGTGATCGCCGATAAGATGATGGCAGGCGGACGCCTGTTCTATATGGGCGCAGGAACCAGTGGCCGTTTGGGTATCCTGGATGCCAGCGAGATCCCGCCAACCTATGGCATGCCCTATGGACTGGTGATCGGCCTGATCGCGGGTGGGGAAGAAGCCATCCAGAAAGCTGTAGAGAATGCGGAGGATAGCATGGAGCAGGGATGGAAGGACCTCGAAATGCATTTTGTCAGCGACAAGGATGTAGTGGTAGGAATAGCCGCCAGTGGGACCACTCCCTATGTTATCGGTGCCTTACAACGCTGCCGCGAAAAGGGGATCGTTACCGGTTCAATTTCCTGCAACCCCCATTCACCGGTTAGCCAGAATGCGGACTTCCCCATTGAAGTGGTGGTGGGCCCCGAATTTGTGACTGGTAGCACCCGGATGAAAAGTGGAACGGCCCAGAAACTGGTACTCAACATGATCTCAACCACCGTGATGATCCAGATCGGCAGGGTAGAGGACAACAAGATGGTCAATATGCAGCTGAGCAATGAAAAGCTGGTTGACCGGGGCACTAAAATGGTGATGGAAAGACTCAAATTGACCGATTATGAACAGGCCCGTAACCTGCTGCTGAAATACGGCAGTGTGAAGAAGGCCGTGGATTCGGTTGCCCAATAAGCCTATTGCAGGGGCAGGGGAAAAAGCGTACCTTATAGGACTGTAAGAACTATTAAACCTTTTAATATGAAATACAGGACCTGGGTGCTGGCCGTTTTTGCCCTGCCCTTATCCCTCCGGGCTCAGCAATCAGCTGAAGCCTATGCGTTTACCGGAAGTTCCAGGGGAGAAACCAACTGGATGAATATCCGGTTGATCGATCTTGCTACAGGTAAGGTCACCGGTTCGGTTTACCATTCTGAAAAGGATAAGAAACTCATCTTTGATGCAACCAGTCAACGGCCTTTTACCGGGTTGCCTGCCAAAACGCAACCGGTTAATGGCGTACAAAAGGAGGAAGGACTGGTTGCAGCCTGCGCCTTTGATAGGGTCAATAAGCGCCTCTATTATACCCCCATGCAAGTGAACCAACTCCGGTACGTTGACCTTTCCGGCAATATTCCCCGCTTTTTCCATATCACTTCACAGGAGCTCAATCCGGGTTCCGATCTGGGCAATGTGGCCAACCAGGTGACCAGGATGGTGATGGATGGGAAAGGAAATGGGTATGCCCTGACCAATGATGCCATGCACCTGATCAGGTTTCGTGTTGGGGAAGGCACAGAGATCCGTGACCTTGGCATGGTGGACGACCACCCGGAGAACGCGGAAGTTTCCATCCACAATCCCTGCCTGAGTTTTGGCGGCGATATGGTGGCCGACAAGAATGGTAACCTCTACCTCGTGACCGCCAATCATGCAATATTCTTCATCAATGTTCAAGCCATGCAGGCCAAATACCTGGGGATGATCTCCGGCCTGCCAACTGGTTTTACGACCAATGGGGTGGTGGCAGATGATGAGGGTAATATGGTGGTAGGGAGCGCGAACACCACGAAGGGTTATTATAAAGTAAACCTGAATACCCTGGTGGCGGAACGCACGGGCGCTGGTACTGATGTATTCAATGCATCCGACCTTGCGAATGGTAACCTGTTGTTTGAAAAGAAAGCTATGGAGAAGCGCAAACCTTTTGTCTATGAACTGGTACGGAATGATAAAATAGCGATCTATCCCAACCCCATTACAGATGCAAGTTTCCGCCTGAGCTTTGACGAACAGCCTTCCGGTAATTATGAAGTGCAGGTATTTGACTGGAATGGCCGGCTGGTACTGCAGCAGCCTTTAAGGGTGCTTGGAAAGTTCCAGGTGGAAAAGCTTACCCTTCAGAAAGAGCCAGCCAAGGGCGTTTACCTGGTAAAAGTCACCGGTAAGGAATCGAAGACCGTTATGGCCACCAAGCTGATGGTGCAATAAGGAATTTATCCGAAATACAAAATTTGGAATCACCACCCCAATGGCTGTAAATTGCTTTTACAGCCTTTTTGATGTAATGCATGGGCTGAATGAAAAGGCGCAACAATGCCGAAGAAGGGAGGAGGAATCAGTATGCATGAAATTGAACCATTTTACAATTGGCGCCACATTTATGTGAGTGAGGAAGATGAACGCAGTCCTTTCTACGGAAGGGTATATTCGGAATTTGAATTTTCACAAACCATTTACAATTACTATATCCATCCTCAATGGGATGAGTTTGGTTCGCGCACCCTTTACATGAAGGTGATCATGGCTGATTATGAGGAAGGGTATGCCGTGATAGAATTATTGGGCGAATGGAATGATGCCATCGAAAATGATATCATGAACCTCAAGCGCGAAGTGGTGGACAAGTTCCAGCAGCAGGGAATCTACAAGTTCATCATCATCACGGAGAATGTACTGAACTTCCATTCAGGGGATCGTGATTACTATGAGGAATGGTATGAAGAAATGACGGATGAGAATGGATGGGTGACCTTGCTGAACATGCCCGAACAGACCCAATATGATTTCAAGAGGGCCAAACTCAATCGTTATCTTGAACTCATGGACCTGGGCAATTGGCGCACTTACAAGCCCTATCATTTGTTTAAGAAAATTGATGACGAACTCATGAAACGCTTGTCCTGAGCGGAAAAACGAACACTAGTTAGGAAAAAATCTTTTGTTCGGTAATTTTCATTTCCTATTTTTGGAAAGATGACACAAACAAAGGCATATCGTTGGTTTTATTTTTACTTCTACTTTTTTACAGGCAGGAGGCCGGCGATGCTTTGGTTGAGATCAACTAATTAAGATCAAATAACAATCAACATAAAGAGTCCCGGCCGAGAGGTGCGGGACTTTTGTTTTATGGCAGCAAAAGTATCTATACAAGGTTATGAAGGCAGTTTCCACCAGGTGGCTGCAAGGCAGTTCTTCGGGAGTGATGTGGAAGTGATCCCCTGTGCTACTTTCCGGGAAGTGGTGAAGATCGCCGCTGACAAGCAATTGAGCACCGGAGGGGTGATGGCCATTGAGAATTCCATTGCCGGCAGTATCCTGCCCAACTATAATCTCCTCCAGAAGAGTGGTTTGCAGGTGGTAGGGGAGGTTTACCTCCAGATCGAACAGAACCTTCTGGTGAACCCCGGTGTGCGACTGGAAGATATCCGCGAAGTGCATTCCCATCCCATGGCGATCCTGCAGTGTATCGATTACCTGGAGCAATACAATTGGAAACTGGTGGAAACAGAGGATACGGCCTTAAGCGCCAGGCATATCCACCAGCACCGCCATAAACATGCGGCAGCCATAGCCAGCAAACTGGCTGCTGACCTTTTCCAACTGGAAGTGATCGCGCCCAATATCCATACCATGAAGAACAATTATACGCGCTTCCTGGTACTGCAGCCTGCAGGAAGGGTAACTGATGCTGGTGATGCCAACAAGGCTTCGGTCAATTTCCATACCGACCACTCCCGTGGCAGCCTTGCCAAAGTATTGACGAGGATTGCGGAAGGGGGCATTAATCTCAGTAAGCTGCAAAGCTTCCCTATTCCCGGCAGTGATTTCCAATACAGTTTCCATGCAGATATGGAGTTCGATTCACGCGAACAATTCGATACGGTGATCGAGGCGATCCGTCCGTTGACGGCAGCCTTGCAGGTTTATGGTATTTATAAAAATGGTAAAGCATCATGATCAAGACGGCAAATAGACTGGAAGGAATTGGTGAATATTATTTCTCCATGAAGTTGAGGGAGATCGATACCCTCAATAAGGAAGGCAAGGCCATTATCAACCTGGGCATTGGCAGTCCCGACCTGCCACCCCATCCTGATGTGATCAGGGTATTGCAGGAAGAGTCCGCCAAACCGAATGTGCATGCCTACCAGAGCTACAAGGGTTCGCCGGTGTTGCGCAAGGCCATGAGCGATTGGTATGCCACCTGGTATGGCGTAAGCCTCGATGCCGATACGGAAGTATTACCCTTGATCGGTTCCAAGGAAGGCATCATGCATATCTGCATGACCTACCTCGATGAAGGTGACCAGGTGCTGATCCCCAATCCCGGTTATCCCACCTATAGCAGTGCCGTGAAATTGGCCGGTGGTGTACCGGTGCCATATGAAATGAAGGAATCCCTCAATTGGGAGCCGGACCTGGAAGCATTGTCAAATACAGACCTTTCAAAGGTGAAGCTGATGTGGGTGAACTACCCGCATATGCCAACCGGCCAGGTGCCTTCCCAGTCCTTCTTTGAAGCATTGGTGGCCTTTGGCAGGAAGCACGCCATCCTGATATGCCATGATAACCCGTATAGCTTCATCCTGAATGAGAAGCCTGCAAGCCTGCTGGCCATCCCGGGTGCGAAGGAAGTGGTGTTGGAACTCAACTCACTCAGCAAGAGCCAGAACATGGCCGGTTGGCGGGTGGGCATGCTGGCGGGAGCAAAGGATCGCATCGATGAAGTGCTGCGGTTCAAGAGCAATATGGACAGCGGGATGTTCCTTCCCCTGCAACTGGCGGCTGCAAAGGCGCTGAGCCTGGGAAAGGATTGGTACAACAGCGTTAATGCCATCTATGCCCGCAGGAGGGAATTGGTTTTCCGTTTGCTGGACATGCTGGATTGCCATTACGACCGTAACCAGGTTGGCATGTTTGTTTGGGCAAAGATCCCGTCAACTTACGCAGATGGTTATGCGCTAAGTGATGCGGTGTTGTATAATGCTAATGTATTCATCACGCCCGGTGGCATATTTGGTGATGCGGGCAAAGGATTTATCAGGGTGAGTTTGTGCAGCCCTGAAGAAAAATTGCAGCAGGCCATGGATCGGATCGCCAAGGCCATTCGCCAACCTGCTGAACAAAACTGAATGGTGACACAACAATGGAAAGAAAGAAAATAGCAATAGTGGGAGTAGGCCTTATTGGCGGTTCGCTGGCCCTGCAGCTGAATGAAAAGGGACTGGCAGCTGGTATCATAGGCGTAGACAATAACCCCTTCCATGCTGAGAAGGCAAGGGAACTGGGATTGGTGGACGAGATGATGGACCTTGATGCGGCTATTGATAACTGTGAGGTGATCATCCTGGCCATTCCGGTTGATAAGATGGTGGAGCTGTTGCCTGGTGTTTTGGACCGGGTGGATCAGCAGATCGTATTCGATGCGGGTTCTACCAAGTCGCAGCTGATAAAGGCCATCAAGGGCCATCCCAAACGTGGACGTTTTGTAGCTACCCATCCCATGTGGGGTACGGAGTATAGCGGCCCACAAGCCGCCGTTAAACAAGCATTTGAGAACAAGGCCGTGGTGATCTGCGATACCCAGGACAGCGATAAGGATGCGGTGGATTGGGTGAAGCATGCTTATAGCAAGATCGGCATGCACCTCCTGGAAATGGATGCCATTGCGCATGACCTGCACGCGGCCTATGTGAGCCATATTTCACATATCACTTCCTTCGCTTTGGCTAATACAGTATTGGAGAAGGAGAAGGAAGATGATGCCATTTTCGAACTGGCGAGTGGTGGTTTTGAAAGCACGGTGCGCCTGGCAAAGAGTAACCCTGCCATGTGGGTGCCCATATTCAGGCAGAACCGGGAGAATGTACTGGATGTGCTGAACGAACACATCAGCCAGTTGAGGAAATTCAAGTCATGCCTGGAGAAAGAGAACTACGAGTACCTGGGTGAACTGATCGAGAACGCTAACAAGATCAAAAGGATTTTAAAATAAATAGCAACCATCATATGCAAGCAACCGAAACAAAAAACATGAAGCAGATCACGCAGGAAGCGTGGTCCAAGCGCCCCCTGATCATATCAGGACCCTGTAGCGCAGAAACAGAAGAGCAGGTACTG
Organism: Flavihumibacter rivuli; assembly: GCF_018595685.2. Taxonomy (NCBI): domain Bacteria; kingdom Pseudomonadati; phylum Bacteroidota; class Chitinophagia; order Chitinophagales; family Chitinophagaceae; genus Flavihumibacter; species Flavihumibacter rivuli. Next base: position 537,527 of record NZ_CP092334.1, read on the forward strand.
GCAACAGCACAAAGGCTGGCCAATACCGGTAAAGTGGATGTATTGAGGGCCGGTATCTGGAAGCCCCGTACGCGTCCCGGAAGTTTTGAAGGCATTGGCACCAAGGGATTGCCCTGGTTGCAGCAGGCCAGGAAGATCACCGGTCTTCCCGTAGCCGTTGAAGTAGCTACCGCCAAGCAGGTGGAAGATGCCCTCCATTTCGATGTGGACATCCTCTGGATCGGTGCCCGTACCACTGTTAACCCTTTCTCGGTGCAGGAAGTGGCCGATGCCCTACGTGGTGCAGATGTGCCTGTATTGATCAAGAACCCCATTAACCCCGACCTGGAACTCTGGATCGGAGCCGTTGAGCGTGTGGCCAAGGCTGGCATCCAGCAGATCGGTTTGATCCACCGTGGTTTCTCTTCTTACGGCAATACCGAATACCGCAATGCCCCCATGTGGCACCTCGCTATCGAAATGAAGCGTCGTAACCCCGATATGCTGATGGTGAACGATCCTTCGCATATCTGTGGCCGCAGGGATATCCTCATGGATGTTGCACAGAAAGCCATTGACCTCGACTTCGATGGCCTGATGATCGAAAGCCATATCGATCCCGATAATGCCTGGAGCGATGCCAAGCAGCAGGTGACACCGGAGAAACTGGCAGAAATGCTGGGCAGCATCAGGTGGAGAAGGGAAGATGTGGATTCAGAAGCATACCACGCGGCATTGGAAAAACTGCGCCAGCAGATCAACCACCTCGATGATGAACTGATGCAGATCCTGGGCCAGCGGATGAAGATCGCAGAGCAGATCGGTAAATACAAGAAGGAGAACAATATCACTATCCTGCAGACCAACAGGTGGAACGAGATCCTGGACCGGGCATTCAAGAAAGGTGAAAAACTTGGACTGAGCAATGAGTTCATCACCCGTTACTTCGATGCCGTTCACATGGAAAGTATCAACCACCAGAACAAGATCATGAACTCCTGATGAGGTCTTTTGCTGTTCAAGGCTTCCAGACGCTTAGTGCCACTTCGCGTCTTAGCGCCTTCGTGGCAAAAAACAAATAAGGATAGGAATAACTCAGTCAAATCAATGGAAAAGAAAAAGATCAGGATAGGCCAGTCAACAGTGGAATATTATTTCGGTGCCAGTCTTTCCAGATTGAAGGACGTAGCGGATAAGGCCCACAGTGTTATCCTCACCGATGAACACATCTACCAGCATTACGGCAATAAGCTGAAGGGCTGGAAGACCATTGTGTTGAAACCAGGAGAGGAATACAAAGTGCAGCAGACAGCCGATGCCGTGATCGATGAACTGATAGCGTTAGAGGCCGACCGCAAAACCACGCTGATAGGCATGGGCGGCGGTGTGATCACCGACCTCGCCGGTTATATCGGGTCTGTATACATGCGCGGTATCCGCACCGGGTTCATCCCAACCAGCCTTCTGGCCATGGTGGATGCATCCATCGGTGGAAAGAATGGTATTGATGTCGGCGTGTACAAGAACATGGTGGGCATCATCCGCCAACCGGCTTTTTTATTCTTTGATACTTCCTTATTGGCAACCCTGCCTGATATGGAATGGCGCAACGGCTTTGCTGAGATCATCAAGCATGGTTGTATAAAAGACGCCGCAATGTTTCGGGAGCTTGCAGCAAGGGACCTCGGGTATTATCAGAAGAATAAGAAGGCTGTGGCAGAATTGGTGAAGCGCAATGCGCTGCTGAAGACCAAAGTTGTGCAGCAAGACGAGACCGAGCAGGGCGATCGCAAGCTGCTGAATTTCGGCCATACACTTGCACATGCCCTGGAGAACCAGTATGAACTCACCCATGGCCAGGCTGTTGCCATCGGTATAACCTATGCCGCGCACATCTCAGCCTCCCTGCTTGGATTTAGGCAGGCAGAAAAGGTGGTAGAGTTGATCGATCGCTATGGGTTGCCTACCTATGCTCAGTTCGACAAGGAGAAAGTACTTTCCGTATTGAAGCATGATAAGAAACGTGAGCGCGACCATCTGCACTACATCCTGTTGCAGCGGATCGGCAAGGGAGTTATCCATACCCTTCCCCTGAAGGAAATTGAACAAATTTTTGAACGAATCAATCAAGGTCTTTAAACCAATATGATAGCTACTATTCAACCTTCCTCACTGAAGGGCGATATTTATGCACCTGCCTCCAAAAGCTCTATGCAGCGGGCATGTGCAGCCGCCCTTGTTGCGGGAGGTACCACCGTCATCCGTAACCCCGGTCATAGCAATGATGACAAGGCTGCCCTTGGGGTGATACAGGCCCTGGGTGCAGAAGTTCGTGCAGTTGAAGATACCCTGGAAGTAAAAAGTGCGGGTGTACATGCCCGTGATTCGCAGGTGCATTGCGGGGAGAGTGGCCTTGGTATCCGGATGTTCACCCCTATCGTTGCGTTGAACAATACTCCGATCACCGTTACCGGTGAAGGCAGCCTGGTATCCAGGCCCATGGATTTTTTTGATACCGTACTCCCGCAATTACAAGTGGAGACCAGTACCAACCAGGGAAGATTACCACTGGGTATCAAGGGGCCATTGCAACCCGCTGATATCACCATCGACGGGTCACTCAGTTCCCAGTTCCTTACAGGCATGCTCATGGCCTATGCGGCAGCGGGTGCAAAGAATGTGTCCATCCATGTTACCAACCTGAAGAGCAAGCCTTATGTGGACCTTACGCTGGCAGTAATGAAGGCTTTTGGCCTGAAAGTGCCGGAGAACAGGAACTATGAATCCTTCTATTTTGATGATCAGCCTGTCCGGTTGAATACCAATGTTCAACGGACCTATACCGTTGAAGGCGATTGGAGTGGCGCAGCCTTCTTATTGGTGGCAGGTGCCATTGCCGGTAACATTACCATCAAGGGGTTGGATGTTTTCTCCACCCAGGCGGATAAGGCAGTATTGCAGGCCCTGATGAGTTGTGGTGCAGGCATGAGCATAACGCCGGAACATATCGAAATGCGTAAGCTTCCGCTCAAGGCCTTTCATTTCAATGCTACGGATTGCCCTGACCTCTTTCCGCCATTGGTTGCCCTGGCCGCCTGCTGCGAAGGAACCACGGTCATTGAAGGGGTTAATCGTTTGGCACACAAGGAAAGCAACCGGGCCCTGACCCTCCAGGAAGAGTTTGGCAAAATGGGTATTGAGATCACTTTACAGGATGACCTGATGATCATCAAGGGTGGTACCGGCCTGAAAGCCGCCACCGTTCATTCCCATCACGACCACCGGATTGCAATGGCCTGCGCAGTCGCGGGTTTGTGTGCAGATGGCCCAACCCATATTGAATGCGCGGAAGCGATCAATAAATCCTATCCTGATTTCTACCGACATATAGGCTTGTTGGGCGCATCTGTCCTGATCAACTGATAAGGGGAAGGGCAATTATCATTCGGCAAACAATATTGCGCAGGATGCCGTAAATAGGATATTTAATGGAATAAGCAGTAATGCCTATCTTGTTCCGGTCAGCCTGCTGGTTGGGGAAGGATAAGATAGCAGGAAGGAGTAGGCACAATTGCATTTACTTTGGCAGCATATGGGATCCGATGGGGTCCCTGTAAACAGATATCTTGTATGAATTCATTTGGCAAATTATTTCGGGTAAGCATTGTAGGGGAATCGCATGGCCCTGGTGTGGGGGTGATCCTGGATGGGGTGCCGGCTGGACTTCCCCTGGCGCTGGAAGATTTCCTGGTGGATATAGAACGCCGTAAGGGAGGAGTGCAAAAAGGCACGACACCCAGGAAGGAAGATGACCTACCGATATTCCAGACCGGATTGTTCAATGGGCATGCTACAGGTGCGCCCATGACCATCCTGTTTGAGAACAAGAATACCCGCTCCGGCGATTATGAAAAGCAAAGGGCCGTTCCCCGTCCGGGACATGCCGATATGGTTGCCCACCAGAAATTTGGGGGTTTTGAGGATTTCAGGGGCGGAGGGCATTTCAGCGGCAGGCTGACTGTTGGCTTGGTTGCTGCAGGGGTGATCGCCAAAAAGTTGCTGGGGGCCATTAAGGTGGAAGCCAGGATCCTGGAAATTGGCGGGGAGCCGGATATTGAAGCCGGCTTGCAAAAAGCCATTGATGCGAAGGACTCCATTGGAGGAATCGTAGAATGCAGGGTGAATGGGTTGTCTGCAGGTTTGGGTGAACCTTTCTTTGATTCCGTGGAATCGCTGATCAGCCATGCGGTATTTGCCATTCCTGCCGTGAGGGGAATTGAGTTCGGTACCGGTTTTGCTGCAGCGAGGATGTTTGGGGTAGAGCATAATGACCCAATTGAGGACATGCAGGGACATACCCGGAGCAATCATGCCGGTGGAGTGGTAGGAGGTATCACCAATGGTAACGAACTGGTGTTCCGGATCGCCATTAAACCGACCTCCTCAACGCCCAGGGACCAGCTGACCCTGAACTGGGAGACCGGCGAACAGGAAACCTTTTCTGTCAAGGGAAGACATGACCTCTGTATTGCCCTTCGAGTGCCTGTGGTGTTGGAGGCTGTTACGGCCATGGTGCTGGCCGACCTGATGATGCAGGTGAATGCCATTCCAAGGGTATGGAAATAATTACTAACGAAAACGATTAAAAGAAATGATCTATCATATAACATTTAGGGAGGACTGGGAAAAAGCAAAGGCCAATGGCGAATATGTAACGGAATCCCTCCACAAAGAAGGTTTTATCCATTGTTCTGAGTCCGCGCAGGTTGCCGGTGTATTGGATCGCTACTATGCCGGAAAGAAGGGTTTGGTCAAGCTGACCATTGATCCTGCAAAGCTTTCGAGCCGCCTCATTCATGAATGGTCACCATCAACGCTGGATACTTTCCCCCATATTTATGGCCCCATCAACCTGGATGCGGTAGTTGAAGTAGAACAATTGAATTGAGGTCTGCAATAGATTCCCTTTTATTCTTTTGCTGTTGACTCATATTTGGTTCAATGCAGTTTGCCAAACCCGATATCCATAATGGGATAATTCCTGTCGTTTGGCCAATAGTAATGCCACCATTCCGTTTCAAGCGCCTTGAATCCATTCGTTTCCATCACCTCCCGCAGCAGTTTCCGGTTTTGGATGACCTCCTGCGGCAGGTTGGTGAAACTATGGTGGGCAGTATCGGTGAAATTGTCGAAGCCTGTCCCCATATCCAATTCCTTGCCGTTTCGGTTGTTGATAATAGTTAGGTCAATGGCCAGCCCACGGTTATGTCCGCTTCCCTTGGCCGGATTGGCGGCATATCGTTCATCCCGCACCAGTTCCCACATCACCACGGTAGCGGAATAGGGCCGGTAGGCATCAAACACCTTCAGGGAATAACCCTTTTCCATTAATGAGGACTGGATTTTTGCCAAAGCCCTTGCTGCTGGTAAACGGAGATAGCTGGTAGCAGGCTTGCCGGGGTATAATTTCTTCCCGGTAAAATTATTTTCAGTAGCATAGCGGAGGTCGAATGGCAAGCCGGGTATGGCTTTTGCAAGATTGACCATCAGGTGGTTACTGTCGGCCCTCGCAACTTCCCGGTATTTTTTTGCATCTTTCCATACCGGGACACCATAAGCAGAAACGGATTGGCCAATGACAGGGGTGGATAAAAAGAGTATGGCCAATAGGGACAATTGATAGCGAATAATTATATTGTACATGTGTGGTCGTTTCCGTCATGGAAAATAATGATTCTGTGTTGCCCATTGATGAAAATAAATTTTGACAGTTTGAAAAAATGCCTGCCTGCCTTGTTGATCGTTTCGGGACTTGCGTTCCTGTTTGCCTGTGGCAACCCCTCAGGTTCCCAGCCTCCTGAAGAAGTGGTGATCGTAAAGGAACCTGAGCAGGCAGAGGCCAAAGCGCATGAACAGATCAGGGACCTGGTCAGTTACCTCGATGAAGAAAAGGGTAAATTGAATGATTCTGTGCGGCTGCCCAATTATGCCTTGTTGTCGACCATTTATGAAGAGAATAATTACCAGCCTTTATGGAGTGAGGGGGACCGGTGGAAGCCATCAGGGGATTCCCTTTTTTTCATGATCAGCAAGGCGAAACTTTTCGGGTTATTCCCTTCTGATTACCATTTACCCGCCTTGCTTGCTATCCGGAACAAGATCGTTACGGATACCCTTGCCCGTAAGAATATCGCCCTTTGGTGCAGGGCCGACCTTCTGTTGAGTGATGGCTTTCTCCAGATGGCCCGCCACCTGAAACAGGGACATCTCCAACGCGATAGCGTGACCTTGCGCAATGATTCACTCATCAATGATGATTTCTACCTGCAGCAACTGCGATCTTCCCTGTCATCGGGTAATATCGTTGGTGTTTTGGAATCCCTTGAACCGGTACACCCGGATTACAAGGCCATAAGGGCCGCATTGCCGGCTTTCCTCGATTCGGTGAAATTCAGGGAGTATACCTATATACAGTACCCGAACAAGGACTCCATAGCACTTGTGCAACAGGTGGCCCAAAGATTACAGGAATCCGGTTTGTTGAATCCTTCATGGGAGATCAGCGACAGTACCACTTTCTTCAATGCAGTAAGGTCATACCAGAAATCCAAAGGCATCCGGACCACCGGTCGGGTAGGGGACCAGACCGTTAAGAGCCTCAATTCCACCGATTGGGACAAGTTCCGCAGAATCGCGGTTAACCTTGACCGTTACCGCCAATTGCCGGAACAAATGCCCCTGACCTACCTCTGGGTCAATATCCCGGCTTACCAACTGACCGTGATGGATGGGGATAGTATTGCTTTCCGCTCAAAGGTGATCGTGGGTACGCCGAAGAACAGGACACCCGTATTGAATAGTGAAGTGGTGAACTTTATTACCTACCCGCAATGGACGGTACCTTATAGTATCATCTTTAAGGAGATGTTGCCAAAGATCCAGAAGGATATCAGGTACCTGGCAAAGCAGAACCTGATGGTAGTGGATAAGTATGATAGTGTGATCAATCCTGCCAATATTGATTGGTCAAAATTGAGCAAGACCAATTTTCCCTACCTGTTAAGGCAGCGCCAGGGGGATGATAATTCGCTGGGGGTAATGAAGTTCAATTTCCGCAATAAATATGCGGTTTACCTGCATGATACTAATGCCCGGGGCCTGTTCTCCCGTTCCTCCAGGGCCCTGAGCCATGGCTGTGTAAGGGTACAGGACTGGGAAAAGCTCTCCCATTTCCTGGTGAGGGACGATACCATTACCTACCATACCGACACCCTAAGGGCCTGGATCCAGCGCCAGGAGAAGCATGTAGTCAGCAATTTCCCGAGGGTGCCCATATTTATCCGCTATTTTACCGTGGAGGCTGTTGATGGGAAGATCAGGTTTTTTGAGGATATCTATGGCGAGGACCGGCTATTGGTAGAGCGTCATTTCCTATCCAAACCTATAAACTGATACTATGAAAATCCTGTCAAGATTAACCCTGGCCATTGGGCTGATGGCCCCGGTTGCCGGTCGTTCCCAGGATGGGAAGCTGGTAGATACCGGTTTTGCCAGTCCCCCGGCGGCCAAAAGAAAGGCCAATACCGCCAAGGTACAATATGGAACCGCCAGTTATTATGCTGCCAAGTTCAATGGCAGGAAAACTTCCAGTGGTGAACTATATGATAGCAAGAAGTTCACAGCTGCGCATAATGGTCTTCCGTTAGGCACATGGATAAAAGTAACGAACCTTCGTAACGGGCGAACTGTTGTAGTCAAGGTAAATGACCGTCTCCACCACAGGAATACCCGCCTGGTGGACCTTTCCGGGGCTGCTGCCGCCAAACTTGGCTACCTTAGCAGGGGCCTGACCAAGGTAAAAGTGGAAGTCCTGGGGAAGAAAAAGCCGGAAGCGGATAGCGGTGAGATGACGAATTAATAATTTTTGTTCTTCGAATCCGCGCTCTATTTTTGCGCCAGCATATAAACATTGCATTATGAAGAAAATTTTTATGTCATTGTTCGCGCTGTGCAGCATTTCAATTGTTGCATTCAGCCAGGACTATGAGTACAAAAAGCGTCCTGCTATTGGAATCCATTTCTTTGGAAACGACTTTCAAACCCCGCAGCGTATCAAAGAATCCTCATTAAGTGATGTTCTGGAAAATGGGGAATGGGCTAAATTCAACGAGCACAAATTTGGTTTTGGCGTTAACTACATGAAAGGCCTGACCAATACCTTCGATTTCTCTACAACCCTTGGCGTTTCCTTTGTGGATTACCCTGTACCCAACAGGACTTCCACTGGCAATAGCGAAGCCCTTTTCGAATGGGATGCCATGGTTCATGCCAAGATGGTTCCGGATAAATATTGGGTGAGCCCCTATCTTTCCGCAGGTATTGCCGCCTCTAAGTGGAAAGGTTATTGGGGAGCTATCGTGCCTGTTGGTGTTGGTCTCCAGGTGAACTTTTATGATGAAGCTTTCCTGCTGATCAATTCACAGTACCGCATGAAGGTTACCAATACCACCGCTAACCATTTCTACCACAGCATAGGTATTGCCGGTAATATCGGTAAGCCCAAACAGCCTAAGGTACTGCCTCCGCCTCCTCCGCCAATTGTACTGGATACGGATAAGGATGGCATTGTGGATTCAGTCGACGCTTGTCCTACTGAACCCGGACTGGTAGCCCTGAACGGTTGCCCTGACAAGGATAACGACGGTATAGCTGATAAAGATGATAAGTGTCCTGATGTTCCCGGTATCGCCCGCTACCAGGGTTGTCCTATTCCTGATAGTGATAACGATGGCGTGAACGATGAGGAAGACAAGTGTCCCCAGGTTGCCGGTCTGGCCCGTTACCAGGGTTGTCCTATTCCTGACCGTGATAATGATGGTGTGAACGATGAAGAAGACCGTTGTCCTGATATCGCCGGCCCTGCTGATAATGGCGGATGTCCCAAGCTGGAAACTTCGAAGTTCAACGCATCCAATGTTCAGTTTGTAACCGGTAGCGCTGCCCTGACTGCTGCTGCCAAGAAGGAACTGGATAAGGCTGCAAGGATCCTGAATGAAGAATACCCCCAGTTGAAGGTGGAGATCGGTGGTCATACCGATAATACCGGTAAGGCAGAACTTAACCAGACACTTAGCCAGAAGCGTGCTGAAGCTGTTAAAGCTTACCTCGTGAAGAAGGGTGTAGTTGCAGATCGCCTGAATGCTGTTGGTTATGGCCAGGATCAGCCGGTTGCCGATAACGCAAATGCTGCCGGTCGCGCCCAGAACCGTAGGGTTGAATTCAAAGTAAGCCAGTAATCCAAACTGGTCATCAGATAACTTAATCGGCTGTCCCGTTCTCCGGGGCAGCCGATTTTATTTGTGATATAATGAGCTGGATTTCCCGTTCCCCTAAAGGGTAACCGAACCTTTTCGGGTGCATTGTTTCAATACAAAATCTGTTACAGGAAGGAGAAAGGAGTTATGGGAACTGCCTGGTTCTTGGATTAATAAATAAAGTGTCAACCCAAATAGCAATGCCCCCAACTGGGGGCATTTGCCATGATTTTCAAGTAAGCTTTTGAATTCATTTAATTGATCCGGCCTGGATCATTCGCCGTTCTTCTTATCCTTTCCACCGAAGATTTTTTTGAATAGTCCTTTCTTCTTTTCTTCCTTAGGCGGCTCCTGGACGGCAGGCTTGTTGGTGGCTTTCTTTTCTTCCTTATTGTTGCCCTTGGCCTCTTTCAAAATATTCTCTTCTTCCGGATTGAGTTGGGATTCTACTGGTACATTGCTGGTGTCGGGAACGGAGAGGTAGTCATCTGCCTGGCCATTACCCTGGTCAACTCCCTCGGCACCGGGCGGTGGAGCCTGGTCAATGATATTCATGTAGTCGAACATGGTCTCGTTCCGCATTTGCTCGGGTTGGACAAACCTGGCCTCCTTATCAATACCCAGGGTCTTATCGGCATAAACCTTCTGGAAAAAATATTCCCAGATCGGCCTGGCGGCCTGGCCACCATAACCAAGGCCGCTTTCCAGCCTGATGAAGCGGTCATCGCAACCGATCCAGGTGCCGCCCAGCAACTGGGGGGTGAAACCTATGAACCAGGCATCGGCATTGTCGTTGGTGGTACCTGTTTTACCGCCCATTTCAGCGGCACCCAACCTGGCCCTTAGGCCTTTTGCAGTACCCATTTCAACGGGACCACCCAGCATCTTCACCATGGTATAGGCTGCAGCTTCGCTGATCACCTGGTTCATCTTAGGCTGGAAGGATTCCAGAACGTTGCCATTACGGTCTTCTATCCGCGTGATGTAAACGGGTTCAGTGCTGAAGCCCCTGTTGGCGAACATGGTATAGCCATAAAGCATCTCGTACATGGACAGGTCAACGGCGCCAAGGCAGATGGAAGGATAGGCTTCCATTTCCGTCTTGATATTGATATTGTGGAGGAAATCCACAAAACGCTTTGGTGTCACCTGCTTCATCAGGTAGGCTGTGGCACAGTTCAGGGAATAGGTAAGGGCGCTGGCCATGGAAACCGTATTGCCTTTACATTCTCCCTTGGCCGGTACCATACCAAAACCCGGGAAGTTCTGGGCCACGTTGGGCACTGGTGTTTCAGGGGTAAAGCCTGCCTCTTCAATGGCCTGGCAATACAGGAAGGGCTTGATGGAAGAACCCACCTGGCGCTTGGTATTGATATTAACGTGGTCGTACTTGTAGTTCTTGAAATCAATTCCCCCTACCCAGGCCTTCACCTCGCCGGTTATGGGATCCATCACCATAAAGGAGGTCTGCAACATCTGGCGGTGGTACTTGATGGAGTCCAGCGGGGTCATGATGGTGTCGAGTTCACGCTTGGAGTTCCAGGCAAATACCTTCATCTGGACCTTCTGCTTAAAACTGGCCCTGATCTCTTCGTCACTGGCGCCATCCTCCTTCATGTTTTCCCAGCGGTCGCTGTTTTTCATGGCTGATTCCAGCACATTATTGCGACCATTCCAAACGGCTCCCTTCTTCACAGATGACTGGGCGTTCAGGGCTTTTTGCAGTACAGGCATATGCTTGGCCACGGCCTCTTCGGCATACAATTGCATCCTGGGGTTGATGGTAGTATAGATCCTCAGGCCATCTTTGTAAATATCGTAAGGGTCGCCGGTAGCGGGATTGGTGTGTTCCTTACACCATTTCTTGATATCATCCCTCAGGACCTCCCTGAAATAGGGGGCGAGGCCGGCATTCTCATCCTGCTTCTTGTAGTTGAGGGCGATCGGCTTTAGCTTCAGTTCCTTACCCTTGGTTTCGGTGAGGTAGTTGTTCTTTACCATCTGGTCCAGCACCACATTCCTTCGGTTCACTGCAGCCTTCGGGTTCTTACGGGGATTGTAAATGGTATTGCCTTTCAGCATGCCCACCAGGACAGCGGCCTCTTCAACGTTGAGGCGGTCGGGTTCCTTCTGGAAAAAGGTAAGGGCCGCATTGCGGATACCATATACGTTCTCACCGAAGGGTACCGTATTCAGGTAGAGTGTCAGGATCTCTTCCTTCGTAAAATTCCTTTCCAGTTTGATGGCAATGATCCATTCCTTCAGTTTCTGGATCACCCTTGTGATCGGGTTCCTGGCCCTTTCCGAAAACATGTTCAGGGCGAGCTGCTGGGTAATGGTAGAACCACCGCCTTCGCGGCCCAGGAAGATCACCGCCCTGGCCACAGAACGGCCATCGATACCGGAATGGTCATAAAAGCGTTCGTCTTCGGTGGCCACCAGGGCATTGACAACATGCTTGGAAATATCATTATAGTCAACATTGCTCCTGTTGCCCCTATCGCGGTAGAACTTGCCCATCAGTGTGCCATCTGAGGCATACACTTCTGTTGCCTGAAGGACAGAAGGGTTCTCCAATTCGCTAAGGGATGGAAGCTTGCCGAAAATGCCAAAGTTGATCAGCAGCAGCAATAGTACGAAGGCTGCAAAACCCCAAAGGACAATTTTCCAGAAAACTTGTACGGTATGTTTCATATATGTCTCTCTCGTATGTTTTAAAGGCAAAAACCAGGCCCGAAAATATTAAAACTGATTGTTCCGCAATGGGTTAAGTTGGAAGTTACATTATTTGAACCGGTTCGGGAATACCTGCTCCAGGAACTCCTTATAGGCTTTCAGGTCCTTGCTGTTCATCAGGAGGGTAAGGTTCACCTCTGCCACCGGTAACAGGACATACTTGTCCTTCTTCAGCCAGGGGATGATCTCCTTGGTGGTGAGCGGATTGGCCTTCTCTATATAATCTATTGCTGCCTGTTCATTAGCGAAGCCGGTAATGGTCACCAGTTTGATGGTGTCTGTCAGGCTTGCAACAGCAGCGGGAAGTTTTTGGTTATAATAATTCTCCCTGTTGTAGCGGTCGAAAGCGTTCCTGGCCTCATTCACATAAACCGGGTCTACCTTATCCAGTACCAGGATCACCTGGTGCGGCTGGTTGGCGAACCTCGTGTAGGGCGATTTGGGGGCCAGTACCGGTGCTTCCTTTTTCAGCTTGGAACTATCAATGCCCACAGGCTTGGCCCTGGCAACCTCTACTTTTTTGGCTGCCTTGATCTCTGCCTCGGGAATGTAAACCTGCGGCTCTTCTTTCTTATTGGCGAGCTTTTCAGGCCCCACCTTTACTGCCTCAGCCGGTTTCTGGCCTTCTGCCTTCTTGATATTGGCGGCTTTGGGATCTGCTTTGGCAACGGGTTCCTCATCAAGGATAACCGGTGTATCCTCGGCCGGGCGCTCGATCTGAAGGTTCCTCAGGTAATCTTCGATCTCCTTCCTCCTGCCAATGACATCGATAAGGGTTTCTGCCTTAAGTGCCAGTGGGTGGTCGGGGAACTTGTTCCTCAATTGGGTGAGGGTCTCTATGGCAATGGTATCCGCCCCTGTCTTTACCTGGTAGATGGCCTCGATGTAAAGCAGTTGCGGGGTCCAGTAATGATCGCCATAGAGGCTGTCGGCCTTTTGCTTATTGCCGATGGCATTGGTGAAATCCCCTTCAATGTATTGGTTATAGATCTCAGTATAGGTTTTCGTTGCCGCCTCAACCTGTGCACTGTCTGCCTTCTGGACGGCAACAGGGTCCTGTGCCATTTGCTGGAAACGGGTGCCGGGATAGGATTTGTTCATGAGTTCCATGACCCTGGCTGCGTCTGCGTTCCTTCCTAATTGTTTATAGCAAAAGTGGAGGTTGTACAATACTTCCGCTTCCCTGTTATTGGCGGGGAACCTTGCCAGCAGCCCTTCATAGGTCTGGATGGCCAGGTCATAGTCCTCCATCCCATCCTGTAAGGCTAGCCCCAACTGGAATTGGGCCATCAGGATGGAATCATTGGAAACCTGCATTTGCTCAGGGGTAAGGGGGATCTTGCTTTCCAGGCCTTCCATACTCAGTTCATCCACCGGTGTGGGTTCCTGCTGTAAGGCTTCTGTTGAAGGGGTCTCTTTTTGGAAAGTGGCATTGGAAATACTGGCTGCCCTTCTCCAGTTATCAACATTGGGACGGTTGCCCCATTTGGTCCTGAACTCGGTAAAGCCCCTTGCCTTCATAGAGGTATTATAGAAATACCATTCCCCCTTATCGTAGGTGCTGAACAGGTCCGAAGGGGTATTGGCAGTCAGCGAGGTGAACATGCCTGCTCCCTGCGGGGTGACGGTAGTTTCCTCTTCCTTCAGTCCCCTTTGGCGACGCAGGACCCGGAGTTGCTTTTTTATAATGGCCTTGCGTTCATCTTCGGGTAAAGCCGCCAGTCTTTGGAGACTGTCCTGCCTTTCAATGATCCGGTATTGTGCGGCAATGCGGGATAGCAATTCCCGCTTTTTCTCAAAGTCCATGGCCTCCGTCTCTGCCATCAGGGTTACATCGACACTATCGTAGTAAGTGCTGGCAGCTACATAATGATGGTTTTGCATGGCCACATCCCCGAGCAACTGGTAGGAGGTACTTTTCTGCTCAGGGTTGTTCATGGAATATTTCACACTCTTCTGCAGGCTTGCCTCTGCATCGGGGTATAATTTCTGGTTGATCTCGATGCGGGCAATGGTATAATAGATGAGGTCGCGGTAAGCCGTGTAGCGTTCCTTTTTGGCCATCTTTTTCAGTTCTTCAACAGCTTCTTTCCAGTTCACATCCTCTGGGCCCCTGATCTGCTGGCTGGCTTGCAGCCTGGCCGCCACTTCCATTACAGGGTTCATGGTATGTTTGATGCATTCCAGGAAGGCGTTGCGGGCGGCCTCTGGTTTACCGGCCCGGTCGTAGAGCTGGCCGAGCAGGTATTCCCACCTGGCCCTTTCTCCTTTTGTCTGGGCAACGGGCAGTGCTTTTTCCAGGTAAAAGGCTGCGCTGTCGTATTGCTCCTGGAGATAGAAATAATTGGCGGTCACTTCTGCCAGCTGGGGTTGCAGGCGTTCTGGGAATTCCGGGTCATTACGCAGGGTCTGTATCATGGTGGAGGCGGCACCAAGGTTATTGCCGGCCAGGAAGGTACGGATCAGCCAAACCAGTGCTTCGTTCCGGTTGGGCGGCATGGAGAAAGTGCGCTTGATGATATTCCGCTTTTCAACGGTGGATACCACCATATTACTGCCCCCTTCATTGGCATTGCTCGCAATCACTTTGTCGTAACCATCCTCCTCTTTGGGGGAGAAGGCATAGTTCATGTATTGGAAGGAGATATAGGCGGAATCCAGCTGGTTCTTGTAAAAGTAGGCCTGTCCCAGGAGCAGGTAAAGGTTATCCATCCAGTCGCTGCGCAGGTCGTGCAGTAACACCCCGGCCGTTACCTTATAAATCACAGAATCCAGTTCCACCCTGGCCTCGGCAGTTTGTTCCAGGGTATAATTATAGAAGGGGAGCAGGGAGGCATAGCGGTCGGTATGCTGGGCCTTTACCGCTTCCAGAACCTGGTCGATCTTGGTCTGGGCGTTGAAATAATAGTTGTAATGGGTAACGGTATTCTGGATGAAGCGCCTGGGCAGCTTGAATTTGGTGGTGGCGGTCTTTTCTGCCCCCAGTACCCTGTTTTCAAATTTTTTCGGTTTCTTCAGGTCGGGGTCAAGGGTGGGTTGCCCCTTGGCCATCAGTTGGAAGAACAGGCAGGAGAGAAGGATAAGGGTGAATTTATGGCTGTGGGGAAGATTCATCCGCGCAAACTAAATTGATATAAACTGATTGTCAAGAAAATTATTTTAAAGATACCCAAATATTTTGGCTCCGTTTTTTCTGTAAGTTGTGCCCTGTTTGGAGATTAAATTTTTAACAATTTCATGGCCGAAAGCAATACCAATACCACACTTAAGCGTTTACGTAACAGGTACCGACTGGTAGTGATGAATGATGATACGTACGAGGAGGTGGTGACGTTCAAACTGAGCCGTTTGAGCGTGTACATCATGCTGAGTTCGATCTTTGTGCTGTTGACCGGCCTGACGGTGGCCCTGATCGTTTTCACACCGCTGAAACTATATATCCCCGGCTATGGCAGTGCCAGTGCCACCAGGGAGTTGAGGCAGTTGAAGATCAGGACCGATTCGCTGGAACAGGCCATGCAGTACAAGGATCAGTACCTGCAGACCATCAAAGGGGTATTGCAGGGCGAAGCGACCATCAAACTGGATACGACATCTTTAAATATTCCACCTGCGGAAACGACCACAGATTAAATCCAAAACTATGTTCAACGGTAAATCCAAGACTGAATTCGCTAATGAGACCGGCGGAAACAGCACCAGCCTGATCGGCAATGGAACAACCCTGAAAGGGGACATCAACAGCAACGGCGACCTGCGCATTGACGGGCACCTGATCGGAAACATCAACACTACGGCCAAGGTAGTGATCGGCGCCAACGGCATCGTAGAAGGGGACATCATTGGCACTCAGGCCGATATCATGGGCAAGGTAACAGGCACCATCAAGGTGAAGGAATTGCTCCAATTGAAAGCCAGTGCAGTGGTAAACGGGAATATACATGCAGGAAAGCTGCAGGTAGAACCCGCTGCTACCTTTAACGGAGGTTGTCATATGGGCAATGCCGGGGAGAAATCCACCGCAATGAATGAAAAACAGAAAGCCTCCAACGCAGCCTGACCCTAAGAACTGGCTGCATTATATTGGATTGGGCACCCAGCTGATGGTTGCCCTTGGATTGGCTATCTGGGCCGGTATCTGGTTAGATGACCGGCTCAAATGGTCTATGCCTTTATTTGTCTGGACCTTACCTTTGCTGGTCATTGGGGTTACCATATTCAAACTAATCAAAGAAACAGGAAAAAGATCCGATGGAAAATAAGACCAGCAGCACCCGCCGCGCTTTCTTGCCAATAGCTTTGTTCTTCATCCTTATCAATACCATTACCATTGGGTTAAAAGCCAGGTTCCAGGAATGGGGAATGGATACCTCCGTTTTGCAAGGGGGGAATATCCTGCTCTTCCTGATCTCCATCATCACCTTTTACATGTATAAAAGGGGAATGGAGACCAGTTCCACCCAGATGTTCCTGCGGAATGTCTACGGCAGCATGATGCTGAAACTTTTCGGCTGTGTTATTGCAGCTTTTGTTTATATCTACATAGCCAGGGACCAGGTGAATAAACCGGCACTGTTTGCCTGTATGGGACTTTACCTGGTGTATACGGCACTGGAACTTCGTGTGGTACTAAAACAACCCAAGGCCTGATCCCTGCATGCCCCGGAACGAATATCCCCTTCACCAGTTGCAGCATTTTCTGCCGGAGGGTTCTTACCCAATGGTAGCCCATTACCTGCAGCGCTACCAGGTACATCTAACCGTAACCCGTGAGCGAAAATCTGTCCTGGGCGATTACCGGCATGCCTTCAGGGGCAGGAACCACCGGATCAGTGTGAATGGCAACCTGAATCCCTATGCTTTCCTCATTACCCTTGTGCACGAATTGGCCCACCTGGTGACCTTTGTGCAATTTGGTAATCGGGTGGCTGCCCATGGCCGAGAATGGAAGGATATCTATGGCATACTGCTAAAGGAGTTCCTTGGTAAACAATTCTTTCCTCCTGATGTTGAAGCAACATTGTACAAAAGCCTGCACAACCTGCCGGCCAGCAGCTGCTCTGATGAAAACCTGATGCGTATCCTGAGGAAGTATGACCATCCCGACCGTCGCACCATGACCGTTGAGGAGCTACCGGAGGGAACGGTTTTTGCCATCGATGGCGGCCGGATTTTCCAGAAGGGTAAGAAACTTCGTAAAAGATACCAATGCAAGGAACTGGGTACAGGCAAGACCTACCTGTTCAGTGGCTTATATGAGGTGGTGGCCACCAATCTCAATGGGGATTAAGGTTAACTGTGAAGTAGCGATCATTTGTAAAATAAAAAATCGCTTATGAAAAGACAGTTCATTTACGTTTGTACTTTACTGCTAGGATTACTGGGATCTGCCAATGCTTTCAGCCAGACCGAAAAAGGGGATTGGCTGGTTGGGGGAAATTTCACCCTGAATACCACCAGGAACACCACTATTTCCCTGACGCCTAATGCCGGATATTTTTTCGCCAGGAATTTTGCAATGGGTGGCAATGTCAGGCTTTCGTATGATAAGTCAGGGGACCTTGAATTGACTACACTGGGTATTGGTCCCTTTGTGCGGTATTATTTTGGCAAGAACAACCTACGTCCATTCGGATTGGTAGAGTATAATTTTACCAGTATTAAAGCTAAAAACGGGGAGAGCTCAACAACATCAAATGGCGGTGAGTTCTTTATCGGGCCTGGCCTGGCAGCCTTTGTCAATGAACATGTGGCCATAGAAACCATAGCCGGTTATATTAACTCCAAGTATAGTGGTGAATCTGCAAATGGCGGGTTTTCCCTGCGGATCGGATTCCAGATCTACTTGAGTCCCCGGAAGATCGTGGATACTTACCGGTCGAACGGGAAGTGATCATGATATAGGTAAAAAGCCTGTCCCTTCTACATGGACAGGCTTTTTACCTATTATTCATTTGCGGTCAGGTATCCTTTAGTGATTTTAGCATCCAGACATCACAACCAAAATGGCCTGAGTTGCCCATCGGACCGTTGAGGTACTGAAACCCGAATTTCTCATAAACACTCACTGCTTTCCTGAGTTCCGGCATGGTCTCCAGGTAAATATGGGTATAGCCCATGGCTTTTGCAGTTGACAGGCAATGGCTGATCATTTTACCCCCAAGTCCTTTACCCCTCGCCTTACTGTCGAGGTACATTTTCACCAATTCACAATGCCCTTCCGGAAGCCCCGGGGTGGGGAAGATGCCAGCCCCGCCCAATAGTTCCCCGTTCTCTTCAGCAATAAAATAGGCGCTACCCGGCTCCCGGAATAGCTCATAAAGATGGTCTGTTGATTCGTCAAAATAGACCGTGCCGGGCTTGTTCGCACCGAATTCTGCCAGTGCTGTCCTGATGATCTGCGCCATCCTTTGGTTATCGCCCGGATTGATTGGCCTGATGGTCGTTTCCATGCCCTAAAGATAGCAGACCGGGATGATATGTCCGGCCTCCGATCACCAGTCAGCTGATCAGGCCAGCCAAACGAAGATGGAGTACAACATCACGAGGGAGGTGCAAATAGCCGCCAGGAAGAATTTGTCCGCATGTTTCATAACAGCTCTTTTTCCAAAAACGTGCCAGCCTGCCAAATATTATAAAAAAATGCAAACAGGGGGGGGGCTTATTGTATTAGGTTGATATTATAATCTGCATTAAATTTGTCTAAAATATAATTTAGACGAGCCTAAAAATGTTTCGATATTGTTTCATACTGTTAATGCTTGTTGTGTGTTCCGGCCTATGTGCACAGGATAAGTGGGTGTCCGGCACTGTAGTGGACAATCTCTCCCGGCAGCCAATACCATCCGCCACCATCAGGGTTGCCAGCAATGGCAGGACTGTGGTGGGGGCATCGAATGGTGGTTTTCGTTTATTGGTTGCCGATAGGCAGGATAGCCTGGCTGTTACTGCAACAGGTTATCTGCCCATGATCCTCGCGGTTCCGGATACCGGTCTGGTAATGGTTGAACTAAGTCCCCGAAAGGATGCCATGGATGAAGTGGTGGTAACCGGTACCTTAAGGGCAGTGCAGCGTTCTGCCAGTCCGGTTCCCGTGGAAGTATACTCGCCCCAGTTCTTTAAGAAGAACCCTACGCCAACCTTGTTCGACGCGCTCCAATTGGTGAACGGGGTGAGGCCCCAGCTGAATTGTAATGTCTGCAATACTGGAGATATCCATATCAATGGGATGGAAGGCCCCTACACCATGGTATTGATCGATGGTATGCCCATTGTCAGCAGCCTGTCGACCGTATATGGACTGCAAGGTATACCGGCATCGTTGATTGAGAAGGTGGAAGTGGTGAAAGGCCCTGCCTCTTCCCTTTATGGTTCTGAAGCCATAGGTGGACTTATCAATGTCATTACGCGCAATCCCAGGAAGGCGCCGGTTTTCGCAGCGGATGTTTCAACCACCAGCTGGCTGGAACATAATATTGACCTTGGCCTCAGGTATTCATTGGGAAAAAAGGTGCATGCCCTCGCCGGGATGAATTACTTCAACTTTACCCATCGCTTCGATAAGAACGGGGATAATTTTACTGATATCACTTTGCAAAACAGGTTGTCTGTTTTCAACAAGCTGAGCTGGAACCGGCAGAAGGACCGCCAGGCTGCGCTGGCCTTCCGACTGGTTGGGGAAGACCGGTGGGGGGGTGAAATGCAATGGACGCGGGAGTTCAGGGGTGGTGACTCCATCTATGGGGAGCAGATCGGTACCAGGCGTTTTGAGCTGCTGGGAAACTACCAGTTACCAACAACAGAAAAATTGATCTTTTCCTATTCCTATAATTACCATCGCCAGCGTTCTGCCTATGGCAATACCCTGTACAACGCCGACCAGTCAGTAGGATTCGCACAAATTACCTGGGACAAGCCCTGGTCGGGGAAGCATAATTTGCTGGCTGGCGCAGCCATTCGTTATACCTATTATGACGATAATACGCCCGCCACACTTGATGGGAATGGAAAGGATAACCGACCCGACAAGGTAGCGATCCCCGGCATCTTCCTGCAGCAGGAAACGAGCATCCATGGCCGCCATAACCTGCTGCTGGGAGCCAGGCTGGACCATGACCCCCGTCATGGCTTCATATTCACGCCGCGTTTTGCCCTTAAACTGGCCGTTTCCGACAAAGACCAGCTGAGGGTGAATGCCGGATCAGGTTTCAGGGTGGTAAACCTCTTCACCGAAGACCATGCTGCGCTTACGGGTGCCCGTGAGGTAGTGCTGGTCGGGGCGCTGGAACCGGAAAGGAGCTATAACCTTAACCTGAACTATTCCCGGAAGTTCTCCTGGGCTGGTGGTTTCCTCCACCTCGATGCGGCAGCCTGGTATACGTATTTTACCAACAGGATCATTCCAGATTATACTACAGACCCCAATAAAATCATCTACCAGAACCTTGACGGTAGTTCCGTTTCGAGGGGAGTAAGCATCCAGGCAGATGCCAGCTTCGTTAACCGGCTGAAGGTAACCCTTGGGGGCAACCTCCAGGATGTGATGATCAATTCAAAAGATGACCAGGGGAACAGGGTTGCTGAAAGGCAGTTGCTGACGGAGTCATGGTCGGCCACCTGGACCGTCTCCTATAGTTTCGGGAAATCGGGCTGGGGCTTGGATTATACCGGGAATGTTTATGGACCCATGTTGTTGCCATTGCTATCCGACCTCGATCCCCGTGATGGCCGCTCACCGGTATGGTCATTGCAGAATATCCAGGTGAACCGCAAGTTCAGTAATGGTATGGAATGGTATGGTGGCATCAAGAACCTTTTTGATTTCACTCCAGATAGGGGTAACCCCTTCCTGATCGCCAGGGCCCATGATCCATTTGACAAGCAGGTACAGTATGATGCCAATGGCACTGTATTGGCTACGCCGGAGAATCCCTATGCCTTAACTTTTGACCCTAATTATGTATATGCACCCAACCAGGGAAGAAGGTTGTTTGTAGGGTTTCGTTATATCATAGGGCGTAACTGATAAAAATCATTGTCTTGTTGGGACTGTGCTTAGTATATTTACACAGTGAAGACAAGGGTCACCATATTTTTCCTGCTGCTTTTTACCCTGGCGCAAACCGAATTGCACCAGCTGGTCAAGTTGCCGGTTCTTGTCGAGCATTTCCGTGAGCACCGGAAGGCAGATCCCGGTATTTCCCTGGTGGATTTCCTGGTGTTGCATTACAAGGCACAACAAAACCCCGACAGTGATTACCAGAAAGACAGGCAACTGCCTTTTAAGACAGCAGATTGCCTTACCGCCATCAGTTTTGTTTTCGAAACACCTTTCTCCATAGAAGTGAAGCGTGAGGTGGCTGAGTTCAAGCAGGAGTTTTATATCCGCCACCAGAATTTCGCCGCTGACCAATGCCCGGGTTCTATTTTCCAGCCTCCCCGGCAGGCATGATCGATATGTTTTTCCTTTATTGATCATGTAATAAAAATTTATGCTGAACAAGATTATCCGCTTTTCTATACAGAATAAGCTGATCATAGGGCTGTTGGTATTTGCCCTGATCGGCTGGGGTGCTTATTCTGTTTCCAGGTTACCCATTGACGCATTACCGGATATTACAAGTAACCAGGTACAGGTGATCACTGTTTCGCCCACCCTTGCAGCCCCTGAGGTGGAGCGATTGATCACCTTCCCCATTGAGCAGGCCAGCGCCAATATTCCTGGCCTGACTGAAATGCGTTCCATTTCCCGCTTTGGTTTGTCGGTGGTAACCGTTGTATTCAATGACGAGACTGATATTTACTGGGCCCGCCAACAGATGGCAGAGCGAATGATACAGGTAAAGGACCAGATCCCTCCGGATGCGGGACTGCCTTCATTGGCACCACCCACAACAGGATTGGGTGAGATCTACCAATATGTAGTGAGGCCCAAGCCAGGGTATGAACAACAATATGACCTTACAGAACTCAGGTCCATACAGGACTGGATCATCCGCCGCCAGTTATTGGGCACACCGGGTGTTGCCGATGTGAGCAGTTTTGGTGGTAACCTCAAACAGTATGAGGTAGCCGTAAATCCCGACAGGCTCAAGAGCATGAACACCACGGTAGCGGAAGTGTTTGCCGCACTGGAACAGAACAACCAGAACTCAGGTGGCTCCTATATTGAAAAGAATGCCAATGCGCTTTTCATCAGGACGGAGGGCCTTGCCACCAACATCAGTGATATTGCCTCCATATTCATCAAGCATACCGCAGGGGGAATACCCGTTTACCTGAGGGATGTAGCCGAAGTACGGATAGGTAAGGCTGTTAGGTATGGTGCCATGGTGTACAAGGACCAGGGCGAAGTAGCCGGCGCGGTGGTGCTGATGCTAAAGGGGGCCAATGCTTCACAGGTGGTGAAGGCAGTGAAACAGAAAATGGAAGCCATCAAGAAAACCCTTCCCGAAGGCGTAACGGTTGAACCCTTTTATGATCGCACCAAGATGGTGACCAATGCCATTGAAACGGTAAAGAAGAACCTGCTGGAAGGGGCGCTGATCGTGGTATTTGTACTGGTGCTCTTCCTGGGCAACCTGAGGGCAGGCCTGATCGTGGCATCCGTGATCCCCCTGGCCATGCTGTTTGCGGTCAGCATGATGAGGGTCTTCGGCGTTTCCGGCAACCTCATGAGTCTGGGGGCATTGGATTTCGGGCTGATCGTGGATGGCGCCGTGATCATCGTGGAAGCGGTCATGCATAAACTGTATCACAGTAAGGGATATGCGAAGGTCACCCGGATCGACCAGGCAAAGATGAATGGTGAAGTGGAAGAAGCTTCCAGCAAGATGATGAATGCCGCAGTGTTTGGACAGATCATCATCCTGATCGTTTACCTTCCGATCCTTTCCCTGGTGGGTATAGAAGGCAAGATGTTCAAGCCAATGGCCCAGACCGTTTCATTTGCCCTGATAGGGGCTTTCCTGCTTTCTTTGACCTATGTGCCTATGATCACCTCCCTTGTCCTGAGTAAGAAGATCAGCCATAAGGAATCCTGGGCCGATAAAATGATGAATGCCATCCAGGCGGCCTACAGTCCGCTCCTGAAGAAGGTATTGGCATTTCCTAAAACAATCGTTGTTGTGGCGCTGGTGCTCTTCGCTGTGGCAGTCTGGCTGGCCAGCAGGTTGGGTGGGGAATTTATCCCTGAATTGGAAGAAGGTGATTTTGCCGTCGATACGAGGGTGCTTACGGGTAGTTCACTGACCACCTCCATCAAGGTTTCCCAGCAAGGCGCGGGCATATTGCTGAAGCGGTTCCCGGAGATCGAGAAGATCGTGACCAGGATCGGGGCAGGCGAGATCCCAACTGATCCGATGCCGATTGAAATGGGGGATATGATCATTCTTTTAAAAGATAAATCTGAATGGACATCAGCAAAGTCTTATGATGAACTGGCCAATAAAATGAGCGAGGCGCTTTCTGAAGTACCAGGGGTAACAGCGGGCTTCCAGTTCCCCGTGCAGATGCGTTTCAATGAACTGATCTCCGGTGCCAGGCAGGATGTGGTATGTAAGATCTTTGGCGAGGACCTGGATGCCCTGGCCTCCTATGCGCACCAATTGGGCGGATTGATCAGACAGGTAGAGGGTGCAAAGGATATCTATGTGGAACCCGTTACCGGGCTTCCGCAAGTGGTGATCCGTTACAACCGCGAAGCCATGGCCAGGTACCGCCTTTCCATCAGTGAAGTGAACCGCCTGGTGCGTGCCGCTTTTGCCGGTGAAAGTGCAGGCCTGATCTATGAGAATGAAAGACGCTATGACCTGGTGGTCCGCCTGAGTGACCTCAACCGCCAGAACATCAGTGATATCAGGCAATTACTGGTACCTACCGGAATCGGGACACAAGTGCCTTTGTACCAGGTGGCGGAAATCTCCCTGAAGGAAGGTCCTAACCAGATCCAGCGGGAAGATGCCAAACGCAGGATCGTAGTGGGCTTCAATGTGAGGGGCCGTGATGTGGAAACAGTAGTAGGTGAACTGCAAAAACTGGTGAACAAAAAACTCAGCCTGCCTGCCGGGTATTATATCCATTACGGTGGCCAGTTCCAGAACCTGCAGGAAGCCAAACAGCGTTTGTCCATTGCCGTTCCTGTTGCCTTATTGCTCATTTTCCTGATGCTTTATTTCTCCTTTGGTTCCATCAAGTATGGCATCCTGATCTTTTCTGCCATTCCACTTTCGGCCATTGGTGGCATAATGCTCCTGAATTTCAGGGAAATGCCTTTCAGTATCTCCGCCGGGGTGGGCTTCATTGCCTTATTCGGGGTGGCAGTATTGAATGGGATCGTATTGATCACAGAATTCAACCGTCTCAAAAAACAAGGTATGACAGATATCAAGCAGGTGGTGATGGAGGGCACTGCCCTAAGGCTGAGACCGGTCCTGATGACCGCAGCCGTTGCTTCCCTTGGTTTCCTGCCCATGGCCCTGAGCCATGGCCCAGGGGCAGAGGTTCAACGACCGCTCGCAACAGTGGTGATCGGGGGATTGGTGACCGCCACCTTCCTCACACTGGTGGTTCTCCCTGTATTGTATGTATGGGTAGAGCAATGGCAGGCCAGGACGTCAAAGAATGTCATTGCCGCCACTTTGATATTCCTTTTAGCGGGATATACCGCCAATGCACAAACGAAAACATCTGATCGTTTGCCTTTGGATAGCATGCTTTCCATAGCTGAAAGGCAAAACCTTGGATTGCAGGCCAGCAGGAAAGCTGCTGATTTTTACAAGCAGCTGGGTTCCGGTGTATTTGAGCTCAATAAAACCCAGGTAGGGGTTGAGTATGGCAATATCAATAGCTTCAATAACGACAACCGTTTTTTCATCAGCCAGGGATTCAGCCTGCCTGCGATCTATAACCGGCAGAAGGACCTTTATGCCGCACAACGTCAGTCACAGTTAGCGTTATCGGAGATCCAGGCCAACGATATCCGTCGCATGATCAAGCAGGCTTTCTACCAACTGGTGGAGCTGGATGAGCGGGAGAGGCTATTGTTACAACTTGATTCTGTATATGGAAGGTTTCGGGAGGCGGCTGCCTTACGGCTGCAAGCAGGGGAAACCAATCAATTGGAAAAAACCACGGCCGATGCACAGGTGGGGCAACTGCAATTACAGCTGGACCAATTGCGGGCTGACCGTATCATTGTCCAGCAACAATTGTCCCTGTTGCTGAATTCCGGGAATGCCTACCTGCCCTTATACCAGCAACCCATTAAGCCTTTTGAAGCGGTGCAGGGAGCTGGTGCAAGCAACCCGTTAATACGTTACCAGCAGCAACAGGCTGCTATTGCCAGGGCGGAAGGGGCAGTGGAGAAAGCCCGCCTGAACCCGGATTTTGGCCTGGGCTATAGCAACCAGTCCATTATTGGCTACCAATCGAAGGATGGGGTGACCCAGGATTACTTTAGTGGCAGCGACCGTTTCCATATCGTCAATTTTTCGGTGGCCCTTCCCTTGTTCATGAAGGCCACCCGGAACCGGGTGAAAGCGGCCGAGATCAGTGCATCTGTAGCCGAATTGAATGCCAATGCAGCCTTACAGCAATTGCAGTACAGGCAAAACCAATTGATGGAAGACCATGCCAAGTACAGCAAGCAGGTCAGTTATTTTACCAGTACGGGTAATGAACAGTCCGGGCAACTGATGCGGCAGGCAAGGGAAGCTTTCCAGAAAGGGGAGATCGACTACCTGCAATGGGTGCAACTGATGAACCAGTCGGTTCAGATCAGGTTGAATTACCTGGAAGCGGTTAGGATGCTGAACCAAACCACTATTGAAATTGAATACATCAACGGAAAATAATCAAAATGAAAAGTTTGTATAGTGCATTGTTGATAGTAGTCTTTTTAGCGGCCTGCGCCGGTAAAAAGGAAGAGGCGCCCACCGAGACCAAACCGGCAGCGGTTACTGAAAAGGTTACGCTCACCAAAGAGCAGGTTACCAATGCCGGTATCCTTGTTGGTGCTGCCGTTGATACCACGGTGAGCCGGGAATTGATCGTTAATGGAACGGTGGATGTGCCGCCACAGAACATTGTGTCGGTAAGCTTCCCATTGGGTGGTTACCTTAAATCCACCAAACTGCTTCCGGGGATGCGGGTGAGCAGGGGAGAGGTGATCGGTATGATTGAAGACCAGGGCCTGGTGCAATTGCAACAGGATTACCTGGTGACAAGGTCAAAATTGCAATACCTGAAACAGGAATATGACAGGCAAAAGACCCTTAGCGAAAACAAGGTGAATGCGGAAAAGATCTTCCAGCAGGTGCAGGCCGATTACCAGTCGCAGCAGGTAATGCTGAAAGGGTATGAGGAGAAACTGTTGCTGATCGGTGTTTCCCCTGCCTCCCTGAATGAACAGAATATTTCAAGGTCTGTAGCCCTTCGGTCACCAATCAATGGTTATGTGTCTAAGGTGAACGTGAATATTGGTAAGTATGTGAATCCAACCGATGTGTTATTTGAACTGATCAATCCGGATGATATCCATGCCGCCCTGACCGTATTTGAGAAGGATATCAGCAAGATCAGGAAAGGCCAGCGGGTGGATATCAGTTTTGTGGATGACCCTTCCACCACCTATAAGGGTGAAGTACTGATCTTCTCCCATAACCTGGATGATGACCGCAGCGGCATTGTGCATTGCCATTTTGAAACCCGGCCAAGGAACCTCATGCCGGGTATGTTCCTGACGGCAAAAATAAAGTTGGATAATTCACCGGCACTGACCGTTCCTGATGAAGCGGTGGTGCGATATGAAGGCAAGCACTATGTGTTTGAATCCCTTGGTAATAATGAATTTCACCTGATCGAGGTGAAGACAGATACCGTGTCATCCGGAATTCTCGCTATTTCGAGTCAGGAACACGACCTGCAACGCAAGAAGCTGGTAGTAAAGAATGCCTATTCCGTATTGGGTAAAATGAAGAATACCACTGAAGAGGAATGATAGATCCTGTTGATAGAAATAATAAAGGGTCATTGTCAGGTACAATGGCCCTTTATCATTAATGGAAGAATGCTTTATTGAAATTTATACTCTTCCCTTACTGGTGAGAAGCTGTCGATCACAATACAATCGGTCAATGCAATTGCGCTATGGGGGACATTAGAGGGGATCACCTGTGTAGATCCTGCGCTGAAAACCGTGGTGACGCCACCAATAGTCATCTGGAGCTCACCTGATAGGATGAAAGTGATCTGTTCATGTACATGGTGGTGCTCAGGCAGGGAACTGCCTTTCCTGATCTCCCAATACGTTAGGCTGCTTTTGTCACCATGCATGAAGCGCCCGAAAAAGCCGGGTACCACTTCCCTTGGTGTCATGTCTTTTATATTTTGCATTGTTCCTTGTTTTTGATAGTAATGACAATCAGGGAGTATCAATGTTCAAATAGGCAAACACTTCCCCCAACCCATTCCTTGTCTTTATTGTACCTTACGCCGATCATCTTGCCCTTGCTCAGGCGGGCCAGGTTGATGGCCGGTTTTGGCCTTTCCCATCCTTCCTTCCAGATATACATCATCCTGATCTCTGCCTTTGCCGGTACATCCGGTGTGGGTATCACATCGGCATAGTTGACCTTCTTCTGGAGGATCCAGTTTTCCGGATCCTTGATGGCTTCAATATCGGCCTGTGTTACATCAATCACCACTCCCTGCCCTGCAAAAGAAAACAGGGGTTTTAATACATATTGGCCAAGGTCCCTGGGTACCTGTTTGAGTTCATTCAGGAAATAGGTAGGTGGAACATAGGGATGCCTGATGAAAGGCAGGGTAAACTTGCTGATGCGGTAAAACCAGTTGGGATGCGGTATCCATTCTACATCCAGGTCCTGGGTTATATCCACATGTGGACCAATCGCTGCCTGCTGTGCATGCAGGTCATCGAATATAACGCGATTGTATATGCGCTTTATCCTTGTCTTTGTCCCGTTGTTGAGATAGTAAAGGGCATTCCCTTCCTGGATCAGCTCGGTCAGGCAGACCGGTTGGATGCCGAGGTAGTCCTGGGTACAGTAGAAGTCTATCCTGGTCTTTTGCTCATGCGGCCTGATCTCCAGCAGGATCACCTCTTCCTTGCTGTAAGGGCCAAGGATCAGTTCCATCAGGTCGGCCAGGTAAGATGCCTTATCATAGCCACCCAGGTATTGATGGTAATTGGCCGGGATATCAAAGTGGCGCCTGATCACCTCAGGGTAGTATACCTGAAAGCCAAATAACGTCGGGAAGCCTTGCATTTCAATGAGCTGTGGTTCCAGCTCCTGTTCTTCATTAATGCAGATGCCAAAGTCGAATGCGATCATATGGGCATGGTCATTTTCGTTCGGCACCCTTTCGCTTTGGGGAATACTCCTTTCGGTAAGTTCCTTGAAGCCGGGGGCCGTAATCACATCAATGATGGATTCGCAGGCGTCCAGTAGTTTATCCCGGAATGCCTTATCTATGAAGACCGGCGTTTCTGCAACCCTGAACTCAATGGCGCCGGGGTGCAGGCTGTGCAGGTCCTTGAGGAAAGCGTCATACTTCTCCCTGGTGAACTGGGCATTGAATGCTGCCCGGATTGATGGAACCATGAAAGCCTTTTTGGGAAGATAGGAAATTTTTCGACTATGGTTGGGTCGCATTACGGTGCAGTATTGCTATGGCCAGGCAATTCCTGATGGACAGCTAAAGTGTTTTCCTCCGATTGGTTGGCCGGCAATGCATGAGGCCTTCTAGGATCAATACACTTTATTCTATAGTGAAGATTGGGCTACACTAAAGCGGTATTGGACTGCAATTGCCTGATGCTATGCGACAGGAAATTGGGCAATACATGGGAATAGGTCCAGAGGATCTTATCCGGGTCATTCAGGTGTTCGATCATGCTTTGCCATTTTTCGAATCCATGGCTATTGATGACCGTTGTTTTCTTGTCTTCCCTTTGCAGGTACATGCTCATACCTATGGCATCCGCTTCGGGGTGGAACTGCGTGCCTACCATGTAATGGTTGAACCGGATGGCCATCATGGCCCTTTCAAAAGGTACATGTGGTCTTTCTTTCTCAATAGCCAGGATCTTTGCGCCCATGCTCCTGATGCGGGCATGGTCAGGCTGTATGACCTGGAAGTCCCGGCTGTCCACTGCATAGAAGGGGTCCTTCAGGCCGCCAAAAACAGGCTCTTGGTGTGCTCCGGGAAGCATATGTACCGGGAATACGCCAAAGGCGGTGGATTTGCGCCTGGCAACCTGGCCCACTTTGTAATGCCTGCAAGCCAGCTGGTAGGAATGGCAGATGAAGAAGACGAATTTCTTTTCTGTGTTGGCCGGGGAATTGTTCCAGTCTTCTACCGATTGCAGCCAATTGAAGTAAACCTTTTCCCATTCGCTGCCCTCGCTGTCGAGTGGGGAACCCGGCCCCCCGGAAGAAATATAGAGTTGATAAGAAAGGTCAGGTACCTGGTGGCTGAGTCTCACTTCAAACTCATCCCACTCCAGGTCGATATGATTGGCCTCTGCATATTGGTTCAGGATCTCCCTGATACAACGCATACCCTGGTTCTCGACGCCTTCGTAGAGGTCGAGGATCGCTACCCTTATCTTGTTTCTTCCCAAAGCCATAGCTGCAAACT
Source organism: Flavihumibacter rivuli (assembly GCF_018595685.2). NCBI lineage: Bacteria > Pseudomonadati > Bacteroidota > Chitinophagia > Chitinophagales > Chitinophagaceae > Flavihumibacter > Flavihumibacter rivuli. The sequence goes on from NZ_CP092334.1 coordinate 567,220, forward strand.
TAAGGGTTTTACCGTTTTTACGGGGGGATGGGCTTCGGGACATGGATAATCGGGATGGTGGGGTTGATCTCCGGCAATACAGGATTGGGATCGGGGCCATTATAGCCCCGATCCTATATTGTTGACGGATCCGGGATTGCCTGCTGCCAGGACTTCAATTCGTTTGTTCAGCCAGTTCCCAAAGCTTACTGAGGTCGGGGTTGAGAATGATCTCGGTTCTCCTGTTCCTTGACCTTCCTTCAGGGGTGGCATTGTCATCTACAGGCTGGTACTTACTCTTGCCTGCTGAGGTCAGGCGGCCGGGATCAACACTATAATTGTCCCTCAGGATCCTAACGATACTGTTTGCCCTTTCGGTGCTTAGTGACCAGTTGTCCTGGTAGGCTTTCTTAATGGCAATAGAGTCTGTATGGCCCACCACTGTCACCTTTATATCAGGGTGTTCATTCAAAACGGCTGCCACAGTTCCCAGGGCTTCAATGCCGGCCTTTCCCAATTTGGCACTTCCGGTCTGGAAAAGCAGCTTGTCCTGCATGGAAATGTACACCAGGCCGTTCTTGTAGGTTACTTCTATATCCTCTTTGCTGAACTTATTCATGGCCTCAGCTACCTGGTGCCTGATCTCTTCCATTGATTTGCCCTGGGCAGCAAGGGCTCCCTCTAATTGCTGTTGTTTTTTTTGAATAGTGGCATAAGCGTCCTTGCATTTCTGGATGTCGCTGTTGAGGGAGCTGTTCTGTGATTGAAGGTTGCTAACCTGCCCATTCAAGTCCTTCACCTGGTTGTTCAGGTTACCGTTCTCGCTTTGCAGTTTCGCGATCTCTTCGTTCGCCGCCGTCAGTTTCTTCTTGGAAACACAACTGCCCATTGTCAATACCAATGCGGCCAGCAGGAATAATCTTACTTGTTTCATGGTTGGTAGTTTAATGATGAATGGTTCCATTGCGGAAATGGAATGCTGGTACTGATTCAGTGCATTAACCAAACAGGTGGATACGTTTAGCGTTGGCAAAGGGAATGGAGTCCGCGAGGGTATCTAAAGTTACAAAACAAAACGGGACACCTGGTCCCGTTTTGCCTTTTACTGTTTAATGTGCTTATTGCTTTTTCTGGTAGACTTCTTTTCCTCCCACATAAGTGCTGATGGCTTTGGTGGAAAGGATCTTGTCTTCCGGGATAGTCATGAGGTCCTGGTCAAGGATAACAAAATCGGCCAGTTTACCTTTTTCCAGGCTACCTTTTTCCTGTTCCTCGAAATTGCTTTTAGCTGCCCAGATGGTCATGCCCCTGAGTGCATCCTGCCTGCTCAGTGCGTTCTCCATTTGGTAACCTTCCTTTGGATAGCCTTTGGCATCCTTCCGCACTACGGCTGCATAGAAGGTCTTGAAGGGGGAGATGTCTTCCACCGGGAAATCAGTGCCCAACGGTATCCAGCCATTCTGGTCCATCAGGTCCTTGAAGGCATAGGCGCCTTTCTCCCTTTCCTTACCCAGTCTTTGTCCTGCCCAATACATGTCGGAAGTGGCATGGGTGGGTTGAACCGAGGGGATGATATTATAAGCGCCGAATAATTTGAAATCATCCTTGTTCACCACCTGTGCATGTTCTATTCTCCAGCGCTGGTCGTTCTTGCCTTTCAGGTACTTACCATAGATTTTGAGGATGGTTCGGTTGCCGCTGTCGCCAATGGCATGGGTACACATCTGGAACTGCTTGGCTGCAATGACTGCGGCCACTGAATCGAAATGTTCGGGATTGCTCAGGAGGAAGCCGTAATGGCCGGCCCTGTCATTGTAAGGTTGCAGCAGGCAGGCTCCCCTTGATCCCAATGCGCCGTCTGCATAAACCTTAAAGGACCTTACATTCAGGAAGGGGGTCTTGATCTTTCCCCGCTTGAAGATGTAATCGTAATTCTTTTTGGCATCGCTCAGCATGGCGAAGATGCGCATCTGCAGGTCACCGCTTTGCTGCAGGCTGTCAATGAACAAAACTTCATTGTAATCGAGACCGCAATCATCAACGGTTGTCAATCCCATGGCGAAACAATTCTGCTGGGCATCGAGCAAGGCTGCTTTCATTTGTTTGGCATCGGGTGCCGGGATCTTTGATCCGACGAGGTCGACTGCATTATCGATCAGTACGCCTGTTAGCTGGCCATCCTTTACCTCGATATCACCACCCACCAGTTTGTCACCGGCTTTTATCCCTGCCAGGGTAAGCGCCTTCTGGTTGGCAATGGCGGCATGGCCATCGATGCGGGTAAGGATGACAGGCCGGTCGGGGAACAGCTGGTTGAGTGCGATATTGGTGGGGTATTCCTTAATGGGCCAGTCATTCTGGTCCCAACCCCTTCCAATCAGCCAGCCATCGGGATGTTCAGCTGCGAAGGTGCGCAATTTGTCGAGGATGGCTTCCCAGCTTTCAGTTCCCACCAGGTCGGCAGTTTGCAATCCCAGGCCATAGCGGTAGAAATGGCAGTGTGCATCTATCAGTCCGGGGTAGACGAATTTTCCACCGGCATCCACGGTGTTGGAAGAAGCATATTGTCCCATGATGGCATCATTGGAGCCGGTAGCGAGGATCTTGCCATCCTTTATAGCCATGGCTTCTGCCTTGCTGAATGCGCTGTCGATCGTATAGATGGTGGCATGGTGGATGATGAGGTCGGCCTGCTCCTTGCTGTTGCAGGAAACAATGGCCAGGGCAGCCAGGCCCATCAGCAATAAGGATCGTTTCATTTGTGAAGTGATTTTACGGATGTTTTATTGGCTAGGAGAAGGTAGTGCCGGCAAATATAGGGATAGCCTGGGGTTAATAGGGGAGTTGATAAAGGGGGTATGGCAACTTGCTTAGCGCTTCGGCGGGGTCCTCTGCGAGAGCTACTGTGTATCCACATCTTCACCTCAGCAGGGTCTCCCGCAGGGGACCCTGATGTATAAAAGGTGAAATGATTTATGCATCCAACAGCTAATCTCATCTTCCAACTACCCGTTGGTCATAAGACACGACGGGGGCGCGGGGGGGTAAATCTTTTCATCCCATAGTGGTTCTCTTCAAAAGTCCCCGATTTATATCTATCCTACTATTCATCAGGGTCCCCTCCGGGAGACCCTGATGGGGGATAAAGGATCCCGATGAACTTTCATCTTATTATTCATCAGGGTCCCTTTCAGGAGACCCTGCTGAGGTTAAAGGGAGCGGTTGTATTCATCAGGGTTCCTTTCAGGAGACCCCGCTAGGGTTAAAAGATCACTTCACCTCAGCAGGGTCTCCCGCAGGGGACCCTGATGATTAGTAGGGTGAAAATTCATCGGGGATTCTTGAAGAGTACCAATAGGGAGTGGAAATATTTATCCCCCCTCGTCTTCCGAAGCTTTAGCGAAAGCAGGTCTCCTCTTACAACACCAACCCGAAAACCGTATCCACCACCAGGTTCAGCAAACTCTGCCGGAACTGGTCAATGCGGATGAGCGATAAGCCCGCCTGTTTCAAAGCGACCATCTGTGCCAGGTCCTTCTGGCTCAATACCAGCCATTCAAAATCGCGGGTTGTCAGCTTTCCTTCGGCAAGCAGTATGGTCCAGCGTTTGAGGTTCTCCTTGGTCTCTTTGAGGAATTGCTTGCCATCCTTTACAGCCTGTTTGGTATAATGCTGTACCGACATCTTCGCCAGTTCTTCCAACTGGCTGACAAGTGTCTTGAAGATCTTTTCAAAATCAACCGGCATGGGAAAAAGTTTTATTGTTTGAGTTCTTTAGGCGTGATTTTCCCGCTTTCCAATTCTGCCAGCTGGTCAAAGGCCTTGCCCACCTGGATCTTCGCCTCATTGATGAAGGTTTCGGAGAGGGTCGATTCTGTCTTCCAGCGTTTGAGGAATCCTCCCATCAGGTTCTTGTCGGGGTCGCGCAACAGGTTCCACATGCTGATCCGGATATCATTCTTTGCCCGGTGCAGTTCATACTCGTACAACTTATCCCATTTATCGGTGAAATTGCTGATGGCCTCCGATTGGCTATCATAGGTCCTGGTAGCTTTATCCATCAGTTTGAGGGCATCCACCTTTAACCCGGTGGTCTGCGAATAGACCTGCTGGTCGTAGGGGGCAGTAATGGCACAGCCCATTGACTGGGCCAGTGCAAGGGAAAGGAAAAGGCCCGTCAGCAGGAGTTTGAATCGTTTAAGCATATCCGTTATAGTGGTATAATGTTAACTACTGTTCTTCCATCCTGGCAACGGGCCACTGTATCTTCAGTAATGTTCCCTAGATGCCATAGAGGAACTGGTCGTGGATATAATCCACTACCGAAACCATGCTATTGGTTTCCTGGTACGTCTTCAGTTGCCTGTCGGCGCCTGTTCCGGTCTCCAGCAAATTGGGTACCAGTGACAGGATATGGCGGCTGCCCAGTTGGTCCACTACATCGTCAATGAAATCGAGCAGCTCATAGATCAGCACACGGGTATTCACTTCTTCCTCCTTACCGAAATCGATCAGCCTGCCGTCGATACCGTAACGGCTGGCCCGCCACTTGTTCTCATTGATCAACGCGCGGGAATACTGGATATAGTTCATGTTATTGGTCCGCAGCTTGTAAATCTTGGCACAGATGGCCTGGAACAATGCTGCAATGATAATGGTCTCATGAACGGTGAGCGGCACATCGCAGATCCTGAACTCTACCGTGTTGAAGAAGGGGTGCACCCTGAGGTCCCACCATATCTTCTTGGCATTATCAATACAGTTGGTCTTTACCAACATCTTGATATAGTTGTCATAATCCTCGATGGTCGCGAAATATTCGGGTATCCCTGTACGTGGGAACTTGTCGAATACCTTGGTGCGGAAAGATTTATAGCCCGTTAGCCTGCCTTCCCAGAACGGCGAATTAGTGCTGAGCGCGTAGATATGGGGCAGGAAATAGCGGGTACTGTTGGCGATATGGTTGGCCATCTCACGGCTTTCCATGCCCACATGCACATGCAGGCCGAAGATCAGGTTGCTCCTGGCCGCTTCCTGCAACTCATTTACGATCTCACTGTAACGGATATGTTCAGTGATGAGCTGGCTTTCCCAATGGCTGAAGGGGTGTGTTCCTGCCGCGCCCATCCAGAAGCCGAGGTCTCCGGCCACCTGTGAAATGGTCTTGCGCAGCATGGCCACATCATGGAAGGCCTCATCAATATCTTTACAGATATCGGTCCCTACTTCCACTACGGCCTGGTGCATTTCAGCCTTTACTTTATCCTTGATGATCTTTTGTCCTTCCAGTACGATCCGTTGTTCATGACTTTTCAGTTCACGGGTCTGTGGATCAATCACCATGTATTCTTCTTCAACACCCAGGGTAAACTGCTGGTAATTGATAGTTGACATAGCAAGTCGTTGTGTTTTACAAGGTCGGTTGGTTAAATCAATTTGTTTTTTGCTGAACTGCGCTTCACATATTCACCCCAGGTGAGGTTATCGGCACCGGGCTTTTGCGCCAGGGCCTTCTCAATGGCATAGTTGGCGGCTGTTTCCACCACCCACGCAAAATTGTCTTCGCCTACACTCTTGAGGTCAGCATCCGGCGCAGGGTTACAGAAGTCGATGGCATAGGGGATACCATCCCTAACGGCCAGTTCTACCGTATTGAAATCATAACCCAGGTATTGGTTGATGCGCAATACGATCTCTTCCATCTGTTTCAGCCTTTCCGGACTGGGTGAAAAGTCAGCCACATAGCGCAGGTGGTGAGGGTTACGTGGTTCGTAGGGCATGATGCGTACATACTTGCCGCCGATGCAGTAGCAACGGTAGTATTCGGTAAAGATGATCTCCTCCTGCAACAACATCACCAGTTCCCCGGTTTCACTGTGCTTGTCGAAGAAGTCTTCCATGCTTACCAGCTTATACACATTCTTCCATCCACCGCCGGCGAAGGGTTTCATATAGGCAGGGAAACCTACATAATTGAAGATGCCTTCCCAATCGAGCGGATAAGCCAGGTTGGAAAAGGACTGGTCGGTTGTGTCTGCCGGCAGGTCACGCGATGGCAGGATAACGGTCTTGGGTACCGGAACCCCGATCTTGGTGGCCAGGCAGTTGTTGAAGAACTTCTCATCGGCGCTCCACCAGAACGGGTTGTTGATCACGGCTGTGCCACAGAGTGCCGCGTTCTTGAGGAAGGCGCGGTAGAATGGCACATCCTGTGAAATGCGGTCAATGATCACCGCATATTCAGTGGCTTCCCCCTGTATCACCTTGTCTATCCTTACCGGTTCGGCTACGATTCCTTCAATATTCTTGCTGTTTACCCTTTCAATAAAGGCCATGGGGAAGCTCCGCTCCTGGCCAAAGAGAATGCCGATCTTTTTCATATGTGAAAAATTGTTTAATGGTAACTTACTGTGATGAATATACTATAAAATGATGAAGTACCATCAGGGGGCAAGGCTTTTCATTTTGCTGTCCGGAGAGCTGGTAATTTTTAAAGAAGTTCAAACATTTTTCTCCAAAATCCCTTATTTTGGGAGCTTTCTACTTTATTTCAGCGAGAACAGATATGATAGACGATGTGATGCCCCTTGAGAAAGAAACAGCCATACTAACTGCCAGATGGGAGATTGCTTCTAAACACCTTGACCGCAAGGTTGCCATTGATACCTATGTGCCTGCAGGGTTGACACAAGGGCAGCTTCCCAGTCTTTTACTGATCAATGATGGCCAGAACATGGACGAGCTTGGCCTGGTAGAAATGCTGGGTTCCCTGCTGGAAGATGGCCGTATCCATCCGGTGGTATGTGTTGGCATCCATGCAGGGGAGGAGCGGAAGATGGAGTATGGTACTGCTGCTGTTCCCGATTATATGGGACGTGGTGCCAAGGCAGAATTGTACACCCTTTTTGTTTTTGAGGAACTCCTGCCTTTTGTCCGCAAGAAACTTGATATCCCACAGTTCAAGGAAAAGACCTTTGCCGGTTTCTCCCTGGGCGGCCTCAGTGCCCTGGATATTGTTTGGGCCCACCCCCATGAATTCACCAAGGTTGGGGTATTCTCCGGCGCCCTCTGGTGGCGTTCTATCGATCAGGATGACCCTAATTATGACGATGACCAGCACCGGATCATGCACCAGCTGGTAAGGGAAGGGGAATATGCCTATTGGTTAAAGTTCTTCTTCGAAACCGGTACCCTCGATGAGACCAATGACCGGAACAATAACGGCATCATCGACTCCATTGATGATACCGTAAGCCTGATGGAAGAGTTGGCCAGGAAAGGCTATGACCGCGACCGCGACATGGTTTACCTGGAGTTGGCCAATGGCAGGCATGATGTGGAAACCTGGGCCATTGCCATGCCGGTATTCCTGGAATGGGCCTTTGGCAGGGGAAGGAAAGGATAAGGTAATAGATAAGCAACTTTCACCTGTATAGGAAGGGGTGTCAATATACCCGATAAAAAAAGTCTGGACCATTTGGCCCAGACTTTTTTTATGGATCTCATTCGACTGGCGAATGGACTTAGAAGATGTAACGGATACCGAACTGGGCCTGCCATACATCGATCAGGCTGGTACCACGACGGTAGGTCTCGTAGTTCAGGCTGCCGCTGGTCAGGTTCATGCGGTAGATGGGTACACCAGTAGCTGGGTCATAACCACGGGCTGCCAGGGGAGCATTGTTGTTCACAACATAGCCAACACCCCATGCAGAATTGATCATGTTTCCTACGTTGAAGATATCCGCACGCAGCTGGATAGTGTGACGCTGCTTACCAATGGTACGGAATACTTCCAGCATACCGCTCAGGTCGAAACGGGTAACCATTGGAAGATTAACACCATTACGCTCAGCATACTTACCACGACGGCTGCTCAGGTAAGCATCCTGGTTGATGTATGCTTCGAAGGCATCAGCCTGCTGCTGGGCAGTATAGGTTACACCACCTGTTGTATAGGTTTGGAAGTTCATCTCGCCTTTGCTTGCAGGGATATACAGCAGGTCGTTACCCTGGATACCATCACCATTCATATCACCAGAATAGGTGTAAGAAGTACGGCCCTGGTTCTGGGATTGACCAGCAAGGGTGAACTGAACGGCCATAGTCTTGGCGATCTCCTTACGGTAAGTTACCTGACCGATTACACGGTGGCGCAGGTCGTTATCGCTGAAAGCGAGGTCAGGGCTGTTGTTACCCCTTACGCTCCTGTTGTCCCTCCAGCTGGAGAAAGCGATAGAACCGGCCTGGATATAATCGCGTGAGCGACCGAAGTTATAAGCAACCATCCAGCCGAAGCCTTGTGCACGCATAGGCTTTTCAACCTTGAAGGTAGCCATGAATGACTGGCCAAGAGGACCGCTCTTCAATACGGTAGCGTCGGTGATCTTGGTGTTGATGCGGGATGCTGCGTTGAAAGCAGAACCAGACAGCAACTGACCGGTTGCAGGGTTGAAGGTGCCGTACCTTGGACGGTTATCCGGACCACTGAAAGTACCGGTAGCAGGCTTCAGGTTGGCATTGTAGTAGAATACGTTGCTCAGGCTCTGCGTGAACAATACTTCAGCAGAAGCAATGATTCCACCACCGATGTTCTGGTCGATACCCAGGTTGGTACGGAATACCTGTGGGAAACGGAAGTCCTTCTCGGTAGTAGCAATGTTATAGGAAGGTGCAGGAGAGCCAGGGTTGTTGATAACCGGGATATTAGCAGTAACATCCGGGTTGAATGGGAAAGCCCTGGTATTATCGGTGCTGATAGAACCGCTCTGTACACCGTTGTTACCGATCTGGTTGCTGATCCAAACAAACGCAGGACGACCAGCGAACAGACCGAATCCACCACGGATCTGGGTCTTCTTGTTACCTGCTACATCATAGTTGAAACCAATACGGGGAGAGATCATCAACTTGGCAGAAGGCAACTGGGAAGTGCTCAGCTTGGTTGGGTTACCGTCTTCGTCAACAAAGTTGAGACCATCCACTTCGGTGTTGGTGAAACCAGAACCACCGAAGAAAGGAATATCGAAACGGGCACCATAGGTCAGGCTCAGCTTCTCATCCAGGGTAACTTCATCCTGGATATAAAAACCAAGATTATAGGCCTTGGTCACGGCATTCCACAAACCACCACCGGGAAGGTTGCTGTAAGTAAGGGCATACCTCCTGAGGTTAACAGGGTTGGTTTCCATATCAGGATTAGCCAGGAATGCATTTGCAGAAGCATAGAAGCTATCCAGGTTATGGAAAACATACTGGCCATGGATAGTGGGGGTGAACTGGTTGAAGAACTTGAACGCTTCGAAGTTCACACCTGCAGAAATAGTATGCTTGCCGGAATAGAAGGTCAGGTTATCAGAGAACTGCCAGGTATCGGTGTTAAGGATATTGTTCGGGGTGAACGGCTCTGAACCGAAAGTGATGTAGTTACGGTCGTTACCATCCAGGATATCCACAGTCGGGAAGGCAGGGGCCTTTGCGTTGCGGTAGTCCCTGTTGGCAGTGTAACCAACGATCAGGTCGTTCTGGAACTTATTGCTGATACGGCTGTTCAACTGGATGATACCGGAATAGATATCGTTGTTGATCTCATAGTTGGAGTTAGCAAAGGTCATAGCGAACAGGTTGTCCCTACGGCCGTTAAAACCACCTGAGTTTGAAACAGGTACATCGCGAACGGATTTCAGGATGTTACCACGAACGCTCAGTTTGTGTACATCGCTGATGTTCCAGTCGAACTTCACCAGGGCCTTGTCGCTCTTGGTTACCAGGCTATAATCCTGGTAAGGACCCGGGTTGTAGTTGAAGTTATTGATCAGGAAATCTGAAAGGGCTTCCAGGTCAGATTCCTTTACGCGGGTAACGTTACCGCCGGTAGTGGTGCCATCATTAGCGATGAAAGTGGTACCGGGGTCATTACGACGCTCTCCTTCATAGTTGGCGAAGAAGAACAATTTATTCTTGATGATCGGACCACCAATGCTGGCACCAAACTGCTTTACGTCGAAAGCAGTGGTCACAACATCCTGGTCACCATCCTTACCAGCCTTACGGCCTACCAAACCTTCGTTACGCATGTTGTAGAAGGCACTACCGTGGAAGGTGTTGGTACCGGAACGGGTAACAGCGTTGATAGAAGCACCGGTAAAGCCGGCGTCCTTCAGGCTATAAGGAGAAACGTTCACCTGGATCTCCTCGATCGCATCGAGGGAGATAGGGGTAGAGTTGGTTTGGCTACCGGGCAATGCCTGCAGACCAAAAGAGTTGTTGAAGATAGAACCGTCAATGGTCAGGTTGATGAAGCGGTTGTCCTGTCCGGCAAATGATGTACCGTTTGCCTGGGGGGTGAACTTGGTTACATCAGTGATGCTACGGCTCAGCGTAGGTACGCTGCTGATCATGCGGCGGTTGAAGTTAGAAGCGGTTCCCTTCCTGTCTTTGGAGATCAGGGAGCCTTTCTTTGTAGTGGCCACCACTACTTCCTGTAGTTCCTTTGAAGTGGAAACCATGGCAGCATCAATACGGGTGGGTTCACCTAATTGAACAGTAATGTCGGAAAGCGTCTGGGTATTGTAACCAACATACGAAATGGTTACCTTGTAAGGCCCCCCGATACGGATAGAGGGCAGGTTGAATTTTCCATCGCTGGTGGTAAGGGTTCTGTAGCGGGTTCCGGAAGGCTCATGCACAGCTTCGATCGAAGCTCCGGCCAGGCCTTTGCCGTTATTATCGGTGATAAAACCGATAATGGTACCGCTTGTTACCTGTGCAAAACTGGCCGTGCACAGCAACAAAAAGGTTAAAACTTGTACAATTCGTTTTGACATAGTTCAAAATTTTCAGGCGCAAAGATGCATAATTATTGGCATTAAAAATTGACGAAGTATTAACAAATTGTATCCTTAATGGTTGAACATTCTTCATGGAAAGGTTCTACCCACTTGCCTTTGGGAATTATTCAACCTTCCAGCCTAATAATCGTTAGTTTTGCATAAACGAGCCATTTATGTTAGATAGCATCGAAAGTGCGATTGAAGATATCCGGAATGGGAAGATGGTGGTAGTGGTAGATGACGAGGACCGTGAGAATGAAGGGGATTTTGTGATCGCTGCCCGCCATGCCACCCCGGAAGTGATCAATTTTATGAGTAAGGAGGGCCGTGGCCTGATCTGTGTACCCTTGCTGGAGGAGCGCTGTGAGGAACTGGGGCTGGAAATGATGGTGAACAGCAATACCTCCCTCCACGAAACTGCCTTTACCGTATCCGTTGACCTCCTGGGCAATGGCTGCACCACCGGGATCTCGGCCCATGACCGGTCCAAGACCATCCAGTCCCTGATCGATCCCAATACCAAACCTGCCGACCTGGGCAAGCCCGGCCATATTTTCCCTTTGAGGGCCAAGAAAGGCGGGGTGTTGCGCCGCGCAGGCCATACCGAAGCCACTATTGACCTGGCCCGACTGGCCGGAATGGAGCCTGCCGGGGTGTTGGTGGAAATCCTGAATGAGGACGGTACCATGGCCCGCCTGCCCCAGTTGCAGGTGATCGCGAAGAAATTCGGCCTGAAACTGATCTCCATCAAGGACCTGATCGAATACCGCCTGAAAAGGGATACCCTAATTGATGAAGTGGTAAGGGTGGATATGCCTACCCAATACGGTCACTTCAAAATGGTAGCTTTTAAGGAGAAACATACCCAGAATGAACATATGGCCCTGATAAAAGGGGAGTGGGAAAAGGATGAGCCAGTGCTGGTAAGGGTACACTCTTCCTGCTTCACCGGGGATATCCTGGGTTCCCTGCGCTGCGATTGCGGGGAACAACTGCACAAGGCACTCCAGATGGTGGAAGCCGAAGGAAAGGGTATTGTATTATATATGAACCAGGAGGGCAGGGGCATTGGCCTCATGAATAAGCTTCGGGCCTATAAACTTCAGGAAGAAGGGATGGATACCGTAGAAGCCAATATCCACCTGGGCTTCCCGATGGATAAGCGCGATTATGGGGTGGGTGCCCAGATCCTGCGCCACCTTGGGGTTACCAAGATCAGGCTGATCTCCAACAATCCCCGCAAGCGTGCCGGACTGGTAGGCTATGGACTGGAGATCGTTGACTGTGTACCCATCAAGGTTAAACCCAATCCCCATAATGAGAAATACCTGAAGACCAAGCGCGATAAGTTGGGACATAGGATTTTGAATGAAGGGGAGGGAGGGTGAGATATGGAGATGTGGACATGTGGAAACCCCCTCCGCTTCGCTACGAGGGCACGGTGTGGATATGTGATCTTTACGCTAACCATTTTAACCCCATCGGGGTCTTCCGAAGGGGACCCCGATGTATAAAAGGCGAAATATTAATGCATCCAACAGTTAAGCTAATCTTTCAACTACCCGTTGGTCATAAGACATAACGGGGGCGGGTATAAGTGATCTGCGCCGTTGATTGTAGCGATGCAATTATATGCTGAGCTACTGTTGTGTGTTATCACCAACAACTCCTTAACCCCATCAGGGTCTCTTTCAGGAGTCCTTGATGGGGAATAACAAGAACGCAAAGCATTGTTTTCCTTTGCGTCCTTCACGATTCCTTCGCCTGCCGATGCTAAAGCTAAGTCAGGCAAAGCGTTATAAAAAAGTCTAATCAATTACTCCCGTCCTGCGGGATGGAATCTGTGACCGGTGGTCCTTCTTTTCCCTTGTTCGCCTTCTTTTTCTTTCGCCTGAGGATCTCGTTTATCTTATCGAAATCGCGACGATAGGCCAGGCTGATACCCGAGCGGGCCAGGGCATTCTGGGCAATATAGCTCCAGTTGTTACGGTAGAAGAAGGTTACCCTGAACTTGCCATCAGGGGTCAGTTTATATTCCGCCGTCACATCTGGCAGGAACTGGAAGGTAGAGGATTGCGCTGCACTGATCCCGAAATCAATCGCGCTTCCCACTACAAAGGTCAATCGCTCATTCATATAACTCTTGGCCACTTTCAGGTTCACATTGGTACGGTCGGGTAGGTTGAAGCCCGAAGTCTGGCCGGTGATATTGGTGCCACTATAAAACGAGGCGTCAAGGTTGACTTTAAGACTCTTGTCATTGAAGATCTTCTGGAATGCCTTCGATAATTCATTGGTCAGCACTGTGGAAACCAAACCCGAGATACTGCTGATCACCAGGCTCTCAAAGGCTGCACTGCCTACTGTGCTTCCGCTACCCGCATTGCCGGATGTGGAGAGCGGTCCGAAAGTATTCAACAGGATCAGGTAGGAAACCTGCTTGTTCAACTCGTTCTCATCTTTCTGGATAATGGTCAGCAGGCCCAGCGCCTCTGCATTGTTCTTCAGCGGACTGTTCTGCGGCAGTTCGATCTGGAAGGAGATCCTTGGTTGGGTAAGCCTGTCGGTGATACTGGCCACCACATATACAGTACCCCTGAATCGTTTCACATCCTCACTGCTGATACCGGTGGCCATCAGGTCACTGAACTTGGCATTATCCGCTTCATACAAGGCATCGATCTTTAGGATGGCCTCATACGGATCACCATTCCAGGTGATGGAATTGTTCCTGCCGGGTAAGAGGATAAAGTTCTTCTTCAGTGATTGCAGGTTGAAATTATACTGGCCACTCTCTATCTCATAACGACCGCTCAGGGTAAGGTCATCGGTGGTGCCTACCCGCATTTTCAATTTGCCACTACCCTTGGCATTGATCACATCACCGGTCTTCTCGTCGATGATCATGTATACATCGGCAAGGGGGTTGGCGGTAATATCCATGGTCATGGTCAGCTTGCTTTCCTGGGAGTAGGGACGATAGGTCTCCATTTCCTTACCATATTCCTTCCAAACGATAAAGTCGGCCTCTGCGCTCTCCCTTCCTGATGACGTGGCCAGGTATACCGTGGATGCCGCAGTGGGTTCCCCGCTGATGGCCATTTCCATATCATCCATAGGCCCTGAGAAGGAGAGTTCGGCCTTTCCGATCACGGTTCCATAAAATAGTTTGTTGTCTATATTGGTCGTGTTCAGCAACAGCATTTTATTGGTTTTTACCCTGAAGTCAAATGCCATATCCTTGAACGCGTTATGGTAGAGCTTGCCTTCCGTGATCTCCCCTTTATTGCCCAGCGTATCCTGGATCTCGATCTTGCCGAAATCGATCAGGCCATCCTTGAATTCGATGGTTGCCTTGGGGATCTTGTAATAGACCTTGGTATAATCCACCATCATCCCAGCATCATGAAGGGTGGCAGAACCCAGGTAGCGCAAACTGCTCGACTTCCCAACGATCTGAAGGGTGCCATTGGCATAGCCATTCATCTTGCTGAAGATACCACCCAGGTATTGCTGCAGTAGGTTGATCCGGGTCTCTTCGAACCTGGTGACGATATTGATCTCTTCATTCAGGGTATCCTTGGTATTGACCAAACCGGCGAGGTCGAAATTGTAATCCTTGTTAACGGAAACAGCCTTGAAGCTCACCCTTCCTGATTTCTGGGAGAAAGTGCTGTTAAGGTCCAATACGCCGATGGAATCATTATCGAGCCTGAACTGTTCTGCCTTGGCGGCTACTTCAACCTGTAGGTTATTGAATGGATCGATCACTTCAATATTTCCCGACAACAAGCCTTCTATCCTGTTGGTCTTTACGAAGAAGGGGGTGAAGTCGCCGATATTGATCTTTTGCAGATCGATCTTCAGGTCGTTGCCCCTGCCAATGGCTGAAGGAACGGAACTGATCTTGATCTCCTGGTCGCCGCTGTAGATTCTCAACCCGTCGCTGGTCACCAGTTCTTTGGTCAGGATAAGTTCCCCTCCCTGGTCTATCACCCATTCTTTCTTATTGATATCAAAACTGGAGGGATTGAACATGATGCGCACACCATTCTTGAGGGTCTGCACTTCGCCTGAGATATTGGCCCTGTTCAATGTCTGGCTGGCACTGGTGCTGATGTTCACCTGCGAAATATCATTGCTCGACCGGATATCCAGGTGGGAATCGGGGAAATGCAGGCTGTCATTGATATAGATATCACCGATATCCGTAGCTACGGAAAGGGAATCGTAGTTGCCCCTTCCCTGGAACTTCAGGTCATATACGGCCAGGTTCTTGTACCCGAACTGGGGGATTTCTGCATCCAGGTCAAATATGTTCTCCTTATTGTTGACCCTTCCATTGATGGTTGCGTAATTGAATCCTTTTAGGTTCTTGTCCAGGAGGTCGAGGTAGTCATCCACTTTCCTGGTGGTGATGAAGAAACTGAAATTATTGCTGGTCTTGCGCGATGAGGCCCTGATATAACTGGGGTAATACCTGTTCAGGAAGGTCTGGAAGGCATCGGGAAGGGAACTGATATTGAATTCCCCTGCCAGCACTCCTTCGAATTCATTGCTCTTGACAGTAATGGTCTTGTTGGTGGCATTGATCCTGGATGACTCGATGTATAGCGAGTCAAAACTGATGCGCTGGCCATTCTTGAAAATGGACGCATTGGATACCCTTGCCGAACCCAGGAAGTTGTCGATCTTATCCCCTACGAAATTGATGTCAAAGGTTCCTGCAAAGTCGATCTCATCCCTGGAGAAGTTCAGGTTGCGAAGGTTGGCATTATTGATCAGGGCATTGAAATCGAAGCGGGGCACTTTCCCTGACAGGTCTACCAGGCCCTTGAGCTTGCCTTCCAGGAAAGCATCATTCACGACAAGGTTACCATTGAAGAGTTTATTGGCCACTTTACCATCCACGGCAATATCGTTATAACTATGGCCATTGTATTCAAAATAAGGCACAATACCCTTCAGCTGGGCATCGAGGGTTTTCAGGGTGAAGCCCTTTCCCTTCACGCTTCCTTCGAATGCGAATTTCCCCAACTGGCTATTGTCGATGAAACTGCCCAGGTCAAAGGGATTGGTACTGATATTACCACTGTAGATCGGTGATCCCTTGTCAGGAAACTTCATGTTCACATCTGTGATGAGGGTGCCCAGTGCCGTTTCAATGGTACCATAGGTAACGAAGTCCTTGATGAAACCGGTAAAGTTGCCTTTAAAGTTTACATACTGAAGTTTGTCCAGCCTAGGGGTTTTGATGTCTTTCAGTTCAGGGATGATCCGTAAGGCATCCTCGTAAGTGGTATGGAACGCTCTTACTTCACAGTCCAGGAAGGTCTGGTCAATATCAGGAAGTCCGCGAAGGGCAAAGTCTCCCTGCAGTACCGTTCCCTGTCCGGCCTTGGCCATGATGTTCTTACTGGAGAGGTTGCTGATGGGGCCTTTCACAATACCGGTGATGGTTAAACGCTTTTTCCAGTTGGCCATTTCCGGCGCGAAATAAGCTATATCGTCACTATCGATAATGGCTTCTTCCATATCGCCTTCAAGGGTTACTTTATTTAGAAAGTCCGACATATCATCGAAGGTCTTGTACCGCATGGCAAAGAACTTCTTGAGCCTGCTCTTGTTGGTCCGGATATCCAGTTTATGGAATTCCATGGCCTCCGGATGCCAGCGCAGGTTAGCCTTGAGTTGCTTTACCTCAAAGCCGCTACGTTCCTTTGTCGCAATATTGATATTGCCGCTGATGGTATCGTTCTCCAGTCTTACCTTTTCAAACCGGCTATTGATACTTGCCCACTGGAAATGCGCACCATCAAAGAAATAGTAGGGTTCCCTGTCGGTCTGCAGGTCATTGCGGAAAGAGCCATTCCTGATGGTCATCAGGTTGATGGCCAGCTTCCACTTGCCGGCATTCCAGCGCAGGTTCCTGGGATCATTCGGTGGAATGGGGGAAGGCGGCCTTGGTGCCCTTGGGGGCCTCCTGCCATCGTAATTATAAATCGAGAAAACCGGTTCCACCAATGCCAGTTCTTCTATCAGGATCTCCTTCTTTTTCAGGTCGAAGGTCTTGGTGTTGAGGTGCAATGAACCGAGGGAAAGGCCAAGGTTTTCTCCCCGCCACTCGTCTTCCTGCAAAAGCCGGATATTCTTCAGGTCAACGGTTCGTAAAGAAAGTTCAATAGGCTGTTTATCCTTCTTGCTGGGGGTGGGGCTCGAAAAATAGTCTACCAGGAACTGGTAATTCCATACGGAATCGCGGCGGTGGAGGTAGACCACCGTATTCTCCAGCCCGATGTATTTCAGTTCGATCTTATCCTTGAGGAAGAACCAGTCGGTGATATTCACTTTCAGCGCACCCGCATACAACAGCGTGTCCTTGTTGCGGTCGCGCACCAGTGTGCCTTCCAGTTCAAGTTTATTGAAAAAGGCCAGGTCAATGCGGGATACCCTCACCTCTGTATTCAGCGCCTTTGAAAGGCGGTTGCCTGCCTGGTGGATGAGGAAGTTCTGTACCGGGCCGGTCTGTAAAAGCAGGAACACTACCAGTATCAGGACCAGTAAGGATAGGAGTATGTAACCCAGTATGGAAAGCGCTCTTTTCAGGTTCCGGCTATTAATGGGTAAAAATAATAATATAGCTGCTTGTTCCGGTGTCCAATGGGCATTATTATGACCATTGGGACAAGGGTGGTCATCCTAAGCTAAGGAAAAAGCCCGTTGGGGGTACAGGCCATCGCCCGGGCAAGGGTAATTTAACAGTGTTTTGGTGCCAGGGCCATTGCATTTTGGCTGACCCCGGAACATGTTGGCTACCAAAGGAGCATAGGCACGCCAATGACTTTTGCTTTTAGCGCGCCTTAGCTGCCTTAAAATGCAATTGGTCTTACAGGACTGCTTTTCTGATCCTTACCAGTTCTTGCAGGAGTCCTTCCAACTTGTCGAGGTGGAGCATGTTGGCGCCATCGCTGAGGGCTTTGGAGGGATCCGGGTGGGTTTCGATGAACAGGCCATCGGCACCGGAGGCAATGGCTGCCTTGGCGATGGTGCCGATCAGTTGGGGATTACCCCCTGTTACACCGCTGGTTTGGTTAGGCTGCTGAAGGCTATGGGTACAATCCATCACCACTGGTACACCATGGGCCTTCATCCAGGGAATATTGCGGTAGTCCACTACCAGGTCCTGGTAACCAAAGGTGGTGCCTCTTTCAGTAAGAATGATCTTGTCATTGCCCGCTTTGCGGATCTTTTCAACGGCAAACTTCATGGCCGGGCCGCTGAGGAACTGTCCCTTCTTCACATTGATCACCTTGCCGGTCTCGGCAGCTGCTACCAGCAGGTCGGTCTGGCGGCAAAGGAAGGCCGGGATCTGCAACACGTCGGCATACCGGGCCGCGGGTGCTGCTTCATCATGGGCGTGGATATCAGTGGTGGTAGGCAGGTGGAAGGCCTGGCCGGCCTTCTGCAGCAGGCCCAGACCCAGTTCATCACCCAGCCCCGTGAAAGAGCTGGCACTGGTCCTGTTGGCCTTGCGGTAAGAAGATTTAAAGATATAGGGAATGCCCAGGTTATGGCAAATGGTCTTCACCTTGTCAGCCACTTCCATCAAAAGCTCTTCACTCTCGATCACACATGGTCCGGCTATCAGGAAAAAACTATTCTCGTCATAGGTCTGCCTCTTAAAGAGGTCTTTCAGAAATTGTTCCATCCCACAAAATTACGCATTATAGGCTTTCAGGAAGTTTCCACTGCAAAGGACCCGCCGGAGCGGATAAATTGGGACCGCTAACCGGTATCGGGGACTAACAGGGTAGCCAATGCGAAAAAGAGTCCACTGGCCTAAGGATAAACATTTACGCACACGATTGAATCGCCTGTATTATACATTTTCGGCATAGCGGTTTTTTCAATTCCCGCATTTTCAACTTAGGTTTGCAGTCCCCAAAATGCGTGCTATTATGATGAGAGAAAAAATCCTGGTGATCGGTGCCTGCGGACAGATCGGTGTTGAATTGACCCTGGCCCTGCGCAAGATCTACGGTAACAATAATGTGGTCGCTTCCGACCTGCGGGAAGAGAATGACCTGTTGAAGGGCACGGGACCCTATGTGTCCCTCGACGCCCTGAACAAGGAGATGCTCCATGTGCAGGTGATCCGCCAGAACATTACGCAGATCTACCTGCTGGCGGCCATTCTTTCCGCTACCGGTGAGAAGAACCCCAACCTGGCCTGGCACCTGAACATGCAGAGCCTCCTGAATGTATTGGATATCGCGAGGGAAGAAAAACTGACCAAGGTGTACTGGCCTTCCTCCATCGCTGTTTTTGGTCCCACTTCCCCCAAGCAAATGTGTCCGCAGCAAACGGTCATCGAACCCACCACCGTGTATGGCATCAGCAAGTATGCTGGTGAGTTCTGGTGTAATTATTATAACCACCGTTACGGGGTGGATGTGAGGAGCCTTCGCTATCCGGGACTGATCAGTTATAAGTCTGCTCCGGGCGGTGGCACCACGGATTATGCCGTGGAGATCTACCACGATGCCCTGGAAGAAGGCCAGTACAAGTGCTTCCTGAAAGAGGATACCTACCTGCCCATGATGTATATGCCCGATGCCATCAGGGCTACGATCGAACTGATGGAAGCACCGGCTGATAAGATCTCTGTTCGTACCTCCTATAATATCGCAGCCATGAGTTTTTCACCTGCTGAGATCGCTTCCAGTATCCAAAAACACATTCCCGGTTTCTCCATCAGCTACGAACCCGATTACCGCCAGGCCATTGCCGACAGCTGGCCACAGAGCATCGATGACAGCGTTGCCCGCAGCGACTGGGGTTGGAAGCACGATTACGACCTCGACAGGATGACGGCGGATATGCTGGTGAATTTGAAGGAAGGCTGAGAGGAGGGGAGGATGAGAAGATGTGGACACCCCCTCCGCTTCGCTACGAGGGCACGGTGTGGAAATGTGAACACCCCCTCCGCTTCGCTACGAGGGCACGGTGTGGACATGAAATTTTACGCCAACCATTATTTATACGGAATACGGCCTTCGCTAGCGCGAAGGCTTTTTTGTGCCCGCATTATTACCTCAGCAGGGTCTCCCGAAGGGGACCCCGATGGAATGAAATGTGCGATGCAATTCAATCCTGCGCCGCTGTTGGGTGTTATCACCAACAGCTTGTAGACGTCAACCTATAGCAATCTCAAGGTGTTTAATGAGTGTATACATGCTAACCTCAGCAGGGGCTCCCGAAGGGGACCCTGATGTATAATCGCCGAAATAATCATTGCATCCAATCGCTCAATAGTTCTTCCAATCACCTGTTGGTCATAAGACACAACGGGGGCGTCGGGGGTGTTAAGCATTTTCACCTCATAGTGGTACTCTCTAACCTCAGCAGGGTCTCCCGAAGGGGACCCTGATGTATAATCGCCGAAATAATCATTGCATCCAATCGCTCAATAGTTCTTCCAACCACCCGTTGGTCATAAGACACAACGGGGGCGTCGGGGGTGTTAAACATTTTTATCCATAGTGGTACTCTTCAAGAGTCCCCAATAAATTCTCATCCAACTATTCATCAGGGTCCCCTGCGGGAGACCCTGATGGGGAGAAAAGTGTAAAGGCCACACCTTGTCTGCCGAAGCTTCAGCGTAGGCAGATTTTCACATTTCCACATCCTTCCATTCCCTATTTTTGTCCATCACATCAATAGACTATGCGTAAAGGAATTTTATCCGCCCTGCTGATCGGTTTTTCTTTCTCCCAAACAAGTGCACAGCAACTGGCCACTGGTATGTGGAAGGCACAATTGTTGCGGGAGGACGGCCATCATATCGTTTTCAACTTCGACCTGCGATATGAAAAGAAGCAGCCCTTTATCCGCGTCCATAACGCGGAAGAACGTTTGGAGGTGAGGTCAGTTAAGACCAGCGGTGATTCCGTATTCATCGATATGCCTTTTTTCGAATCTTCGTTTAAGCTTGCCCGTCAGGCCGACGGATCCCTGAAAGGCATCTGGGTGAAGGGGACTACAGGCGCCGATGTGGTGATGCCATTTGAAGCCCGTCCGGGTAATGAATCCCGATTCTCCCAGAAAGGCATCGATGGGGCAGGGCTCAACGGCAGGTGGGAGATGAGTTTCATCCGCAAGAACGGAACCTCACGACCAGCCATAGCCGAACTGTCCTCAAAAGGTACTCAGCTAACGGGCAGTATTCTCACCCCAACCGGCGACTATCGTTACCTCGATGGGGTTACCACCGGTGATAGCATCTTCCTCTCCACTTTCGACGGCAGCCATGCCTATCGTTTCGAGGCGGCATGGAAAGGTGACCGCATTGAAGGCGGCGTATTCTATTCCGGCCCGGTATTCACCGAGTCCTTTAGCGCGGTCCGTAATGATACGGCCAATCTGTCCATGGATGCTGTTTCCATTTTCCTGAAGCCCGGCCAGGACAGGCTAGACTTCCGTTTCCCTGACCTGGACGGTAAAATGGTAGGCATCAACGATGGACGATTCCGTAATAAGGTGGTAGTGGTGCAACTGATGGGATCCTGGTGTCCTAACTGTATGGATGAGACCAATTACCTGAGCGACTATTACAAAAAGAACAAAAAGCGGGGCGTAGAAATGGTCTCCCTTGCCTACGAGTACAGCACAGACCCCATTCGTTCCCGCAATAGCCTGAAGAAATTCCAGCAGCGCTTTGATGTGCAGTACCCCATGCTCATTACGGGGGTTACCAGTTCCGATACACTCCGGACAGAAAAAACCCTACCGCAGCTGACCCCCATCAAATCCTTTCCCAGCACCATCTTCATCGGTAAGGACGGCAGGGTGAAAAAAATCCATGGCGGTTTCTTTGGCCCGGGTACCGGTGAACATTATACGAAATACAAGCAGGAGTTTGAAGAGACGATCAATACCTTGCTGGAAGAGGAGTGAGGTGTTGGATCAACGCTGGATGGAAAACTCAGGAAAATCCTGTAAGGGCATTGCAGTGATATCGATTTGGGTAACCTTAGCCAGGAGGGGGCCTTTTTTGCACCATTGCACCAGTTCATCCAGTTGCTCATTGGTGCCGGAAGCGATCACTTCCACATTCCCATTGTCAAGGTTCCGGACAAGGCCTGTCACCATCAGGGAGCGGGCATGCTGGCAGCAATAGTATCGATAGCTGACACCTTGTACCTTACCCCATATTTCGATGCGGATGGTTTGCATGTTCAGGAACTGAAAGCAAGGTCAGCAACGGTCTTGTTTTCCAGGATAGCCAGGCTGGCATCACGAACCTCAGCCATTACATGGTTCAGGCCACAAGTCACCTCATCGCAGTCCTCACATTTTTTATAGAAGTTCATACTAACGCAGGGGAGAAGGGCAATGGGTCCATCCAGCAACCGCATTACTGTAGATAGTTTGATCTGGTTGGGTGGAATGGCGAAGAAATAACCGCCACCCTTACCTTTCTTGCTTTCCAGCAAGCCGGCCTTGCGCAGGTCCAGCAGGATGCTTTCCAGGAACTTGAGCGGTATATTCTTTTTCTCGGCGATATCGGAGATCAATACCGGTCCGGATGCTGCATGCTGGGCAAGATAAACAAGGGCCTTAAACCCATACTGGCTCTTTTTCGATAACATGGCTTAGCAATTCTTCTCTGACAATGATACAAAACTTAGGCCTGGCTTTTTAATTAAAATCCAAGCACATCCTTCATACTGAAAATACCTTTCTTGTTGCGGATGTATTCCGCTGCCAATACGGCCCCGGTGGCAAAGCCGGTGCGGTTATGGGCCGTGTGGATGATCTCGATATCGTCAATGGCGGAATGGTATTTTACCTTATGGGTACCGGGCGCCGGGTCGATCCTTTCGCTGATGATCTCGAGTTCCTCCGGATTGTCGCTGATATGGTTCACCCAGGTCTTCTTCCTGCCCAATGTGGCCAGGATCTGTTCGGCAAGGGTTACGGCCGTACCGCTGGGGGCGTCCTTCTTTTCGGTATGGTGGATCTCCTCCATGCTCACTTCATAAGTGCCATGCGGGGCCATCAGCTCTGCCAGCCTTTTGTTCAGCTCGAAGAAAATGTTCACGCCTACACTATAATTGGATGCATAGAGAAAAGCACCCTGCTGGTCCTTGCAAATGGTTTTCACCTCCTCGAATTGATCGAGCCAGCCGGTAGAACCGCAAACCACGGGTACGCCCCATTCCAGCAATTGCTTAACGTTGGCGAATGCACTGTGCGGACTGGTGAACTCAATGGCCACATCTGCCAGGACAAGGTTTTCACGGGTGAATTCATGGGCATTGGTGATATCGATCCTCAAAACGATCTCATGGCCTCTTTCCAGGGCAATGGTTTCAATGGCCTTACCCATTTTACCATAACCAATCAGTGCAATTTTCATGTTTCTGCTATTTTCCATCCGCAATATACTCCATTTAAAAGGAAGACTTCTTCCACAATGCCCAAAGCCCTTCGTGATACTTGGTGTCTTAGAGCCTTCGTGGCCCCAGAATTATCTCGTGAAAGTCACGACCTGCCTGGGTTTGGCCTTGTGGATGTCGAAGACGAGCCCTATGCCCGCCATATTACCACCCGATGGGGTAGCCGGGATCATGGGCTTGATGCGCATGCTGAGGTTGGGGCTGACATCAAAGTCCTTGAGGTGCGCATCAACAGATGCGTCCAATACGTTCAATCCCCAGAATAATAAAAAGAAGAGGACAGAGTAGTCAATATTTTTCCGGTATTCGGCCCTGTAATTGCTGAGCGAGTTCTCCGCACCTGCCTTTACAAAGGGCTTCAGGTAATCCGCTACATTTTCATAGTTGGCCGTATCGTTGTTCACCAGCACCTTATAAGCAAAGTTCACCTCGTTATAGGTCTGGATATTATCGTAGATAAGGTAGCCCGTGATCCCTAGCGCTGTATAAACGATGGGGATCTTCCAGTATTTACGGTTATAGGCCTGCCCCCATCCGGGAAGGATCGCTGAGCGTATGGCGGCTTTCTTCGGGGAATGGGGCTTCTTTACAGCGGTATCCATTGGGGCAATAGTTGCTGTTGCAGCAGGAGAAGTGCGTACACTACTGTCCTGTTGCGCCAGGGAAGCCAGGAAGCACCCTGTCAGCAGAATGATGGTGAAGAGAAATCGCCTCATGCTTAATTAGCCGTAACACCCATGGCTTCCAGTAACTTGTTGAGTTCCTGGATGGAATAATAATCAAAAGTGATGCTACCATGACCTTTCTTGTTATGGTTCAGCTTCACCCGGGTGCTAAAATGCGACGCTAAATTATCTTCTATTTTCTTATAGGCGGGCGGTAAACTGGATTTTGCAGCATTTTTAACAGCGTTGCCGCCTTCTTTGTACACTTTTCTTACCAGTTCTTCGGTTTGGCGAACCGACAGCCCCTTCGACCTGATCTCATTGAAGATATAGAGCTGCTTGTCCACCACATCCACATTGATCAATGCCCTGGCATGCCCCATACTGATATCGCCATTGCGGACGGCCACCTGGATATCAGGCGGGAGTTTCAACAAGCGGATATAATTCGCGACCGTGCTCCTTTCCTTGCCCATCCTTTCAGCCACCTGTTCCTGGGTATGGTTGAGTTCGTCCATCATCCGCTTATAGCTCAGCGCCACTTCTATGGCATTGAGGTCTTCGCGTTGCAGGTTCTCCAGCAGGGCCAGTTCCAGCAACTGCTGGTCATTGGCCTGGCGGATATAGGCGGGAATATCTTTCAGCCCGGCGATCTTGGATGCCCTATACCTCCTTTCACCGGAGATCAGCCTGTATTTGCCGGTAGGCAGCTTGGAAACAGTGATGGGCTGGATGATATCATGCAGCTTGATAGAGGCAGCCAGTTCATTCAGGGCGGTCTCATCAAAATGATGACGGGGCTGCTTGGGGTTGGTCTCGATCTGGTCGATCGGGATACGCATGATGCCGGTAGCGGCTTCCACCACCTGCGGCTTCAACTGGCCGGAAGTATTCTTCAGGTCAGCATCAATATTCTGCAACAAGGAACGGATTCCTTTTCCTAACGCTTCTTTTTTATTGGGGTTGTTCATGTGGTCTATCGTAAAAGGTGAATGGTCATTGGTGAACCTTCCCGTTGCCGGGTAAATTCTTGTCCACTATTGTCCATCTTCCAGTGTGAATCAATTTTCTTCCATTTCTTCCTTATCGCCTTCGCCTTCGGTCTCAAATACCCGGTCTTCCTGGTTGATCTTGGTCATATTGTTCTTCTGCAATATCTCCTTGGCCAGGTTCAGGTAGTTGACAGAGCCCTTGCTGTAGGCATCGTAAAGGATGACCGGCTTACCCACAGATGGCGCTTCACTGATACGGGTGTTCCTATGGACAATGGTATTGAAAACCAGTTCGTCGAAATGGCGCCTTACCTCGTTCACCACCTGGTTGCACAAGCGGAGACGGCCATCGTACATGGTCATCAGGATGCCCTCGATCTGCAAGTTGGGGTTCAGCCTGTTCTGGACGATCTTGATGGTATTGAGCAGTTTACCCAGACCTTCCAAGGCGAAGAATTCCGTTTGAACCGGAACGATCACGGAATTGGCTGCAGTCAGCGCATTCACCGTGATCAGGCCCAGTGAAGGGGAGCAATCTATGATGATAAAATCATATTCGTCCTGTACCGGTGCCAGGATACCCTGCAGAACCGTTTCGCGGTTGGGGTAATTGATCATTTCGATCTCGGCACCCACCAGGTCGATATGGGAGGGAACCACATCCAGGTGCGGGATATCAGTTTTCAGGATCACATCCTTGATCGGCGTGGCATTCACCATGCAATCGTAAAGGCTCTGGGTAATATTATGCAGGTCGAAGCCCACGCCCGTAGTGCTGTTTGCCTGTGGGTCAGCATCTACCAGCAGGGTGCGGTATTCGAGCACGGCAAAACTGGCTGCCAGGTTAATGGCAGTGGTGGTTTTGCCTACACCACCTTTCTGATTTGCTACGCCAATGATTCTAGCCATAAATGAGTTCCTCTTTCTATTGGTTTTCAGGGTTCGGATCAAATAGTGATGCTTCCGCCAATGGTTACCAGGGTCAGCTTCCTGCCGCCATCAGCAAAGGTCTTAATGGCCTGCTCATGGTCGATCTTGATAAAGCCGAAGGTATCATAGTGGACGCCGATCACCTGTTGGCACTGGATCATTTCAGCGCAGGCCAGGGCATCGGCAGCATCCATGGTAAAGTTGTCGCCAATTGGCAGAACGGCAAAATTAAGTTTTGCCCACCGGGGAATCAACTGCATATCCAGGGTCAGGGCGGTATCGCCACTGTAGTAGAAATTGCCGGCATCGGAATACACGATGAAGCCCATGGGGTTGCCGCCATAGCTGCCATCGGGCAGGCCGCTGCTGTGCTGGGCCACCACGCATTTTACCCGGAAATCACCAAAATTCCAGCTGCCGCCGGTATTCATGGGATGGGTATTGGTTACCCCATTCTTATTCAACCACTCATGGATCTCCCAATTGGTGATCACTTTTGCACCTGTGCGCTGGGCAATGGCAATACAATCCGCGATATGGTCGGCATGGCCATGGGATACCAGGATATAGTCGGCCGGTACACTGTTGACATCTACCTGCTTAGCCAGTTCATTATAGGTGATGAACGGGTCGAAAAGCAGGTGTTTCCCGTTGATGGTCACGGAAAAACAGGCATGTCCATAATAAGTGAATTGCATCATGTGTGTGTCCTTTTGAAGCTAAGGACAGCAAAAATAACGTTTCCCTTTAAAAATCAGGGAACAAAGCGACTTGGGTGGTGTTAATGAATCACAGAATTTTACAATCAGAATTTATTCGGCATGTATACGATCATTTCCGGTACCAATAGAAAAGGAAGTAATACCATCAAGATCGCGGAACAGTACAGGCAATTGCTGTCCAGGAAAGGGATAGAAGCCAACTTGGTGTCACTGGAAGGACTGGAGGTGACCTCCCGCAACCCTGACCTGGTGGAACTGGAAAAAAGCATCCTGGTACCCACCCAAAAGTTCATCTTTGTAACCCCGGAATACAATGGCAGCATCCCGGGGGTCCTGAAATGCCTCATGGACAGCAGCGATATCCAGCCGACCTGGTGGGGAAAGAAGGCCCTGCTGGTAGGGGTGTCAACAGGAAGGGCAGGCAACCTGCGGGGCATGGAACACCTGACCGGTATCCTGAATTATTTAAAGGTGGTGGTGCACCCCAATAAACTGCCGATCTCGGTAGTGCATGTCATCCTGAATGTGGATGGCACCATCAAAGATGAGCTGACCCTCCAGGCCATCGACCACCAGTTGGAGGAATTTATCCATTTCTAAGACCTATTCTTATGCGACGTACCGGTTTTCTTTGGGTGATCATTTTCATTTTGCTGGTCCTGGATACCTATATCTTCCAGGCCCTGAAGCATGTTACCCAACCCATGGCCAATAAGACCCGGACCATTGTGCACACCTTGTACTGGGTGGTTTCGGTCTTCACCATTATTACCCTTATCGCCCTTCCTTACCTGCAGAATGCGAATATCCCCAAGGCCTTGAGGACCTACCTGTTCGCTACGGTGGTAGGCCTGTTCTTTGCCAAGCTCATCGCGGTGATCTTCCTGGTGGTGGATGATGTGAGAAGGGGGATGATGTGGACAGTAGGGAAACTGTATAGCAATCCATCTGTACCTGTCTCCGAAAGTTCGGATGGTATCACCCGTTCCACCTTCCTCAGCTGGATGGGCTTTGCTGCAGGCGGAACCTTGTTTGGCTCTTTGCTCTATGGCTTTACCAATAAATACAATTACCAGGTCAAGAAAAAGCAGTTGAGCTTCCCCAACCTCCCTGCCAATTTCCATGGGTTGAAAGTGGTGCATATCAGCGATATCCATTCAGGGAGCTTTACGGATAAATTGGCCGTGGAAAAGGGTATCCGGAAGATCCTGGACCTGGAACCCGACCTCATTCTCTTTACCGGCGACCTGGTGAATGACCGGGCAGTAGAGATGGATGAGTACAAAGAACTCTTCAGTAAACTGAAGGCGCCCATGGGGGTGTACAGTACGTTGGGTAACCACGATTATGGCGACTATTACCAGTGGGGTTCAAAGGAAGAAAAGATGGCCAACCTCGAGGCCCTGAAAAAGGTACACGAAGAAATGGGCTGGCGCTTGCTGATGAACGAACATGTAGTGCTGGATCGCGATGGCCACCAGATCGCCTTGCTGGGTATTGAGAACTGGAGTGCCAAAGGCAATTTCCCCAAGTACGGTAAATTGAAGGAAGCCTACGAAGGCGCGCAACACCATCCCTTCAAGATACTGATGAGCCATGACCCCAGTCACTGGGATGCGGAAGTTCGGTTAGGCTATACCGATATAGACCTTACGCTGAGTGGCCATACGCATGGCATGCAGTTCGGTGTGGAATTACCAGGCATCCGCTGGAGCCCTGTACAATACATGTACAAGCAATGGGCGGGATTGTATGAGAACGGCAGGCAGAGGCTCTATGTGAACCGTGGCTTCGGTTTCATCGGCTATCCGGGCAGGGTGGGGATCCTTCCTGAGATCACGGTGCTGGAGTTGGTGGGGTAATTGTTTAGGCCACGAAGGCACGAAGACACTAAGATGCACTAAGACGTCTTCGTGTTGCTTCGAGCCTTAGTGTCTTCGTGGCGAAAAGAACACCAACTATTTACGATACAATTAACATCGCCATTTTCGTGTTGGCATAACAGTTGGGAAATAATAAGCAAAACCAACGCAATATGAAGACTACTCTAATGGGCATGCTGCTCCTCTTGCTCGGCAGCACCTGCGTAAAGGCACAAGGTTTCCACCTGGGTATCAAAGGCGGCGCCAATATCACCAAGGTAGATGGTAAAGCCATGAGCGAAGAATTCAATTATGGCTATAACCTTGGCGGTTTTGCAGAGATCGGCCTCGGCAAGAAATGGCTGCTTCAGCCGGAAGTGATGTTCAACCAGTACACCACCCAAACGGGAACCGACTTCGAAGACATTTTCAACAATGCCCTTCCCGGATCCAATGAAACCAAAGTGAAACTGAATTACCTGTCAATCCCTGTGTTGCTGGGTTACCGGCTGACCGATTGGCTGAGCCTGAATGCAGGCCCACAATTCGGTATCCTTATGAACAGCGATAAGAACCTTTTTGAGAATGGCGAAGACGCATTCAAGAATGGTGCGGTATCCCTGGTGGGCGGTGCCCAGGTCAATATTGGCGCCTTCCGCTTCAGTGGCCGTTATTTCACCAACCTTAACGATATCAATACTGCCGAGGTGAGCAATCCCTGGCAGAACAAAGGATGGCAGTTGAGTGTCGGCATCAAGATATTGTAATATCTATCCCTCATCAATTTTTTTGAAGCCCTTCATTGGAAGGGCTTCTGTATTTTAGCGAAAATTTTTCGCAATGTCTTTACAGCAATCGATACAGGAAGCCTGGGCCAACCGGGAATTATTAAAAGAGAACAACTATCGTCACGCCGTGCGTGCCGTGATAGAAGAAGTGGATAAGGGCCGCCTCCGTGTGGCTAGCCCGGAAGGGGATGGCTGGGTGGTGAACGAATGGGTGAAGCAGGCCATCCTTATGTACTTTGGTATCCAGACCATGAAGACCTGGGACCTTCCCCCGTTTGAGTTCTACGATAAGATGGAACTAAAGAAAGGCTACGAAGCACTGGGTGTACGTGCCGTTCCGCATGCGGTTGCCCGTTATGGCGCATTCATCGCGAGGAATGTGGTGCTGATGCCCAGCTATGTGAATATCGGTGCCTATGTAGATGAAGGTACCATGGTAGATACCTGGGCAACTGTTGGCAGTTGTGCACAGATCGGCAAGGGTGTACACCTAAGTGGTGGTGTGGGTATCGGCGGTGTGCTGGAACCCTTGCAGGCCGCTCCTGTGATCATTGAAGACGGCTGCTTCATCGGTTCCCGTTGTATTGTGGTGGAAGGCGTAAGGGTAGAGAAGGAAGCCGTGCTGGGCGCCAATGTAGTGCTGACCCAGAGCACCAAGATCATTGACGTGAGTGGTCCTGAGCCCATTGAATACAAGGGAAGGGTGCCGGCCAGGAGCGTGGTGATCCCCGGAACCTATGCCAAGAAATTCCCTGCAGGCGAGTACAATGTGAGTTGCGCGCTGATCATTGGCCAGCGCAAGCCCAGTACCGACCTCAAGACCAGCTTGAATGACGCGCTGCGTGACTTTAACGTAAGCGTATAACCGAAATAATAACAACAATTGTGAACATGGCCCGGGCAAATGCCAGGGCCATTTTGCTCCTATATGGCAACCACTACCCGTCAACAGGTCACCCTCGCAGGACTGCTGCTCACCCTTTCAGGGGCTATCCTCTTTTCTACGAAAGCCGTTATGGTAAAACTGGCTTTCCGGGATACCCATGTGGATGTGGTGGTATTGCTGGCCCTGAGGATGTTGTTTGCCCTTCCTTTTTATCTCGGGGCCGTGTGGATGACAAGGGGCAAGGAGCTTACACCCCTTACGCGGCAACAATGGCTGAAGGTGATAGTACTGGGATTAATGGGCTATTACCTGAGTAGTCTATTCGACTTTATTGGATTGCAATACATCACGGCCGGTTTGGAGCGGCTGATCCTTTTCCTTTACCCCACCTTTACGGCCCTGATCAATCATTTTGTATTTGGGCAGCGATTGTCAAGGACCCAGCGTTTTGCCCTGGCCCTGACCTATGCGGGGATCCTTTTTGCGTATGTGGGGGAGATCGAACTGGCGGGTGCAGGTAAAGGTTTTGTGGAAGGAAGCCTATGGGTCTTTGCCTGCAGCATCACCTACGCGATCTATATCGCAGGAAGCGGCCGGATGATCCCGCAGGTGGGCGTGACGAGGTTCACCGCCTATGCCATGTTATCGGCAACGGCCGGGGTATTCCTGCACTTTTTGCTGAAGGTAGATACAGCAGCCATTAGCATCACCGGGACACAATGGGGTTATGGGTTAATGCTGGGGGTGATCGCAACGGTACTGCCCTCCTTCATGGTGTCGGCGGGTACCCAACGAATCGGGGCCAATAATGTGGCGATCATATCGAGTATCGGTCCGATCTCTACGATCTTACAGGCCTGGGTATTCCTGGGGGAGACCATCCACTGGCCGCAGGTAGTGGGGACTATTTTGGTAGTGGCAGGCGTGGTGGCCTTGGGTTGGAAACGCGGCTTGGTTGAGAAATAAAAAAATATGTAGCAACTCTTGGTGCGAATAATTTGCTTCGTATATTTGCACCCCGTTAAGCAATTAACGAATGCCCAGGTGGCGAAATTGGTAGACGCACCGTCTTCAGGTGGCGGCGCCGCGAGGTGTGCTGGTTCGAATCCAGTCCTGGGCACAAAGCCCCAAACCACGAAAGTGGTTTGGGGCTTTTTCTTTTCACACACATGCGAGCTCGCTCGCTCATGTGTGTGCAAAGAAAAAGCCAACCCTTCGACGCAGGAGAAGGGTTGGGGCTTTGGGTAAGACCAGTCGTTCGGGATCGGCTTTAGCCAATCCAGTTTCGCTCACTATCCAGCTCGCTCGCTTTAAACCCCATCGGGGTCTCCCGAAGGGGACCCCGATGTATAAAGACGAAATAATTTATCCAACCAACACCTAATCTGATCTTCCAACTACCCGTTGGTCATAAGACACAACGGGGGACAACGGGGATATTTAATCTGTTTGCACCTAGTGGAATTTTTCGAGCGTCCCCACTGAATTTGTAACCTACTATTCATCAGGGTCCCCTTCGGTAGACCCTGATGAGGAAGAAAAAATATTCTGAAAAATTAATCCTGTTCATCTCCATCTCCCCGCATTCCTTCCTTCACCGTGAGCCATTCAAGGTAAACCACTATCCCCACCACCACTATTTCCACCAAAAAATAGATAGTGCCCAGCAAGGTAAGCTGGCCAATATAGCGGATGACTATCCCCAATGATACCAAACAATAGGTGGTATTGCCAATGATAACGGGTATCAACAACCTGGCCGAAGAAGGGTTAGTGAAGAAGTAACAACCGAAGGAATAGATAGCAAAGATCAATCCTATGAACGCAAGCCCCAGGATAACGGTCTGGGGTAATCCAAAATACCCACGGAAGGGCAGGACGACCAAAAATAGCAAGGTCATAGTGAGGGTGGCACCCAGTCCGTCTATTAACAGGACTTTGCGGGGGGATTGTATGAGTTGTTTCAGTCTTCCCATAATAGTTGAAATGCGATCATTTTGTATGTGGACTAGGTGTGATATTTTATTTAAATATCCTGAATCATAGGGAGGATAATACAATTTGATTCCAGGCCTATTGGATACCACAACTTCCTTCTTTAGTTCTTTATTTGATAGTTATTCTATTCATCAGGGTCCCCTTCGGGAGACCCTGATGGGGTGAAGGTATGGGTACACGCTAGCCCCTCCCGGGAGACCCTGATGGGGTAGAAAGTATAGAATAAATAGCCTGAACTAAAAGAATCCGTTCTTCATCTTTTGATTGGCCGGTGCCGTGAACTTCCTGAAATAGATACTTTTCTCCTTTTCACTGGTCAGTAGTTCCTTTAGCGCTTCCATTTCTGCTGCTGTCTTCTGCGACTTGTAGCATTTTTCGGCAGCTATGGCCCGGGAGGCATCCTCATCCGAATACCTGACGGCTACCTGCAGGTACTGTGCATCAACATAGCCCAGGTCTTCGTCATCTGTTACCTGTTCCTTTTTCCAGCCAAGAAAGTATAGCGGGTATTTGTCTACCCACCCTTCCCTTAGCAGGATCTCGGTTGTCGCCGCACCGACGACTATATGTTCCGGGTGGCCGTATTCCCCATCGGGACCGAAGGTGATGATGGCGTCAGGATCAATCCGGGTAATATGCTGTTGCAGCTCTTTTAGGAATTGTTTGCGACCATTCAGGTAGGGACGGACGCCGTTCCGGGTGTCGAGCCTGTCGATTCCTAAATAGATCGGGGGAAGTATTCCCAGTGCCTGGCAGGCGCAAATGGTCTCCTGCCTGCGAATCCTACCCAAGGAATCCCCTTCGGGTATATTGGTCGCCTTCGGGGAGTATTTACCGTCTGTTGCGATGATGACCTGCACCTGGTACCCTTCCCGTGCATATTTGGCCAGGACTGGCCCGATCATGTTTTCGTCATCGGGATGTGCGAATATGCCCAGGATGGTCTTTTGGCTTTTGGTTTGTCCATTTACGGCTATTGCCAGTAGCCAGGTGAATAGGAGGAGGGACATCTTTGGCATATGATAAGGTTAGGTTTGTTATAGGTTGCCATACCCGTTTTCGGTTGCTCCTGTCTGGTAGTTCGTCAGTTCATCAGGGTCCCCTCCGGGAGACCCTGCTGGGGAAGAAAAAATCACACCTCAGCGGGGTCTCCCGAAGGGGACCCCGATGCTCTTTTCTCTCTTCATCTTCCCGATAGTTTCCTCAACACTTCCATCGCTTTCTCCACATCATTATGGTGCACAAAAATATGGTCGTGATAATAGGCCGCTACCACATTGCAGCTGATGCCTTCCTTACTGAGCGCAGTGGCGAAGGCTGCTGTTAATCCCACTGCTTCCAGGGAGGAATGGATGGTAATGGTGATCCATGCGGCAATATAGCTATAGGCAAGCCCCAGCTTGTCTGCCAGCTCCTTATGGATGATGAAGGTATGCCCTTCTTCTTCCCTGAAGTACATGATGATGTCTTCGAACTGCAGATTGCCGGTTTCGGCAAGGGTACAGAAGACATAGTCCCCGGCTACCTGTTTGGGTTCAAGTCCTTTCAGCAATAGGCTAAGGTCTTTTTCTCCGCTCATGGTTTTGGTGATATTATCGAAGGCTCTTAAATGGCAATGCTGCTTTTCCGAAATCCTATCCAATGCTCCACGGTTAAATGAAACCCTGTCTTTACTGGTCTTTCCGGAAACAGTAGCCTTGTCATTCCCAATATAGGATTATTTCTTATTCGGGCCTATGCAGGCAGGATATGGTGTCAGCAGTGCAATTGGGGATTTTCCTTATGCGGGATGGGGGTCTTGTTCTTTCAGTACCAATCGATGATCCGCTCCCTTAACCGGTCATAGAGGTCTTCTTCCAGGTAGGGCTCATTTTCCTTAGAAAGGGTATCCAGGTCCTTTTTGATCTGCTCAATGGTTTCGGGTGGAAAAAGTTGGTCGTTCACCAGGTGCTTCCTCAGGTAGGCGATCAGGATGGTATGGCAGTTGGCATTGAAATTAATGTTACCATTACGTTGGGCCTCGTCAGCCAGTTTTTCAATGGCCCTGAGCAATTCCCCCTGAACGGTCTTCGCCTGACCCGATTTGGGGACATAGGTTTGCCAGATATACCTTCCTGTGTCGAGATAGGCTTCCGGGCTCATTTTTTGGGCGCTGGTTGTAAAGGAACAGCTCAAGGCAGCTATTGCCAGAAGTATTTGGATGTTGCGGTTCATGGTCGATTTCCGGCTTTTAAGATACCCCAATTTTTGGATGCTTGTACCGTCATTGATGGTTGGCTGGCTCCTTTTCCTGGGATGGGTTGATATTTCCCCATTTGTCGTAGCATTGAAGGAAGCCTACCGGAGGTAGTCATTGGTCCTGGCTAGCTGGTATTCGGGAGAGCATTCGAAGAAGTAATTCAAAAGGGTGAGGTGTCCAGCGCCATAAATGACGAGGATCCTGTCCGTTGGTTGGACCGCTATCCGCTGGATGTTACGGAAGATTTTCAGGTTCCTGCTGAACCACCTCCCTGTTTCAAAATCAACACCGGTAAAATCCCGCTCTTTGGATTCATACTTAAAGAGCCCGATCAGGTAATTGCCCATGTCTTTTTTAATAGTTGTTTCATCATTGGCCTGTACGAGGGCAGGCAGGATGCCTTTTGTTTTAAAGATCCTGGGTTGGATGAATCTTTTGGAAGAATCGGGGTTATGGTTGAAATAATTTTCGAACCGGGTGGCTTCCAAACTGTCCTGTCCATTCAGGATACCATTGATCCGTTCCGTAAAGTTTCCCCATTCATCTACGCAATACAGTGTTTTGATGCCCAGCTGACTGGCCAGCCTGAATCCTATTTGTTCTGCTTCATCCCTTTTGAGTGAGTACTTCCCCTGAACGTATTGGTTAAGGGTAGAATCAGTGACATGTTGTTCCGAAACAAACCTTTCAATAACGATCACCGTTGGTTTGAACCTCGCTATTTTTTCTGCAATTTGTACAATCTCTTTCTGGTATTTGGGTTCCAGGACATCGATCTGGTCGTTTTTACTGACCTGCTGTACATCAAGGTTGGGAAAATTGAAATGGAAACACCCCAGGGTCATTACCTCAACCTTTTTATCCTGCGCCCTTAGCGCCGAACAGGAGATAAGCAGGAGCAGGGGTATTAATCTTTTCATACGGATGGTTGGTTTGAAATAGTTATCCCTTCAGTTTGTCGATGAGTTCATCTGTGTTCATTACAATGGCAAATTCATTATGCAAGCTGGCCAATGCGGTATCATGGATCAGTTCAGCAGGATAGTTTTGTCCGTCTGCACCAACCTTATTAAAGGTGGCACAAGCATCGGCAACCAGGAAAGTTTCATAACCGTAGTTGCCTGCCATCCGGGTAGTGGTGGAAACGCAATGGTCAGTCGTAAGCCCGGCAATGACCAGTTGGCTGATCCCTGCATCGTCTAATTGTTGTTTGAGGTCGGTTCCTATAAAAGCACTGTTGACATTCTTTTTGATGACCGGCTCACCTGCTAAGGGTTTCACCAAATCTTTGATCTCATTGCCTTCCTGGCCTTCTGCCAGCCTGGAATCGGGATTGGAGGAGCAGTGTTGGATATGGATGACAGGGAGGTTGTTTTCCCTCCAGTAGTGCAATAGCCTCGCTGCGTTCGCTTCGGCAGCCGGGTTGTTCCTTTGTCCACCCCAATAACTGATATCTTCGAATCCTTTTTGGAAATCTATTAAGACGAGGGCTGGGTTGCCTTCCAATGAAATTGACATGATTATTATGGTTTAGCTAGGGAATATTCTTTTATCGGATAAATGTACTGCAATGGTCGGTTGGTGATCAGGAGAATTGGATGGTTTGCCGATAGGGCAGGATGAACTGTAAATGGATTGGAAGGTGTTTCTATGGCAACCACCCTCCTGATAAATGAAAGCATGCTGGATTTTACTGCAATGGGGTTATTTATATGCGTTCTCGACCTCTTTTAGAAAGTTATCTAATGCTGCCCTGTCCAACCATTTACCTTTCAGCATTACCCCACGGATCGACCTGGTATTCCGGATATCTTCCAGCGGATTCTTATCGAGCATGATAAAGTTGGCATTTTTACCTTCTTCTATCGTGCCTTCGGTTGGATAAGTTCCCAGGTACCTTGCTGGATTCACCGTGCTTGCCAACAAGATGTCATAAGGTTTGAGTCCGGATTCCTGCAACAGTTCGAATTCCTTATGGATCGAGAATCCAACGATCACCATCCCATAAGTGTCGCTTCCGGTCAGCAATTTCACTTCATGTTGGGAAAGGTTTTTGGTGAACGCTTTCATCCATTCGAAATTGGCCTTGAAGAAATCCTTTGCCTTCATCCCGTCAAACTCTTTGTCCTTCAATTTGCGGTAATCGTTCTTTTCCGAGAGGAATGCATCCCGCTCTTTACTGGCCAGGTATTTGCCCAGGCTGTCCTTTTGGTAGGCGGCGAAGGTTTTGTCATCGAGGCAATTATTGATGAAGTCAAACACTGAGAGGGTGGTGCCGATATAAATACCACTTGCTTTTATTGTAGTGGTGACCTTTTCAAGTGCCGGGTCCTGTAATTTGAAAAAGGATCGACCAGTATTCGCATCCTTGATATAGAGGAATTCCTCAATATGCTCTATGGAATGCATCCGTAGGGAATATTCCAGCGGCAGCTCCCGCTGGCTATGGCCCAGTACGGGAAGGTTGTTGGCCTGGCATTCTGCCAGTAGTTTCAGGTAAATATCCCTGGGGAGGTTATCTGCTATCTTGAGGAAATCATAGCCCTTTTCCTTATGCTGCTTAACCATACTCGCCACCGCTTCCTTATTGGCAAGGTCAGGTGATCTCAGGTAAGGACCGGTAGTGAAATAATTGGGTCCGGTCAGCTCGCCTGCACGCACTTTGTTCCTGATGCTGATATGGTCCTGCCCCGGCCATTCCGCCATGTTCCGGGCCGTGGTGATGCCATTGGCGATCAGTAGTTTGAAGTCGCTTTGGATATCATTGCTCCTGAGGTGGTAATGCATTTCCGAAAGTCCCGGGATCAGGTAGCGGTTGTTCCCGTCAATACTTCGGGTGATGGTATTGGTTAGGGGCTTTGAAACAGGTTCTATCCTGAACACTTTCCCACCTGCTATGATCACCCGCTGATGCTCCAGGATTTCTTCCGTTAGCATGGTGATGACATTGACATTTTCAATGGCAATGGTATCTGCCTTCTGTGCTTTGGTAGCTATGGTGCCTGCCATCAGGAACAATATCACAAATAATTGCCTGGTCATATTATTAAGCATTGTTTAGGTGATTGCCCTTCAGTAGCTGCCTGATAGCGGTGAGGTGGGAAAGCAATACCAGCGGGACGATGCAGCCCGGCAACCAGATAAAGGGGAAATGGAGCAAGGCAATATTGGGTTGTTCAAAACCGAATCGCTGGAAAGGGAAGGGGGCTGAAAGAACGCCATGAAAGACAATGTTCAATAATAAACCCATGCAAAGGATATTCCATGCGAGCAATAATGTCTTATTCATTCCCTTACCCTTGTTGAATCCGAAGTAGAGAACGAAGGGGGCTGTCAGGCCGGAGAGGATATCCCAATTCCTGCCTTCGAAGGTCATGACCTCCGGAACCGTTTTGTACACGAAAAGCCAATACAGGACGAGTTCTACAGGTATCCTCACGATATGCAGGATCGTTAAGGTTTTGAGGTCAAGTTGGTCAAGGAATGCCCTGCCTGCTTTGGTGGCGAAGAGTCCAAGGATCAAGAGTAGGGGAGGCAGGACCAATAGGACAAACCTGGGTGGCAAGGTGTTGGTGACGGTATAAAACCCTGTAAGTCCAATTATGGCCTGAATTGCCAGCCATGCCAGCAGGATGGAAAGGGTGATGATGGATCGGTTTGAGGCCCTATAAAAATAATAAACGGTCAAGAGTGCAGAGGCTCCTAATACAATGCCTATGTAGGCGGGTAAATTTTCCATGTTTAGGTCTTAAGGTTTAAAGATGGACCTGGATTCATTTACATAGGTGGAGAATCGGGTC
Organism: Flavihumibacter rivuli; assembly: GCF_018595685.2. Lineage (NCBI taxonomy): Bacteria > Pseudomonadati > Bacteroidota > Chitinophagia > Chitinophagales > Chitinophagaceae > Flavihumibacter > Flavihumibacter rivuli. Next base: position 605,374 of record NZ_CP092334.1, read on the forward strand.
ATTTCATAGGGGATGGGTGATTCGTGTGACCGACCTGTAATGCTGTATGTTGATATATGGCGCGACAAGCTACGATTTTATGGTATCGGGATGGATGGATTTGTTATGAATGGTTGTGCTTTTATCCAAATAGGTAAGGGGCTTGTGTGAAGCCCTGCGAGGATAGGCGCTGCTTGGTTTACAGTCATTTTGTCCCTGGCAGGAGGCTCTGATGGGAAAGAAGTTCCTCACCTCAGCAGGGTCTCCCGAAGGGGACCCTGATGAATAGTAGGTGGAGTTCCATCGGGGACTCCCGTAGAGAACTCCTATGGTGTGATACTATGTAATAGCCCCCGTCGCCCCCGTTCTGTCTTATGACTAACGGGTAGTTGAAAGATTAGCTTAACTGTTGGATGTATACATATTTCGCCTTTTATACATCGGGGTCCCCTTCGGGAGACCCCGCTGAGGTTAAAAATTCTCTTACCCCATCAGGGTCTCCCGCAGGGGACCCTGATGAATAGTAGGATGGAGTTCCATCAGGGACTCCCGAAGAGAAGTCCTTTGTGGTGAAAATATGTAATAGCCCCCCGTCGCCCCCGTTTTGTCTTATGACCAACGGGTAGTTGGAAGATGAGCTTAACTGTTGGATGTATACATATTTCGCCTTTTATACATCGGGATCCCCTTCGGGAGACCCCGCTGGGGTTAACTTTAAGAGCTGTTGGTGGTAACACATAACAGCGGCGCAGAATAGTATTGCATCGCTACAATCTTACCCCATCAGGGTCTCCCGAAGGGGACCCTGTTGTACAAGGGTCCGGGAATTGGACGGATGTCTAATCGGGTTTACTAGTCCTGGATCAGGTACAAAGTATTTAAGAACTGTCCATCATTACGATTTTACAAATGAAATGCACTATCCAGGGACATTAGGCACTTCTATTTGTAAATTTCCCGTGCCTTTTGTAAAATTTATGTTTATAAATACTGTCCTTTCCCGATTTGAAGAGGAGTTTAGGACATTGAATGGATCCATTTCCATGATACTTCTAAGTTCAATGTATAGATGGTCTATCCTCGATTCTTCCAACTCTATCCTGATGTTGAGGGAAATATCTGAGAAGAACTTAAAATCTACAATATAGCCATGGTTTTTGACCAACTGGTTGATTTCTTCAATCGCTGCATGTCGCTCCTTATTACTATATGCCGTCCAGAAGATATTTTCCATTGTGTAGGTAAATTAACATAGGGCTATTCACTTCGATTTACCGGGTATTGATGAGTAGAAATTCTGCCTTTAGTGGCTATTTGTAATGCGAAACTAAAGTAGTGAGGAGCAATTGTAGAACCAAATATTAGAATGGTTTATCCATGAGGTATGAATTATAAGCAGACAAATGGGCAGTGTTGCCTGAATAGATAGTGAAGCTATAGATTTACTTTTTTTCCTGGTATTGCCTGCGGATCCGGCTTAGGCTTTGAGGTGTAACGCCTAAGTATGAGGCGATCTGTTGAAGTGGTACCCTTTGTTCAAGGTGGGCATACTTTTCCCTGAAATCCTGGTACCTCTGTAGGGTTGTTTTACTCAATGCTGAAACCGTCCGGCTTTCATGCCAGATAATTGAATTGCGATACAGGATCAAAAAAAACTTGGTTAGTTTAGGGATTTTTTCAGACAATACCTCCAGCTCGTTTTTGTTTATCTGTAAAACAAGGGTGGGTTCAATGCATTCAATGTTGTAATCTGATGGTTTTTCAAGGTAATGACTCCTCAGGTCTCCTATCCAATGGTCTTCAATACCAAAATATACAATATGATCCCGTCCATTTCGATCTACAAGGTACATTCTGGCAAGTCCGCTCACTACAAATGATTCATGCCTTGAAATGTCGCCCTGTTGTAAAATAAATTGATTCCTCTTGTATTGCCTGATCCTGAAGGATGATTGAAGTAATGAGGTTTCCTCTTCATCCAGAATGATGCCTTTTTTTGCAATATTTTGAATTAAGGATTGCCACATATGATTGGATTGATGGATGAATAATGTTGAAATTCACTTAATCCAGAGTAGGATAGTATTAAGCCAAATGTATTGATTAAGTAGCTATTAGGAATTGTTTTTTATTATATAGGTTGATAGTAGCCTTCTTGTTATGGAGGTATGGGTGAATAGGCCTGCTAGCGTGAATAGGAATGGTTTTCTATCATGATTGCTGTTACGTTTGTTGTTTTTAGTGTATTTCCTGATGGATGAGTAAAGGTATTTTGACTATATCCCCTTTATGGAAAGAAGCAATTTCCTTTATGTGGATTGGAAGATTGGATAAAATCATTGGGTAGTGACTGAATTGTAATTGGTTTCATTTGCTGGTAATAGTTCGCCCGATTCTATGGCTCCTTCAATGTCCATGAGATAGCGATTGATGCGGCCTACCTTAATTTTTGCAAAAACTCTATAGCCCGTTGTCCTGTTTCCGGAAACGATCAAATTCGAGATTTGCACCTTTCTTCCTGAATAAGTGTATTCCAGGGGTTGCCTGAAATATTTGTAATGGTTTTCGTCCAAAATCCGGCTTGATTCTTCTTTGATGAATGCAAATGATTTATCTGGGAGACTTCCTTTTCCTAGTATGACCAGGCTATCCGTATAAAAGTTCCAGCCGTTTGAGGCTTTATAACATGAATTGTTGATAGCTTGATTAGCTTCTTTTCTGGATTCGTATATTCTTCCCTGTGCCTTAGTCTGTAATCCGGCTATAAAAATGGCTGAGACGAATAAAATCGATCTTTTAGTAAGATTTTTTTTGTTCATTATCGATTGCTTGTTTGATTTATTGGATGCTAATAGATATTGTTTAAATTGATTTTCATTGATACAGTAATACTTGCTGATCCTTCTGATCTATTATTTGAATTCTATGCTGTGGTTTAAGAATCCAAGGTTTTAATTTAAACCGGGTGCAAAATTCCAAATTTGATTCACTTCCTGCATTACCATTTGGTAAGAAATAGGGTTGCCAAATGGTAATCGTACACTTCATTATTATCCAGTTTTTTATTTTTTATCATAGCGTTTTTCCTGCTTGTTGTGAGCCTGGGGTATTCTTAAATATTCATATTGCCTTTTGTTGATTGCTTTTTGAAATTGAATCTCCGTTAGCGAATATGTATGGTTGACTGGTCTTATCATTTTGTAAGTATATTTCTTACCAGATGAGATTGGTGGAAGGTTAAGTAGTGCAGAGTTTTGCATCCTCAATTTCCTGTTTGTGAAATCGGGATAATTTCTTCATTTATTAATCTGAATCAGTAATGTGTTTGAAAAAGTTCTTTTTGAATGGTTTATTCATAGTTGGATTGGGTGCTTTTTGGGTGTTTGATTCACAAGCTCAGATCAGGGCTAGTAATGCCTTTAAATTAAACCCTTTGTCCTTATTGTATCGCACCACTAATATATCCTACGAAAGAGCTGTTTCTTCGAATCAGTCTTTGCAAACTGGTTTCATGCTTTCTAAGGTCAGGTTAGGAAAATACCATTACTCTGGTTTGGGCTTTACGCCTGCTTATCGGTTTTTTGTTTCAGGCAGCAGGGAAGCCCTTAATGGAATATATGTCAGCCCTTTTTTTAGTTTCCGGAGTTTTAAGATAAGGGAAAGTAACACCAGTTTATCTGCTTCCTTTTATACGATTGGTGGGGGTATGCTGTTTGGATGGCAAAAGATATTCGACAGTGGATTCGTACTCGATATGTTTCTGGGCCCTTCCTACAGTGATGCTACATTTACCAGGAAAGATGATGGGGAATCCTTCGTATTGCGCAGTATTTATGCCGGCTATGGCATGAAGGCGGGTGTTACTATTGGGTTTGCATTTTAAAACGGTTTGTGTGGTTTTCGTTTTGTTTACATTGAAAATTTTTAATTATAAATAGTGTAATATGGTAAAGAAGGTTTTATTAATTTCTTTCAGTGTGCTTACTGTGTTTTCCTCGTGTCGGAAGAATGATAGATTGGATTGGAATGACAGTATCGTTCCTACACCAGAGAATATTCAAGGTGTATATGCTATCAAAGGGGCTCGTTGGGGAAATCTTAATGTATTCGATAATTCATTTCCGGATGCTAACGCAGTTCGTCCTTGTGATAAGGATGATATTTATCGGTTGGGTCCTGATTATTCATTCAAAGTGTCTGATATCGGTATGGTATGCAGTCCCTCTAATAATGAAACTGGTACCTGGTCCCTGATTGATTCAAAAACCCTCAGGTTGAATCATGACCTTGGAACTATCTATTTTTTTGACGGAACTAAATTGGTATTGAAGTATAAAGTCAATGGGAACTGGTTAACGGTTTCCTTTATCAAGCTATAATGTTTATTCCAGCTTAATCTGTTTTTAGATTAATGCTACTCTGGAGATCAGAACGGTTATTGATGCAGGAAGGAATAAGGCTTATTGGGTGGTATTGGATAATGATTTGGCATAGTAGATGTTGTAAGGGTAGTTAGTTTGTTGGATGAGGTGGAACTTGTTTCCATTTTTAATGGTTTAGAGATCAGGTGCCTTTTTAATGGCGCTGAATAAATCCTGCTGTTTCCCAGTAGGATTTTTTTGGATTTTGGGGTTAGTATTTTAGTGTGGCAATTTTTAGGTTTAAAATACTTGCATTTGGTTGCATCGTATTTTGTCTGCTAACATTTATAGATTGTTATCTCTTTTTAACTGCCTTAAATGTTCCGTTTGGTTGAATGGATGTAAAACCAATTGCCTGGTTACCTTCCATTTGAAAAGTGATCCTGTATCCCTGTTTCCCTGTAATAGTAAATACGTCTTTTGAAATGGGCAGTAATTCATCATCTGCCTGTCCGGGTACTTTTGACCATATCCTGCCATTCCTGTTCTCCAGCACAATGGCAAGGTTGTAGGCTTCCAGGAGGTAAGTGCCGGTATATTGCCCTGCTTCATCTGCTGTAAGCATATAGCTTCCCTTTTTGGTGAGGTTATTGAGTTTTACGCGGGTTTCGGATTTATCATTTTTTTCCAGTGATCTTCTGTAATAGGCGACTGCATTAACTGTATCTTTTTGGGCAATGCAAAAGTCGCCATAGGCTTCGAGGGCATTACTGCTTTGCGGGAAATTTTCGAGGTTGAGTTGGAATAACGCCCCTGATTTTCTGAATTGCTTTTTGAATAAGGCCTCATAGCCTAAATAGTTGATAAAGCTTTCAGGTGGATAATTGGCATAGCCCATTTCCCTGGAGACTTTTGTATAGTGTGCTTTTAGTTTGTTGGCGATCAACGCTGAGGTGTCGAGAAAATCTTTTATGGTTGCTTCAAAGGGATAGTAATCAAAGATGTACCGCAGTCCATCATATTCACTGATCAATGGAACGGAGTTATGGCCTTCTTTTTCATAGAAGCTTGATGCGTATTGCAGGCCGTTCTTGTTGCCTTTCAGGAATTCATCCAGTTTGTAGATGGCCCGTATATGCGTAGTCTCTATGGTCTTGTCTGTTTTAAGGGCAGCTAATGCCATACCCTTTGGCATCGTGTTCGCAATGCCAATGAATAGTTTTGTCCGGTCCAGTTTTTGGCTGGGGATCTGGTTTTTTGCCTGATTCAGGAATCTTTCGTTGTCAAACCACATGCTGGGGTCGATGGCAATATAGGCATGGAAAAGACTTGGGGAATGGGTGAGGATATTGATGGCTGTTAGACCACCCAATGAATGCCCCACCAGTAGCCTGTATGGGGCTGTCGAATAGTTTTTGTCTATATAGGGGATCAGTTCTGATGACAGGAAATTGACGAATGGGTTGGGGGCATAGGGTTTGCCATTTTGCTCCTTTGCCGGTGTAAGGTCCCGCGTCCTGTTGGTGTTCTCTATCGCTACTACTATCATTTCTGGAAGGATGCCATTTCCGTTGGCCTGGCTGAGTTGTTGGATAATGCCTACTGTTGACAGGAAATGTGCTTCCCCATCCAAAATATAGAGGACCGGGTACTTTCTTTCATTATTGTTGTCCAGACTGGTTAGGCCAGGTGTATATACCCTAATGGTCCTGTTTTCCTTAAGTACATTGGAATAGATGGTTTCCCTCTTGCCAATGAAAAGGCTGTCCTTTGGTTGGGAAAAGCTTGTTGCATTTAAAAGGATCAGCATGCTAATGATCAGGAGAAATCTCATGAATTTATTTGGCGTTTAATGGTGGTTAGCAGACAGATTATATCTTGTTCAAAAAGGCTGGCAAAATCCAATCTTTAGCTGTCCGGATTAATGTTTATTATGTAATAATAATAAAAATTTATTGAAAAACAATAAAAAATTGCCTCCTGATTGCTTACCGCCCTATTTTACCCGAATGTGGTATCTCTATGAGAACCATGATGATCAATGATTTCATGAATTTATTTCTCCTTCTAAACATCGGGGTCCCCTTCGGGAGACCCCGCTGAGGTTAACTTTAAGAGCTGTTGGTGAAAACACACAACAGCGTCGTAGAATATACTTGCTTCGCTACAATCATACCCCAGCAGGGTGCTCCCGCAGGGGACCCCGATGGGAAATTGAAGTATATGTCACCCTATATAACCGAGCCATGGTTGCCGCTCAGAGACCCAGCGGGTTTCCTTATTTGTAGCATGGTTGTACATAACGATTAATCACCACGAGCCCCGTAGGGTGCTCCTTATTTGTATTTTCGCCGCTGCTGGTAATAGTACCAACAGCGGCGAAAAACAGCTACTATAGGAATGAACTCTTGCACCTTCCTGTGGACCATTAATGCATCAAACTATTTGTCCGCCAGGAAGATTTCGGGAGCGGTTAATCCGGTCTCTTCAACCACAGTGGGACCTTGAATGATATTGTAATCTTCATAGTAACTCCTGATTCCCAGAAGCCTTGCCATTGGATTGGCCACCAATCCGATCAGCTTTTGCAGGAATACCGGCGGGCCGTCAACTATGTAAGAATCAAAGCCTGCCTGCTGTAGCATGGCTATTTGAAAGATGGTCCCTGGTTCCCTGGTAAAATTGGGATGGCTCTCCATATACCCATAGGTTTGAACCAGGTGGTAGGCAAATTTCTCCGGGAAGGCAAATGTGCCCTTGGTTCGAATGGTGTCTGCTGTTTCATTATAGGGCTGGTGTGGGGTGCCTTTTGGAATACGAATGACTTCCCCGGGATGCAGTTTTTTGACCTCCCCGCCGACCCAGATGCTTAGTTCACCGTTCTCGATTTCAAAAACTTCATCAAAGCCATCATGGATGTGTTTGGGAGGACCGGCTGCAAATGGTTCAACCTCCAGCCTGCAGTGAACATGACCATTCTCCTGTTTCACTACCGTTTGCCGGAAGCCTTCTGCCTTGCTGTAGAATTGCTGTCCCGGGTGGAAAAAAGTGGAGACCTCCGGTTTTCTTTCCGGAAAGATGACCCTGTGAAGGAGATTGCCAATGACCAGGTAAAGACCTGTTAACATAAGTAGGTACATGGCCGCGCGTTTAATTTTTGTTTGCATGGAATAAGTGTTTTTGACGATGCAAAGCTCAGGTATGCGGCCAGCGTGAAATTGTATATATCGGACAAATCGGGGAAATGCGGTCCTAGTAAAGGATATGAAAAGGCAATGTCCCTTTCTGTTTGCGGTAACTGTTCGGTGTCATCCCGGTGTAAGATTTGAATACCCTGCAAAAATGGGCCTGGTCATAAAAGCCTGCTGAATAGGCCACAGCTGTTAGTGACAGGTTCTCATCATGGATGAGCCGGATCGATTCCAGGAATTTCTTGTAAAGGGTAAGCTCTTCAGCCGATAAGCCAAAAAGACTGTGCGCAACCCTGTTCAATTGCCTGGGGGAATAATATACCTGTTGCGCCAAAACATCCACCGATTGGAAATGTGCCGGCTGCGCTGCAGTAAAGAGGTTGGACAGCAATTGGGAACGATGGCAGATCGGCTCGGTGAACTGGGGTAATTCCCTTTCCAGCAACTGGTATTTTTCAATAAAGGAGTCCAGCTCTGCCAGTTGGTGCCACAAGCGATCATATTCCGGTTGGATCAGGGTGAGGTCAAGGATAGTATTATTCAACTCAGAGGGAAGGATACCCAGTAAAGACTCAACGCTGTAAGGGTGAAGCCTGATGCCCAACAGGTGGTGCTTGCCAACATAATCTGACTGGATACAATGGGTATGGATGCCCTGGATAAAGCATCGGGGTGCCTGTGCAATGATCTCGCCCCCTGGCATAATACCCTGGATCTTCTCCGCGAAATTGAATACGATCTCTATGATGCCCTGGGGCAGGATCAATTCGCTGGCGTTTAGGTTGCCTTCCACTTCCCAGATCATGCTCACATAATCCTTCAGTCGGGAGTTTGATGGTATGGTATAGGCAGTGTTCATCGTATTCGAAAATAAAATTATACATTTCTTTTCGAATCTGTCCTGCCGTAATTGGACCTTATGGTACCGACGACCGGCTGGTGCAACGGTTTTCGCTATCCTGTTTGGGCCGGCCTATTCCTTTCCTTATGCGTCCAGCCATTCCTTCAGGGCCGGGGTATTGCTTTGGCTGGTCCGGTAATAATTCTGGTATCCTTTCATTTTTACCGCCAGGGTATTCCTGGTGTCGCGCTCAATTTTCTCTATATGCTGCTTGCTGATGAGTTCACTCCGGTTGATCCTGAAAAACTCCTGTGGGTCCAACTGGGCCTCGAGCTCCTTCAGGGTCGAATAACCCAGTATATGTTTCTTCCCCGATTGGTCGAAGGCGAATACCACCCCATCATTGGCCTGGAAAAAAACAATGTTCTCAATATCCAGGAAATAGACATCATGATGGGTGTGGATGGTGAACCTTTTCTTGTATTTCTTTTCAGCGAGTTTCTCCTCGATCATTCTGGACAGGTTGCCCAGCAGGTCATCCCGGTCTTTTTCCGAATGGCGCAAGCGCAGGAACTTATCCCAGGCTTTTTGGAACCGCTCCTGTGAGAAGGGTTTCATCAAATAGTCTATGCCATTGCTTTCAAAGGCATCCATCCAGAACTGGTCATAAGCGGTTGTGAAAATGATCGGACATTTCAGGGAAACCTGCTGATAGATCTCGAAGGCATTGCCATCCTGCAGTTCAATGTCCGATATGACCAGGTCTATGTCCGTGGCCCTAAGGAACGCAACGGCACCTTCTACACTGTTGATCTCCCCGGCAATCTGGACGGGTTCCTCCAACGCCTCAATGAAGCGCCTGAGCTTGTTCCTTGCGGGGATCTCATCTTCTATGACCAGGATCTTTATCATGGTAGTCATTGTTCCTGAATAATGGGAATGGTAACGGAGAATTGGTTGGTGGATGCATTCACCTCGACCTTCCTTTTGGTGAGCATGGTGTATTGTTCTTCCAGGTTGATAAGGGCTTTCCCGGAGCCTCCCGCTGCCCTTTGTTTCGGGATTCGGTTATTGGATACCGTGATCTGTTCGCCTATGTGTATGACTATTGCGACAGGTCTGTCTTCCGTTCCCATATTGTGCTTGACCGAATTTTCGATCAGCAGTTGAAGGGTAAGCGGGACTATAAAACCCTTGTCATCCTGGCAATCGATATGGAGCTGATAGGCATTGCCGTATTTATAGCTGATCAACTGGAAGTATTGCTGGGCAAAGGCCAACTCTTCCCTGAGGGGTACAGTGGACCTGTTGGTGGACTGCAATACATAACGATAGATATCTGCAAATTCATGGAGGAAGCCAGAAGCTTTCGTCCTGTCTTCATAAATGAGTTGGTCCAGTACATTCAGGTTATTGAATAGGAAGTGGGGGTTAAGCTGGGACTTGAGCTGGCTAATCCTGCTTTCCGAAAGGGCCTGGTTATAATTGGCCAATTCTTCCTGCTGTTTCCGGTTCTTCTTGTAGTAATAGAAGGCCAGGTAGAAACTGCCGTAGATAAACCCGTCCAGCAGGTTGGCGAAGTTGGTCTGGAGAAGGGTAGCGCTGTTGAAATTCCTTTCAACATTCCCGAATAGAATGGAGATCGACAGGCTGATCAGGTTGATCAGGACCAGGCTGGTGAACAGGGAAGCGCCAAATATCTTCATCATCTCCCGGAGGTTGAAGAGGGCTGACCGCTGCCATTTATGGGTAAATAATTGTAGTGCCAGGAAGAGAATGGTGACCGTGATCAGGGTGGAAATGGCGCCGTCCGGGGTGAAGGTGTAGGCATTCAGTTCCTGCCTGACGAGTATCCTGGAATGGATGGTTTGCGCATACGCGAACAGTACAATGAAGGCTATAAAGTACCGGTTCTCCTTTATGGTGGTCCAGTTAATGTTCAAGGCTGCAATTTGGGCTTAAATTAATCAATAGCCCGGTTATTGCCGGGCTATTGGTCGTAAGGTATTATTTTTTCTTTTCCGGGAAGGAGGCGATGGTGTTTCCTTTGTCGTCAAAGAAATCCAGTTTGGCATTGTTGTCCTTGTCCACATAGAACATGGCGCGGGGCATCCCTTTATCGTCGAAGAGGAACAGGCCATTATTCTGGCTCCTGGTTTTTCCCAGCAATACCCTGGGCGCACCGCCGATCAGGCCAGCTGCTTCATATTCCTTGTATTTCTTCCTCATGGCATCAGGGTCCTTTTTCCCCAATGCTTCCAGTTCCTTCATTATCTCCAGGGAGCGGGCTTGTGATTCCTTGCCGGGACGATCATTGAATGCCAATACGCTTCCTACATAGCGTTCATTTCCTTCCTGGTAATCCTCTGTAAGCAATTGAACTACCTGGTCGCCATCGTATTGGTCATAGGTCAGGGAGAGCCCGGCGCTATGGCCATTGGCCGATTTCTTCCCGTCATAGATGAATCCGCCGCATTCGATCCCATCTTCATTAAAGAAGAGCATACCGGAGCGTTTTTTCCTGTCCTCATTGGTGGGCCTGCTGTTTACCTTATCACTGCCGTTGGGGAACCTGTTCACATTTGTAATGATCATTTTTACCGTGCCGTCCTTTTCCACGATATTGATCCTTTCTACATCTATTTCGCTGAATTTTTGGTTACCCCTGGTTCTAAAGGCGGAACTAGTGAGGAATACCATTCCCATCACGGTGGCTGCTGCAAATGCCCTCAGGAAGATCAATTCTTTGTTCATGGTTAATTGGTTTGTTTGAATAGCTTAATGGATACGAAGCTATTTCGGTGATTTTTTGGATTACAGCTAAACAAATGAATAGGGGAGTTTTTCCGCTGAACTACGGAAATACAAGGTTGAGCGAGCATCGAAATGGGTTTTTTCAGGTAAATGAATAGTTGGGATACCAACCTGGTTCTTAAAGTTTTCAAATATTGTCAGGATTGCACTCCAGGTTTTCAGGTCTTTCTGGTTTGTGTGGAATTTGATAGGTTGCGATTTCCATGCTTTCCATACTTTGAAATGTCCCTAATGGTGTTGGGCTGAACTTTCTCGCAGGTATACTGAAGCAATATAAAAGTTTCCATATATGGAAACTTTATTACCTTTGGCAAAAGTCTGGTGAGTGCGCTATTTTGAGACAAGGTTTTTAGAGGAGGCAAGTGAATATTTAGCCAGTCTTGACCAGAAGGCAGCGGCGAAGGTTATTTACAATATTGACCTGGCTGAACAAACGAATGATCCAAAACTTTTTAAAAAGTTGCAGGATGATATTTGGGAGTTCAGGACCAGGTATGCGGGACAACAAATCCGCTTATTGGCCTTTTGGGATAAATCGAAAAAATAGATACGCTTGTAATAGCGACACATGGGTTTGTCAAGAAGGTGGACAAAGTGCCTGTAAAAGAGATTGAAAGGGCCAAAAACCTGCGAAAAAGATATTTTGAAGTGAATGCCAAAAAATGATCATCATGGCAAAGACAAGAATGAAAACATATTCCCTTGCCGAGATGAAAGACAAGTATTTCGGTAAAAAAGGGACAAAGAAAAGGCAACAATACGAATACGAACTCCGTATGGATGTACTTGGTCACATGATAAAGAAAGCCAGGCAGGAACGCAACCTTACACAAGAACAACTGGGGGCCTTGGTGGGTGTGCAGAAGGCACAGATCTCCAGGTTGGAAAGTAGCGCCAACAGCGCCACTATTGATACCATTTTAAAAGTATTTAAGGCGTTAAATGCTGAAATTCATTTTAACGTCACCATTGAGGATAAACAATTGCAGCTTTCCTGATATGCAGTTTTAGGATGGTGGTAAAACTGTGTAGGCATTGGTTCTACCGCTGATGGTGTTAGGGTCGCAGGTAACATTTTGTTAGGGCTGCTGAGAGTAGTCTTATGCAAACATAGAAGTAGGATATCCGGGTTTCACCACATGGATTCCTCCAGTTCCTTGCAATCCCTTTTTACGCCGGACCTGTAACAGTGGTTGGCGTCCCTGGCATCCCTTGTCCTGAATTTGATGGTGAAGCTTTTGGCATCTGCGCCCGGAAGGATCTCGCCCAGGTAATACACATTTGACTTGTCCTTGGCGTAAAGGGCATTCAGGATGGACAAGCTTTCCCGGTCGACATATCCCAGTTTTTTCCCTTTATAGTAATACGCGTTCTTGTCGCACTGCCAGCCCCAGTCCAGGATCTTAAATGTCCGGGCGTCGGCACCGATGAGCAGGGAGTCGTAGTAATAGACTTTATTATCAACGATCCTGAAATCTTCCTGCATCCCAAGATAAACTTGCTTTTTCCGGTTGATTTCGGCCTTCCTGCTTTTGTACTGGTCAATGGTTTCCTGGAGGAAGAGATAGGCAGCTGCCGTCCCGATGGCCAAAAGGAATGCAGCCGGCAGGATGGCGCCAAGGAACCTGTTTTTCCGGAGAAGCCTGATGTTGAAATAGGCGATCGCCATTAAATACAAGGGATAGGCATTAATGGCGAAGAAGGCCAGGTAAACAGGCAGGTAGTCTTCCCGGGGTTGATCAAACAGGAATATGCTCAGGAAGAATACAAAAGGCCAGGCCAGGATGGGCAGCAGGATGACCGTATTCAATAACCTGAGACCATGGGGAAGGTCCTTCGGGAACAATTGTTGAACGAAACGATTGGCCATGGACTAATTTAATGTAAAATGGCTAATCGTAAAGGGGGAATGATATGGGGGCATGCATCCCTAGTCAACCTATGATACAATGACCGTCAAATTTGATGATGCCATTTTGCTGTTGGTTAATGATTGATTCTTCATTTTCTTTTTTTCTTCTTGGGGATGATTGCTGTTGCTTCAATTTCAATCAATAGGTCATCCCTGACCAATTTACTCACTTGCACCAGTGTACTTGTTGGCGGGTTTTGCTGGTTAAAGAACCTGCTCCTTATTTCCCTCATGGTCTGCACCTGGCTTACATCGATCATGTAAATGCCAATCCTGACTATATCGTCCATTGTCCCGCCACTTTCTTGTACAATATTCTTCAGGTTTTTGAAAACCTGTTCAGTCTGTTCGGCCAGGTTGCCTTTGCCTATTAAATTCCCTTTGTTGTCCAGTGCAATTTGCCCTGAGATCATAACCATTTTGCAGTTGCCCAGATCTATCTCCGCAGTATGGGAATATCCTGTTGGCTTGGATACCGAGCTAGGGTTGTAAAATTTTACCAGTGAACTGTCTGCCTGTAAAAATCCTGCCAGGGAAATAAACAATAAAAAGAAGGGATAGATTGATTTCATGGTTCTTACAGTTTATTTATTCATCGATTCAAGTTCTGCCAATTTTTTTCTTGATGGGATGTTTTCTTTCAGGGCAAGGGCCTTGTTCAATTGTTCAATGGCTTTTTCCCTATCACCCATGGCGATGAGGTAATCTGCGTAAGAATCATAGGCGTTAAAGCTTTCCGGATAATTATCAATATTGAGCCTGAACAGGTCAGCCGATTTTTTATAGTGCTTTTGTTTCAGGAATTCATAGCCAAGGAAATTGATCTCTGCTTCGTCTGGTTTGATGGTATAGCCCATTTTCTTCGAAAGGTAGGCGAAGTGGTTTTTGTATTTATCCGCTAGCGCTACAGTAGAGTCTGTATAGTCTTTGGCGGAAAATTTAAGCGGGAAATACTGGAAGAAAAAGCGTAAGGCGTCATATTCGGTTATGAAGGGGACTGATCCATGCGAATCATCGGGATAGTATTTGCTGCGGAACTGTAAACCGTTTTGCTTATTCTTTTCAAAGGCGGATTGTAAGGCTAAGATGGAGCGGATATGTCTCGAATCAATGGAAGTGTCCTTTTGTACCTTTTTAAGGTCCATTCCGTCTTCCATCGTATTGGCTATGCCCAGGTATAGGGATTTTCCTTCAAACTTCTTTTCTGCCAAAGCCTTTTGCGATTGTTTCAGCAATGTTTGCTTATCCCACCACATGCTGGGGTCAATGCAGATATAGGAATTGAACAGTTCGGTATGGTGGATAAAGGCTTGCATCACCGTTAAGCCGCCAAAGGAATGACCGATCAGCATTTTATAGGGAGCCGTGGGATACTTGGCTTCGATGTGTGGCATCAATTCCTTTTCTATAAAGGCGATGAAGTTCTCGCCACCCCCTGAAGTTTTGGAAGAAAGGCTGTCCATATAGGGCGGGTCGGCCTCAACATGGGTAGGCGTGAGGTCCCTGGTCCGGTCGGTGTTTAAAATGGCCACTACGATCATTTTGGGACATAAGTTATTGCCGCCGGTACTCAATTGTTCGATCATGCCTGCCACTGAGGAGAAATGACCTTCCCCATCCAGTAAATAGACAACAGGGTAGCGCTGCGGACTAAAGATGCTATTTGGATTGGAGTTGGGGGTGTAAACCCATAATTTCCTCTGTTCGCCCAATATTTTTGATTGAACACTATCTGTTTTGCCTATAACTATATTCTGATTGTTTTCTACCCCTTGCGCTATATTGGCCTTAGCGATCAAACTGATGGCGAATACTAATATTGCTTTTTTCATTCTATAATGTACTGATTTTTACCTGTTCATTTTAGGTTTTTACTCGATGGATGAATGGTTAGGATTTGGGGTAGGGGCTTGGACTGTTTCTGAATGCCTTCATGTGGCTAGTTCCATTGAAAGGAAAAGGCAGGGGTGGTTTATGTCCCTAAATAGGGTATATTGGTCTCCTGCCCTTACCATAAAATTAACCAATATGAATTTACCTGCCTTTCCCAATGGTTTTGAATCCTGGCAAAAGACGCATTTCGAGGTGGTGGAAGTATTGTGTTATATCCGCAGTCTCGAAGAAGGTGATCAGCCTAAGAGCTTTACTGAAATGATCGATCAGTCTGCTACCGAAGAAATGTATCGACTGGCACTTGAGTTGACCAATACCTTTGAGGAACAAACAAAGGGTAGGAAAAGGGAACGATTCCTTTTTGATGAGATCGAGGATTTTGTCTGGGCCGAATTGAGAAACCGTTAATGAATTAGGTGAACGGTAGCACGGGGAAGGGGTAGTTCCCTAAATCCTGAATATTGATATTGGGTAATAGACTAGTTGGATATAGAAGCTTTTATGAATGAGGGGGCTGGATAATAGGTGATGTCAGTTTGCATATATAGTTCTGCAGCCTCTATCCATTTTATCATGGCTCTATTGAAAAGGTAAGTTTTCCTTATTCTTCAATTACTTCTTATCAATTGCTTTTATTACCCTGCATGGGTTACCTGCCGCGAATACATCTGATGGGATGTCCCTGGTTACCACGCTGCCCGCGCCAATAACAGCCCTGTCGCCGATGCTTACTCCCGGACAGATGACCGCACTGCCGCCGATCCAGACATCGTTCCCGATGGTGATCGGTTTGGCATATTCCAGGCCGCTGGCCCTTTCCTGGTAGTCCATGGGGTGCATGGCGGTATAGACCTGGACATTAGGGCCGATTAAGGTCCGGCTTCCAATGCTTACCGGTGCTACATCCAATACCACGCAATTGAAGTTGAAAAAGACCTTGTCCCCAAGTTTGATATTGAAACCATAATCGCAATAGAAGGGCGGTTGCAGCCAAAGGTCGGTCCCTGCGTCTGGCATCAACTCCTTGAGTAAACGCATCCGTTCTTCGGTTTGGTCTTCCCTGGTGTCGTTCAGGTCCTTCAACAAGCGCCTTGCCTTCAGCCGTAAGTCTGAGAGTTCTGCGTCCAGGGGGTTATACAATTCACCCGCCAGCATTTTATCCTTTTCTGTT
Organism: Flavihumibacter rivuli; assembly: GCF_018595685.2. Lineage (NCBI taxonomy): Bacteria > Pseudomonadati > Bacteroidota > Chitinophagia > Chitinophagales > Chitinophagaceae > Flavihumibacter > Flavihumibacter rivuli. Next base: position 621,536 of record NZ_CP092334.1, read on the forward strand.
TTCATGAACTTAATTGAACTTGGTTGCTTAAGGAAGACCATTCAATAGGGCTGGAATAAAATATGTATTCTCGCTTTCTGATGTTTGGAAAGTGGGCTAGATACTCTTTATTTTCTTTTTAAGCTTTTTTGCCAGTTGGATGGAGTGGTCGAGTGAGTTCTTGTCCTTCCAGTCGCTATGGGATATGATAATGTATTCGGGGTCCGGGCATTTGGCCTTCACCTGTCGAAGGGTGGTTTCGTAGGCGAAAGTGTTGGCATCCCCCAGGTAGCCCAGGTCTTTTGCAGTTGATCCCTTGATCAGGCAGCCGCCGTACAGGATGCGCTCTTTGCCAAACCATATCACAATATTATCTGCGGTATGGCCTTCGCCGGGATAATAGGTTTCAAAGGAGTACTGCCCGGTATGGAAGGTCGTATCCTTCGACATTAAAAATTCAGCCCTTTTCTTATTGTTCTTTTTACTGCATTCATCGGTGAGGATCGTGGTATAGGTTTTAATGCCTTGCTGCCTGTAGTATTCAAGTCCTTCTGTCCTGTCGCTATGCCAGTGCGTGGCAATGCACAGGGTTACTTTTTGCTGGTGTTTGGTTTGGATGCTGTCTAGTAAGGGCTGGAATTGGGTGGTGTCCCATGGTGTGTCGAACAATACTGCCCCATCATCAGTGAGCAGGTACATCCCGTTGGCGGGTATTTGCTCCCCCTGGTAAGTGCTATAGGTGGTGTAGATGTAAAAATCGCCTTTCAGGTGGGATATCTTTAATGGCTTTGCTTCCTGCTGGGCAAAGGCCGTGAACTGGGAAATGGTGAAGAGCAGGATGGTGAGGATGATTTGCATCTGGTTTAATTTCTATCCGTTTGGGTATCCTTAAATAAAAATCTAAGGTGCTGGCTGTCCCGGCTGGAGTATTCAAAAATAGCGGTTAATGCTGGTTAGTTGGCTGGTAAATGTTGTATCCAGCTTGATTCCTTATTTCCTGGTTTATTGTTTTGAATATCTTAACACCACCCCACCTGTCTCAAGTGGCTGGGTGGAAAGGAGGGATAGGCTTTTGACTCCGGCTCCCTTCCTGAAAAGGGGGTGCCCATTGCCTAACAGGACCGGAACAATGCAAATGCGGTATTCGTCAAACAGGTCATCATGGATAAATGTCTCGGAAAGATTAGCGCTGCCAAAAACAAACAGGTCCTTTTCCGATCCGGCTTTCAGTTTCCTGATCTCCGCACTGGCATTTTCACTGATGAGGGTGGAATTGTTCCAATCGGCCGATTGCAATGTCTTGGAGCATACGAGTTTGGGGATGCTATTCATCAGGTCGGCAATTTCACCTGTCTCTTTTGTCCAATAGTCGGCCATGCCTTCATAAGTCTTTCGGCCAAATACAAGATAGGCTGCTGCATGGAGTTGCCTGATGCTGAGTTGTTCGAGTTCAGTCCCCCAAACAGTTTGGTGAAAGCTCAGGTCCCAAGGCTGGGTTCCTTCAAAATAGCCGTCAAGCGTCATTAGGTTCCACATGATCAGTTTTGCCATCGTTAAGATTTTAGTGGTTAGCTAGATTGGATTACCCTGCAATCATCCGTATTGCAGTGGATGTTGGATAGTCCGGTATTGGCTACCCGCGCTAGGAATGGCTTTGCCCGATATCCTTCTACTCAGTGACTAAACCTCGTACTATTGCTGGGATAGGTCATTGCTTTCCCAATTGTTCCATCAGGCCGTCCCTGTCAACTACTTCCCATTGTTCCGCTATTTTCCCGTCTTTCAGTCGGTAAAAGAACATTTGTTGGTAGCGGACCTTCTTCAGTCCTGCTGGCAGACCGAACAATTCGCTTTTTGCTAAGCCTGTAGCGGTTGTATTTACGGCTACCATGTCTTCTTCTGCCAGGATATGGTCAATGGTATAATGAACATCAGGTATAGCGGAAAAGAGCCATCTTAAAGTGGCGTTATGACTGGTATCCTGGCTGCTTTGTGTCGTCTTTCCGTCCATCGTGTGCCAGGTATAATCTGGTTGAAAAAAATTTCCCTTACGGTCAAGGTTGTGGGCATTGATGACTACCTCAAAGTATTTATTGATCATCTGTTTGTTTTGGTTGGAAAGCTTGGTCGCCTGCCCGAAAGCGGTGGAATGAAAATAGACGAGTAGTACAATGATGCTAAACCTGGAAAACAGGGGGATTGAATAGGTATACATATTCGGCTGTTTAGGTTGTCATTCGGGAAGGGTGGCCGGATAACAGTTCACAATAGCAATGGCCTGGTGAAGGTGGGTTAGGTTGGATTCCAGCTGCCATTTACCTTTTTTGATCCTGATTGCTATTCAAGTTAAGGTATTTTACGGGAAGAAGCGCTGGAGGATACGTCTGCCCTGTTTCCTGCAAGGCATAAGATGTCCTGCTCATTTTAGGGTGACAAAATCTTTGTCTGATTTTCACCTGAGTTTTTAAATGATGGATGCAGATGGTTTCAAGGGAGAATGGCTAGTTGTATTCTGGATAGTACTAAAGCCAGCACAATTGTTGATTGTGGAGCAATCGCCGAAGCTACTGGCTATATTAGGATCGCTTTATCAGGTGCTTTCCCGGGACAAAATTTATCTGGAATTACCCCATTCTGAAAGCGGCTAGCCCCAGCAATGGAAGTATGGCCTGAACTGTTGAAGGGTAGGTGGCAGCATGTTTATTGACATTTCTTATCCAATTTAAAAACCTCTGCCCTTTTCTGGCCTTCTTCCTCACTCAGTTGTTCACAATAGAAACTTCCCTTTGCGAAGGCCTTGGTGGCAATGTTAACGGAGATGTAGTAGGTTTTCCCGGATTCCAGGTTGACGGTGAGGTCTGTTTCGGGACTGGGTTTCAGCTTGCCCTTATACTGTGCATGGAATTTATATTCCCCCGGCGCTACCTCATGGACGGAATACTTTCCATTTCCCAGTTTGCATAATAGGGTGGAGTCCAGGTAGGTGAAATAGGGCACATACTGGTCCGGGCCGACAGACCTCAACAGGTATACGGTGGCTTTATCGCTTTGGGCCTGTAACTGGCAATAGGTGGTGATCATCAGGAACAGTACGATATGCCATTTTTTCATTGTCTCTTTTGTTTTGACTAAAGTTATTAAATGAAATTATGGGAAGAATTAATATGAGGAGATATTTTAATGGGGTGTAGTTCAGTCGGGATGGTATTAAGCTTTACCCGGTTTGGTAGACAGGTAAAATGGATGCCAGATTCCTGAGCAGGCTTTCTGTTTGTTTGACTGATTGTTTTAAATGCAATAGAAAAAGTTATCAAAACTGGTATTGATCTTGCATCCCCTGATCGGCACATCAAGGTGTTTCTCCTTTTCATGACAACCATTCTTTAAAGCCCCCAACCTTTTTTTGTAAGATGGGCTTTGCAGCTCGGACAAAATCCTGTTTCTGCTGCAGTTGGGTTCCCGCCTTCGGCATCGCGCATGTAGCAAGTGCTGACAGGACAGTGGTGAAGTCCCTGGGTGTGCCCGATTTCATGAATGGCTACCTTAAAGAATTGCTGCTGCTTTTGTCCGGGATTTAGCCTGTAGGAAGAAGCTATGCATGCTTTGCCAGGACGATAGCCCAGTCCCATTACGCCCCAGTCATGGATCTCCCCCTTGGTGGTACTGATATCCCTGCCCGTGAGTCCAATGGTTACGGATTTTCCGGGTGTACGATCCCTTAAGTACCTGATGAGGGAGTCCGCGCGATACCTGTTCCTGGTTCGGTTAAAGGCATCATCAGGAAGGGGTATGGGGGCTTTTAATTGGAGCTGGGGATATACTTTTCTGAATTCGGTATATACGTATTCATAATCTTTTTTATCCATGTCGTTGAAGGGCTGGATAATGACGGTTAATGGACCAGAAGGTTCTTTTCGCCTTTCAGTGCAGCCTGATATTATCAGGATGAATAGGATATGAGGTATTGCTAGCTTCAAGGTTAAATTGAAATGTCGGTTTAATGCTCAGCTTAATAAGGGTTACAAATGATTCTGCCAGTAGAAAATAAATGTTGTCCAAAAACTAGAAAACCTGCTTAAGATGGATGATATTGCCTTTTCTTGCCTTTCGCCAATCCCATCAGGATGTTCATCAGGTAGGTTAATTGGCCCAAGACCAGGATGGCTGTTGTAATGAGTATGACCTTTTTCAATGTTTCCTGAAGCCTGTAGTGGTTGAGGTATCCTTTAGCATTATATACGCTTGATAGCGTAACACTACTTTCAGTTGATTCGGATAAGAAATAGGAGAATACCAATATGATAACTGAACAGGATGCCGTAAGTAATATATGGATCCAGTTGAGTGTCTTTGAAAAGAGGAGATTATGGGTAAGTAGGTAAAGCATCCAACAAAAGATCAGCAGGAAGGATGATGCCCAGGCGATGTGATGTAATGATACTATGTAATAAGCATCGTTAAGGTATATGTCCAAATACTTATCAAAGAATATAATTCCAGCCAGGAAAAGTAGAATGGCTATTGCTAACAGAATGCTATATGGTCTTTTTATTATTAGCATCATACTTTAATTATTCCTATTCAATAACCCCAACTCTATGAAAGGGGGTGATTTTCCATTCGGAATTGGGTATACAGAGTGGTAAAGGAAGCTATAAACTGGCCAGCTTAATTCCATTAGGGTTAGTCCAGCCCGTTTTTGGTCTTTTGCTGAAATCGTTTGGTGGCGATCATTTCATTCAGGGTGTATAGGTTTATATCAAGGAAACTGGCTGTGATATGGATAGGTGATCCGGATATTTTATGGTTCATCCGCATGGCCAACCTTTTGAGGAAATTGGATTCCCTTTCCAGGTATTTTTCAGGTTTTTTAACGAACACCACCAGGGTGGTAAAATTACCGTTCTGGGTATATTGGATCTTTTTGATCTCATTCCAGCCGATGAAGCCTACGGATATGCCGCTTGCATTATCGATCATGCCTTCATCTGTAATGGTCATCCCTGCCTTATTACTGAATATTTTCATTAGCATCACCAGGGCAACCAGGCCAAAGAACAAGAGGGCGGAAAGTCCAATGACAAAGAATATGACCTGGCTGATCAGTTGGTTTTTGACCCTAAGGGCTAAGTTGATCATCCAGATCCCTGTCAGGGAAAATGCCAGTGCCCCCAGTAAGAGCGGCAACATCTTTTTCTTGTTCAATGGGATCTCTACCTGTTCGTTCATTTTTCTATGGTTTAGGGTGTTCTTTAGGGAATGCTTGATGGCGGAGAAGGTTGATGTTTTTGTATATGGAATGGTGTAAGACCAGAGCCTAGTAAAGGAATGGTCCCCAGGTGTAAAAGGGGAGGGGTTATGGTTCCTTCCCGGTATTTTGTACGGGGTTGGTTTTGAGTTTTTCTTTGGCAATAATAAGGTCAATGAATGCATTCACCCGTTCCTCTTTCAGTGCGGCATATTTTTTCCTGTCCTGGTTGACTTCCGCCGCTATTTCGTATTTCATTTGCTGGTAGGTTGCCCTGGCCCATTCATTGGCTCGCAAATGGTCCCTGGACAGGAGGTGCCTTTCCAGTGCGGGGCTATGGATGGGACAAACATAAAGATGATGCATGATGCTGTCCAATACCTCATTTTTTATTGCCCCGCTTCTTTTAAAGACCTCGCGGTCTTCAATACCCTGGTTCCCGTTATGGTAATAGCCGATTTTCTCCAGCCCCGATCTGATCCGGCTGAAAGCTGCAGGGTTCGGATAGATGATGTCGATGTCGATGATTGGTTTGGCGTCCAGGTTGGGAACGGAGGTGCTTCCGACATGTTCGATGCTGCATTCAAGACCGGATAAGCCTTTCTCCAGCTCGGCTTTGATATCGGTAAAATCCCTAACCCATTGGGAGGAGTATTTCTGGATGAGCATGCTTTTCTGATTGATACCAGGGGTTAATCCATTTTTAAAATGTTGGTGTAAAATAATCCATTCTGGGTTCACCATTGTTGAAATTGTCAAGCATTTCATTATGATTTATCCGTATACTGGTGCGCTACATGCTGTAGGTTTATAGGATCAATTGTACAAGTGGAAAGGAGGTCGATTGCTATTAGGGTAGCTTGTAATACGTTTTATGGGTTGTGCTAAATTCAATGCTCCGGAATGAAACAGCCCTTTGCCATTTGTATTATCCCTTTGTTACACTGTTTTCTTTTTTGGGTTAGATAGTGTTATTTATCGTTAGTATAAACGGGGATTAGCCTATTGGGCTATTGTTTTACAAATTCCACCCTTCGGTTAAGCGCCTTGTTGGAAGGTGTATCATTGGAAGCAACTGGTTGTGTTTCCCCTTTCCCTTCCGTTTCAATGCGGCTGGCATCAATGGTAAAGGTTTTCACCAGTTCGTTCTTTACAGCAGCAGCCCTGCGTTTGGACAGATCCAGGTTGGCGGCGTCGTTGCCATCCGAATCGGTATGGCCAATTATCTTGATTTTTACATCAGGATTTTCATTGAGCACATCGGCAATGCCTTTGAGGGTGCCATAGGATTCTGGTTTGACCACATCCTTATTCACATCAAAGTAGATGCCATAGGACACTAATTTTCCTTCGGTAATGAGTTTGCTGCGCATATCAGGGGCGCCTATGGCAATTCTTACGTTGCTGATCATGGCTGCCCCGTATTCAAACCGGAGGCGATCCGGTTTTACACAACCGGTGGGGAAGGCTTTAGGTAGATCAATGATCTTATGCTGATCCTGGTAAAGCCGGAGCCTTGATTTCTGTACCCAGATGGCAATATGATACTTCTGGTTGATCTTTTCTTTCAGGTTTTCATCATTAACATATCCACTCATGTTGGCCTTGGAACACTCATCGCCATACAGCCAGGTGCTGTATCCCGGGCGCCCAAAATATTCTACGTGCAGTTTAAATCCGCCGTTTCCAGGTGCAGAGCCGCCATCCCAGGCCTTTGCATTCTTGGCCTGCATGAGCCTTAGCTGCCAGCCCGACATGCCCGCCCCTTCCAGTCCGCCCAGCGGTACAATATCAAACTCTATGGTATAGTTGTCTGGTAATTTCAACAAGTCATCTGTCCATACACATTCATGCATCACAAACTTCATCCATTTTCCGGGATAAAGGTTAGTGGTCACCACTTCTGCTGAACCATTTGTATTCCACGCAGCAGGAAAATCGCCGACAGCATCCTGGCTGAAATCATCAAAGAACAAAACTTTCTCCCCTGGCACAAAATCAAATTTGGAATAGGATTCTAATGTAGGTTCACCACTGGAGGATGGACGAACCACCGTATCTTCGGCAGCTTGAGTCTCTTTTTGAGACTGCTCTTTGGGGTTTTTCTTACCAGTAAGAACAGTGTCTACCGCCTTTTCCGCTTCCTTATTGATGACCTCGTTGGTTTTCTTGGTTGCTTTCTTTTCAAGTACTTTCTTGGGATTGATGATTTGTGCTCCTGCCGGGTTTGCCGATAATAACAATAGGGCAACCGTGGTTGTCATCAAAAGGGCTTTCATGACTTTTAGTTTTAATAAAAGTACTGAAGAGCCCCGGGTGCATTCCTTGACGTGCATCACAAACTGGGCTGATTCCGGTCATATCAGTCCCTTATTCATTTCAAATACGGCGGGTAATGTATATGGTTAGTTTCTTCAATTTCGCCCAACGGTTTTGAGTATTTATTTCGGATGGGAATTGGGTAACAAAGATGAAGATTTGCCCTTGTTCCAATTTGACTTTAAAACCTGATTTAGTGATCAGGTGTTTTGCCTAAGTTAAATTTACCCTTTGTTGGCGGGATCGAATTCCACCATCCATTCAATGCCATATTTGTCCCGGAACATCCCGAAATAGGTCCCCCAGGGGCTGTCAGCAATCGGCATTTCAGTCTGGCCTCCCGCCGACAGGCCATTGAATAGTTTGTCGGCTTCTGCTTTGCTTTCTGCCCTGACCACAATTTTGCTCCTGTTCTCGTTCTCATTGGTTCGTCCCAGGATTTCAGGTACATCATTGGCCATTAAAATACTATTGCCAATTGGTAAGGCAATGTGCATGATCTTATTGGCTTCATGAGCTGCCACCGGAAATGCTTCACTGGCCAGGTCCTTGAAACGGACGAGTTTTGAAAACTCACCGCCGAATACCGACTTGTAAAAATGGAAGGCTTCTTCGGCATTGCCGTTGAAATTAACATGAGGGTTGATACTTGCCATTTGCTGAGTTTGATGGTTAAATTACAATTTATGCTATTATGATGCCGGCCTGGTTAATGGCCCTGATTCTGGCAGTTGCCTTGTATTTAATGTATTGGTTGCAGCTTCCTTTCGAATCAGCAGTGGAGAGGGTATGGTATCTCCTTCCCGGATGCCTGTAGTGCATGGTTAGCTTCCTCCCTGGATTTATTCAGTCCGGGATGTTATTGATGAATGAATTGAACTGCCCTGTTCCTTACTTTCTTACTAATACCGGAGGGGTGGGTTGGACAGAATTGTTTTTTATAGGTTTAATGGTTTTGAGGTAGGCAAATATGGCCTTCAACTCATCATCAGTCATGTGTTTAACCGGCATCATTGACATGGGTGGCATGAGTGGTCTTCCCCCGGGAAGCCCTTTACTGACGCTATTTTTTAACGCAAAAAGGAATTGTTCTTCCTTCCAATAGCCTAATCCTGTTGCATCTGGTGTAAGATTGGCTGAATAAGAAATGCCCCAGGGACCTATCCAGGCGGTAAAATCTGCGGTAACGACCAATCCTTTGCTTTCCATGGCTTTCCTGTCCACTTCTGGTGCGGGTAGCTTTTCAGGATGCCCCGATAACAGTAAGGTGCTGTCATCAACTGGACCCATAGGTGTCATTTTCTTGGGGGTGTGGCAGTCATTGCAACCTCCAATAGTTACGAGGTGTTCTCCCCATTCGGCTTGGGATGCATACCCTCCGTAAAGCGGTTTTTCTGCCTCGGTAGTGGCGGTGGTTACTGGTTCATTAGTCTTATTGTTGGAACATTGGGTAAAGCAGGTCGCGGTAAATACCAGGCCTGCGATAAGGGGAATGTAAGTCTTACGCATGATGGGGTGGTTTTATTTTTAGGGTCAATTGTTTATCTAAACCAGAAAAGGGGGTAAGACTAATTGTCGTTGGTTCATTGAGTCAAACAACCTGAAAATAAACCGGGGCAACATTCACGGATAACTTGTTTTCGGGGAGGGGAGAAATGATTAAGGAAGGATGGCTGTTTCTAAGTAAAAGCTAAGCAATTTCAGCCAATAATCTGCAGGAAAATTTACGGATCGGGAAATTAGACTTTTTTTAGCAACCATTGATCCGACCTAAAAGACCTAAAGGTGTTCTGCCTTTTCAGTAGTCGGGTCATTCAAGTGGCCGAAAACCATTCGCAAAATTTTATCCAGAAGGGATATTTGTAAAAATTCAGTACGGAAAAATGGTAGCCGATCAATAGGAGCAAGGCAAATGGAAATACGTTCCAACGCTTATGGGATCGCCAGTCCCAAATAGATAAACCAATAAGTAGTATATCTGCCAATGTAAAGCCAAATACAGGCGCAACAGGTTCGCCACCTATATTGGGAACGTAGTTTAGCCAGGAAGGAAAATAGATAAAGATTATTCTGTCCGTAATTGGCGTAAACATTGGGAATGCTGTGCATAGCATATATCTGGCATGAATGGCTCCTTTTCTCCGATTGTAAATAGCCAGTCCATATAGGATCACAAATATCACCAGGGCATTGAGCACTAATGCCACTGCATAGAAATTTGTATTGGTCAATGCTGTAGTTTGAGATAACCTGTATTTAAGAAGGTCAAGGGAGGTCAATAGGATAAGTGGGACAAGGAGGTAAGAGAGTTTTCCGATCTTTCTATGGATGTTGACTTTTTTAGCCCGGATCAGGTAGGGCTGAACGATTAGCATAAGGCACCACAAGATCAACGTGACCCCATGAAGGTGCATTCTGTAATTTTCCTGGTGGAATAGTTTTGTGAAATAGGTGGTCCAAAAGGCCCAAAGCATCAATATAAAAAATACTATAAAGTAGAGGTAGCTCTTTTGAAATAGTGATTTTTCAAGTTTTATTTTATTTTCCATAACCTTCTTGTGTTACAATAGATGTAACCTTTTTTGGTTTTCTTTTTCCCGAATACTGCAATACATTGTTAGCGGTAAACATTTCCCATTTTTTTGTGTCTATATAAATAGTATCCAATTCCGGCCATGATAAATAGCGGTCCAATCATGTATTGGATTATATTATTTTCTTTTTTTAGGGTGAAGCTACTCAGGAGAAAGGATTGACTTTCTGTCTGTAAGGAGTAGATTCTTATGCGGTAATTGGAATGCCTGGTCTTATTAATGTCATCCTTTGAAATGGAAATAGAAATAGTTTGTCCCGGACCTACTGCTTCTTTAAAATGGTCCTTGTCAAAATAACTTATAAAGTCTGCAGGTATTTGGAAGCTTGCATTATATTGGGTCAGCCATATATAATACCGTTTTGTTCCCTTTTTGCCGTCAATAAAAGAATACCTGGAAAGTTGACCCTCAACTGTGGTTAAATCTGCAAGCGAGGAAACCTTTCTTGATGTAATGGAAGAATATAGCAGCCATGATCCTACTAGTACGGAAAAGGTCACCAATGCATATTGTCTCCTGTCAATCCAGGGTTCTATATAGTTCCACATGATAAAAGGTAAACTATTTTTCAATACCATTTATTGGGAATTTGATTGGCACCTGAATTTTCCTGGTGGAGGATTTACCTTGTCTTTTTAAGGCTTTGAATTTGTGTTTTTTGAGTTGCAATATCTGTTATTGGCTCTTTATCGAATTTGGTCTATTTCCTGATTGTCAGGAGGTAATTTCCATTCCAGCTATCTTCCTGATTTTTCAAGGGAGGGCAGAGGACAGATCATGGGTCATTAGCGTTCTTCTGTCTTTTACTGTTGCCTTATAGCCTTTCTGTTGTATCTCTAGATAGCCTGTTCCTTAATTTTTTTCAGGGATTGACAGCGTAAGATAACAGGGATTACTATTATTCATAGTGCAACCAATAAGATGAGTTTTTTATTAATTGTCCAAATGGTTTAATGGAGAATAGCTATGATAATCCCAGGATTATTCCCAGTATCAGAATGATCCCTAATACCCCTTCCAGTCCATGGATAATGACTGCCATCCAGCTGGATTGAAATAGCCTGGATGGGAAAGCAAATACAAAGCCGAAATAGAGGGCCGTGGATAGTATGATCTGAGGTTTGTGGAGATGATAGAGTCCAAACAATATGCCGTTAAAGAACCAATCCCATTTGCCAAATACCCCATTCATTTTAGGCAGAAGTATGCCTCTGTATATGTATTCTTCGCCTAGCAAGTAATTGAACAGGCTTGTGAGTATGAATAATGCCAGGATCCACCAGGCACCTTTGAATTCTTGGGTAGCGAGGCTGGATAGGTCATATTGGGGTAAATTCCGGATAAATGGTGTCAACAAGGAATCTACCGGGGGTAAATTGATTTTTCCGGATTGTATCAAAGCGCTGAGGATAATAAAGGGGATGGTCCATAATAGCAGCCAATTATTGGGTTTGCCTGTTTTGGGGCTTATGGGTTTTTGGTATTTACCGCGTTTTGCCATCGTCGACCAATTCAATGGATGTCCCTCCTTTTTTAGGATAACCAGGGAAAGTGCAAACTGCCATACTAGTCCTATGAGAGTAGCTATCCAATAAACGATCAAGGGAGGCCAGTTTGTGGCACTGGCCACTAAAGGCGTGATGATGAAAGCCAAAATACCCATGGGTATGGCAGACAAAGCCCAGACCGCCAGGATCTTTGTTAAGCTATATTGTGTATCCGGTTGTTTCATTTTTGTCATGGTATGCCTGTTCGTTGTTATTCATTACAATTTTTGAATTTACCAATTCTTATAATTGGGCATTTTAATAGTGATACAGTTTGTTTGCCTAGGATATTTTGAAGGTATTGAATAACTGTTATTTTGCTAAACCTTCATGCTATTAGCTATTGTGTGGTATTCTTTTTTGAATCCACCCGCTTTTCTCATTCCACTTCATAAACGCTATGGCTTTTTCAATATCCATAAGCTTCCTGGGATAGCAGTTATCTGGGGATTTATTTGCCAATGCGTAATCTAAACAAACTGCCGAATGACCTAAACCCTGCAATTCCTTAGCCCAATGTGCTGCTTCAGTCTTGCTGCCAGTGTACCAGCCCCCACCGTGAACATACAATATTAACTTGCCATTGTTGGAATCCGGAGAGGGCTTATAGATATCCATTTTGTTTATCCCCTCACTTCCGTATTGAACAGCTGAAACAACTGACGATTGATGTTCTTTGGATTGGCTGGCGCTGTTCTGGTGGCAACCAGCCATCACTAGTAGGGAATGAGGGCTAGTGTTAAATGTAAATGCCGCATGGTTTACAAGGTTTTCTGCAGATCGATCGGGCTGGCTAATCTATGACGACAACTGACTACTGTCGCCAAAGGAATTACGGTAAATGAATGTAAAGAATTATGGTGAGTTTTGAACGTTTTGACCGGAACCTAAGCGGATCAATAAAATTAAGTTCAATATACATTATTGATCAACCGGTTGCTGCCAAACGGTGCATTGGTGAGAGTTGCTCTATAGCTGAAGGATTTATATGCCGTCTTCCATATTAAATTCATGTACTATTTTCCATTGTCCGCCGTCCTTTTGTTCAATAAGGCTAATGGTGTTGAAATATAATTGGGTAGGCAGATCTATTGTTTGCACTTGTTTATGGATTTCGTCAGTGCACGTTGAATTTCTTGGGTGCATTAAGGTTATATGGGCTTCATGTTTCCTCGGGTTTTCAATAATCCCATTTAAAATCTTACTGCGTAATTCGTCAAATTCTTCATTATCATTTGCTGCTGGAAGGTAAAGTCCTTTCCCGTTGTCAAACCTTGTAACCTTGCCAAACCCAATCAAGATCGGCTGTTTCGTCTTTGTTAAGGATAAAAGGTTGGCTATTACTGGTTCAATATTTTCTATTTCATCTTCCCTGCACAATGTAACGTGGGCCTTTATTATTTCAAATTGTAGGGGATTGTATTGTTGTCTGATCTGCTCAATTGGAGTAGCGTCTTCGGGCGCTACAAATAAAGTCAATTGTCTGCGAAGGGGAGAGGCCAATTTGGAAAAGATTGAATGGTTTGCGTGTATTATTTCTAGCTTGGCACTAATTTATAAGTTTTCAGCATATATTAGGTTCCTGCCAGTACCTTATCCCAGGCAATCACCTTTACTCCGTCCGAGTAGTGAACAAGGTCTGGTTTTTCTAAAATATCTAGTTCTCCAACCCGGTAGTTGATATCCAGGTTAATTTGTTCTATCTGTAATAGTTCCCAAGGTTGGTGATGGATATCATAACGGAATAGTGATCCTTCCTTTTCCATGTACAAGCAATATTTTTCAGTGAGAAAAAGGTCAAGAGCAGACTTATTCAATTCCTTTTTGCCAATGGTAAATGACGCATCCAGATGGAAGTGCCGATTTGTATTGGTTGATGCATACCGTTGGAATGCCTCTCCCTGACGCAGGATAGTTGCTGGTTCATAAGGAAGGCCGGACAGCATTCTTGCTGTATACGCCGACAGTGACTTGCTGGCTTCTATACTCAGGAAATAAACGCCTGGCTTATCACCTGATCTGACGTAGGTCCTTATGTTTACTTCGTGGAAATTGGATAGGAAAGGGACTGCTGGCAGTCCTTTGGGTCGGATCCGCTCCATTGTAAAGGCGACTAAAGTAACCCAGGCCTCGTTATTGTAGGTGTCTAATAGGAGCGGAGTAGGTACTAGTTTGCTGAGCTGCCTTTCAGGTACTTTCCAGTGAAGAAACAAGGCGCGATTCCACTCCTGATAGTAGGTCCATTGTGCACGGGGCAGTGCCCAGGGGCGGTGGTCTACGTAGCTTAAAATGGCTTTGACTGTCTTCATAAAGCATCTGGTACAGGATAAAGTATTGGCACTGTTTGTTTCAGGCTTTGCAGTTGGGTGGGTTTTAGATCGGTAAGGTCAAATTTGTTACTAAAGTTTATAAGCGGGTTATGGTTCCTGTTTTGCACTATGGATAGGCTTCCGCTATTCTCTTGTTAGGTGCTGTATTTGTTTCTCCAATCGTCAGGAACATCTAGCCAGATTGCTGGTACAAGCCAGCTGCTTTCTTTAAATGTTACTGTCTCGTTTGAAAATGAAATTACCTTTGTTTCAATTTTGTAAAGGATGGCTGCAATAATATTTTCTTTTGAAATGTCAACAGAAAAGCTGAAGTCCTCCACGCTAACCGGGATTTCGAAAAACCATCCTTCGTAAAAAATACTTTTTGGTCCGCCAAGCCCGTATTGTTTTTCTTGATTCTCTTTATGCCATTCCCACCAACTCACGCCGGTAATTTTAAAGCCATTGGCCACAAGATCGATAATAAAGGCTTTATAATTGTCACGGGAAACAATGATGTCAATGTAGCCTTTTCCGACGGGTTGGGCTTTGTTTTTTTCAATTATGTCATCAAGTAATGCTTTGTCCATGTTGTGGTAAAGTTTGTTATTACGCCTAATGTCTACAGGTTAACGACAGTACGGAAATTTGGATAACAATCTTTCAGTTTATTTACTATATATACGCATGGCTTTCTAGCTAATTCCTGTTCGTTAATCCAAATTTGGCTAATCCTAAATGTAGTGTGTCCGGTTTATGCTGGAGTAGACTTATCAATTTGTCCATTAGCTTGCTTCTTCCTGGCGTGCAACAGTGAATTGTAGATTATAATTCCGCACAAATGCAGCTGAGTATTTCCATTCTTATGCGCTGTTTTCTTCTATTTTGGCTTCCACGCTTTTGCTATGAAGGATAATAAGATGATTTGTCCGGCAACGAATACGGCATTTGGTAATAGTACAGCTATGACTTCATAATGAGATCCTGTAGCATCGGTAGAGCCTTCCTGGGAGATAAAATTGGCTATCGTACAAAATAGATGTATCGCTACCACTGGATTTGGTAAGATTATGTTTCTATTCTTAAGTACTGAATAGATAATCGGAAGAAGCCAAATCCAGATTAGTTCACAAATAGAGAGGATGGTGTATGGAGCTAGAATAGGAGTGGACCAGCCAGGCACAACAGAAACTGCAAGGGTTCCTGTTAAGAACCCTGAAATGAGTTGAAGGATTGTAGCCAATGCAAGGACCAGGAATACTGTGGTATGTCCAATCATAAGGAGGAGGGTTATTGTTGTCGTTTTACCTATAAGCGATGATGGGGTGCTTCAAGTATAGCAACCTGACATTTCGTCAAAATATTAAAAATAATTGTAAGCCTTTAGTTTTCAATTGTCATCCTTGTTAATTCCATTAAGATGTTAGTTGTTGATTGTGCTTCCGCTTTCAATAATTGTCTCGTAATGTTCAACTATTGGAAATGGATCGTAATAGTGATGCAGTAGCTTTTTCCACTCAAGGTATTCTGCAGATTGTCTAAATCCGACTGTATGGTCTTCCAGGGTTTCCCAATCGACAAGTAATATATATTTGTTGTCCTGTTCCAGACATTTCCTTAAGGTATGTCTTACATATCCATTTATGGAGCTAATGTATTTTCCGGCTGTAAGGAAATCCCTTTCAAAGTCTTCTTCTTCACCCTTTTTTACATTTAATATAGCTACTTCTAAAATCATATTTCTTTCATTATTGATTATCTTATCGATTGGTAACCTGATTTCTATGACCGGCTTTTTGTATGTATATCTTTGCCGGTACTATTTGGTCCAATTATGGTTGATATATTGTCTAAGGTAGGGTATTGTTCGACCAGTTCTTTCCTGTTGCCATATTTTTGGAATCGGCATAAAAGGTTATTCTGTCCGATCGGTGTACAGATGCAGGGCGGGCTTTGCTTTCAATGAAGCCCCATGCGTGCTGCTGTTGCTGGTAGCCCCTTTAATGGATATTATACAACCATTTGCCTTAACAGGCTATCCTGAGCGTGAAACGGTTGCCACTAGTCCAAGCCTCATTGATTACTTTTAACTCTAGCCGGCCAGGCGGACTTTAAGTATGCCTGCCTTCAATTAGCGAGCGTCGACCCTACTCAGCATTATTGGTTATTGCGATTGGAGGGGGCCATAACGGCCAGGGCTTTGCGTTCTTTGTGCTATTCAGGGATCCACTGCCTAGCCCTGGATTAAATATGAGTAGAAATCCTGCCGAACAGATTTAGGCGTCCGCCACCATGGCGCAAAACCCGCTGTTAGTTGCATTTGATGATTGCTGTTGCATTATTAATCCTAATATTCTACCAGATTTAATACAATCTATAATAGAAATTTACTGCATCCAGCATACTTCATTATCTTTCAGAGCAATTTGATATATTTTTTCACCATCAAAAGCACTAATTTGGTATTTCAGATCCTTCATCAAAACTGCTTGCTTGTCTGCAATTAACAATAAATTCCTTTTTTACAATTAGCTCGCCATTATCTCCATATACCGAAATAATGGTGCTTTTCTATGATCGTTTAAAGAATGAATAACATACCAATTTCCTCCATCAACTCCTCCGCTCCAGAAAGCTGAATCTGTGACGCCAGCAGGTTTCAAATTAATAGTTGAATTTTGTGAAATATTTGAACAAGCTAGACCAGATATTAATATTATCATAGTAAATAAATGGCTCATTGTATCACATCTGGCGTCCATTAGCTTTCTGCTTTGAAGATATTCTGTATTGCTGTTGGCATCCGTCATCGCCTATAGTCTAACTGCGCATCAAAGCGTCCGTCTTGTATTCTAATACTGTCATTCAAATTGTTAGGGTTGTAGAGAATTCCTGCGAATGTTCCAGCAACAACATTGTTGATGGTATCAAAGCGGGTAATGGTTAAAGTGCATTTATTGGGCAGGTTGTTTTTGTATTCCCTGTACCACTGGTTATAGCGGCTTCCAATGAAAGCCATTCCTCTTCCAAGGTTATTATCAATTTGATACGTTCCTGTTGTTGTTATGTTTGTAGTGGAAATGTAAAATGACTGGTCTGTCGTATCAGAAGTTACCGTATAGTCTGCGCTTACACCAAAGTCAAAGTCTCCATTTGGCTGTTTATACAAATATGCAGTCACTTTATTATCCTTGCAACCGGCTATTGTGCAGCGTTTACCGTAGTTTGTCCACACTTTACCATCCAGTAGAAAACCAAGCGTATTTTGCCCAGTTTCGGTGGCTGGTGGTAAAGTCAAATCTGGAGCTTTCTCCTTCCTGCAGGAAAGAAATGGCAACATCAGGAAAAGTATCGTGAACCTATACTCTTGTATCATAGGTGTGCTTTTTAGATTGCTGCCAACGTCCATCGGTTTGCCGCTGGACGGCTATTTGGATTACGACGGCTTAGTCTTTGTTCTGTTGTTTTTCAAAAATAATCAGTTTAGTACTTACACGTCAGCCCGTATTTTAGCACACCGCTGTTCTGCGTTCGTTTTATTCGCCCAAAGTTATGATTGTCCTGTAAATCAATGTATTGTCGTTTGTATAGAAGTTCCCTTGCTGACCACCTGAATTGTCACGGAGGAAAATATACCTTAATTGTTTCGGCGGTTCAACTGTCTGGTCTTTCAAAGCTACAATGACTTGTCCTTTTAAAATAAGCGCTCTTGCAATAGAGGTTTCTAGAATGCCGCTTAGGGTCTTATCATTAACTGCGGATAAATCCCGAAATACAAGCGTGTCCCTGCTTTGATTCTTCATAACTCCCGCAAGATCTTCCCACGTTTGACTGGTCAAATAGCCTTGGTGCTCAATTTGCTTTTTTATGGCTTTTTCCAGTTCTGAATATATGTCACGGCTGCTAAATTTTAGTGTATCGCGATTTTCAAGTACAAAAAGAACGTGAGGAGCTGGAGCCCCGGTCAACACGATGAGTTTCTCTTTCCTTGATTTGATAAAGTTGGGTTTTTGTGCGGTCTTGCAGCTAAACAAAGCAATCAACGAAAGGAATAGGTAAGCAGTTGGATATTTCATGAAACATTCTGTAAAACGTTTATCTGCTTTGCGATTGAAAACTCCCCTTATTCGTCACATTCGAAAATATAAATTTCCAATTGTAGTGGTACCTCAATGCCATATTTGACCACTGCATCAGGGTAATATCTCAAGGATCAATAGTATAATCTTTCACTTTTCCTGCAAGGGGCCTGATGTCATTTACCAGTGTAATTAAAAACCTTCCCGGTTCTTCGATCATGGGGAAGTGCGCACTTCTCTCATAGGTAATAAATTTTTTTGAGGGTGCTTTCAGGTTATCAAAGTATATTTTGGCTTTAGCATAGGGTGTATATAAGTCATATCTGCCCATAAGTATAAATATGGGCACTTTAAAGTTCATTGGAGAAGTTGCTCTTTGCATATCATCTACCAGAAATCTTGAACCAAAAGCCATACTCTGGAACTGAAATTTTAAATCATTTTCATTGTAATCCGGAGATAGTTGTGGCAAGGTATAATACAATTCGAGGGAAGGTTTTCCGTACCATCCTCCGTTAAATATGCTGGCCCATTTTCTGGTAACAAGCATTTTTGTTATGGGTGTTTCTTCATCTATATGAGGATAAGGCTGAATGCTTTTCAGTTCTTCTAAAGCTGCGGTATTATTATATTTTTTTGCCAGTTCAAGCAATCTGCTATATAGATAATCTTCATTGTTGGCATGATATACTTGTCCTACTCCAATATAAGCGTATATTTTTTCGGGAATTATTGTAGAGATATGGGTGCCAATCATTGTTCCCCATGAAAGCCCAAGTATAAATATCTTATCCTTTTTGTAACGCTTACACAGCCAGTTTACCAGTTCAACGCCATCTTTAATAATAGTCTCGGCTCCTAATTCATTACGAGCTTTAACTGTATCTGCTGTTGCCCAGTTTTTACCTGTGACTCTCTGATCCCACTGCACTACAGTAAAGTAATCTTCCCAGCTACTCTGGAATGTCCAGCTTATGGGCATAATAGGACTTGCAGGGCCACCATGAATAAACAATAGTATAGGGTTATCACGATTACGTCCTTTTATAGAAATCCACTGTTTCTCTTTATTTAATTCAATCTGTTGTAGTGTATCAATACCTTCAGGTGTATGGATTTTCCTGAGATTAGTTAACATCTGAACCGCCTGCTCCCTTGTCGATATTAAATTTTGGGCAGATATAGAAATGCTCATCAGGATTAAAAGTGAAATTAATGAGAATTTATACATACAATAGTATTTTGGTATTAATTCATTAGGACTCGCAATTTAAATTCACCTTTTAACCTTTTCTAGCCTATGTTGGAGTTCGCCTGCGGCCTTTGTTGTTTTTTTAACCAACAAAACTGCTCGCTTTCATTTTACTAAGTCCCAAATTGTACCCTGGCATTTAGCTTATCCCCGTGGGGAATCTTTGTTTGTAGTCTGTCGTCCCAGTTTTTTGAAACAATAACTTTTCCAGGCCGAATTACTCCCATCGAGAAGGGTTTCTGCAGGGCTGGAATTCATTGCTCGTCCATCCCGGAATCGCTGCTGATTAAAGATATAAAAGTAGAGGGTGATAAACAAAAGCCCAACAATGTTAGCCCAGCCGAGATGAAGCTCAAAAGTGATAGAATGACCATTGCTTCAATGACCTGCCAATCTTGCAGAAAACCCAATTTTGTGTGCAGGCTTATATTCAATCAAAAAATAGTCTTACATCAATTATATCTTAGTTTATGAATTCGATACGTCCACAGGGGATTATCAATGAAGGTTGAGAGTCTATGTTAATCCTGTAAAATAGATTTTTTCCTTTTAAAACAAGTGCTGAACGTGCTGTCCCTTCTGATTCATGAAATAGAAATATTGTATTATAATAATACTCCTCCCTGGGCTTTAATGTTATTTCTAATTGGCTTGGTTTCTTGAATCCATTATCTAATATGGATTTAATATTAGTCACTCCAAAGTCAAATAGTTCTAGCTTCTCAAGCGTCATCGTGTCTGGGGGAATTAACGCTTTTATAAAGGCATCGGGAGAAGTTACAGTCGGAAATGAATCAATAGGGAATTCCACTGTTAGTTTTAATGGAGTTGTAGATTCGTTAACTATACTTGTCCAGAATATCCTATATCCATCTATTTGTCCTGAACTATTGTATGCTCCGCCCCTCGGGTAACTGTTATACACTCTTATAACTCTTCCTAAAGAATCTTCGTATCTTTCTTCAGTATGAACCCATTTCTTTTTTGAAGGAGATTGCTTAATTAGCGGAATAGAATCTATGTTTTTCAAATTATCTTGACTGCTTACTTGATTGATGATTTCACTTTTACCATTTTGGGAGTTTGTACATCCTATAAAAATCAATATATATAAGCAAAATCGCATTTTGTCTGATTTAAGTTAGTAGAGTGCCCATAAAGCTTGCACACAATGTTTGAGTATATGGGAAGGCAGGCAATTCATAGATTGTCCAGCCTGGTACAAATGCCCATTTGAAAATGTGTTGATGAAGTTATGAACTAAAGCTGAAAATTGAATGTTGAGCCCAAACCGCTGCTGATGCTTGCACATAGCTGATGTTTCAGTTTCCAGCCCTGCATTTGCATATACATTTGATGTATGCTGCTTATCGCAGTTTGTCAAATCGATGATTCATTAATCGGGGATGGGAAACAGTAAAATGAGTCACATTTCCTTGTTCATCGTAATGAAAACGAACCCAGCTTTCACTCGAATATTCCCCATAATCTGTAGACAGTCTAAACTCACCATCTGTCCACGGCTCCAATATTTTATCAGCAATGGTCGGTCGCTTTACCACCAATTCATCTCTTTCGTTTAATACCAAAGTCAAATAAAAGTCAAGATGGGCACTGTAGTATTTACCGGTAAGCTTATGCAGTTCTTTGCTCACCGGCTTTTGAATGGCAGACTTTGTTTTTTCCATTTGAATGGTGTCACCATCATATGTATACAATACCAAGCGTTGGGCTGAATCAGAGTTGGACTGATAAAATATAAATACATCAGGGAATTCTGGGTCTCTGAATTTGTTTTTTGACAGTTGAACCAAATCCAAGGTGTCATTCTCACTGTATACTACCCGAAGTACACCTTTGCCTGCAACAATTGAAGTAAACCGTTTACGTGGCATAAAGCTTTGGAATGTGAGAGGCACTTGCCATTGATATAGGCCTGAAAGCAATTCTAATTGCTGTTGATTAATAGTTGCCTTCTCCACGGTTACATCAGGCATTACTGGAGGTTTTGTTTCAATCTTAAGACATGCTGACAGCACATTCTTCATCAAATTCCATCTTGGCTGAAACTGGTTGCTTACCATAATCACAGTTAGCTCCTCTTCGGGCACACGAGCAAGGTATGGATATTCACTCACGCCCATATGAACGGTAGCTGTATAAGTTCCGAGTATTTTTTCATTATGCCCAAACACATAATTTTTTCCGGGTAATACTGGAATAACTCGGGCATTTTGTTTTAGGCGTTTTATTGCAGTAGATATAAATGATTTAGGATCGGTATAAGCGGAAGCCCATTTCTCCAGGTCGTTGGCTGACGTGAGTACATAATAATTTCCGCCGGGCGATGTTTTATCCTTCAGCCATAATTTGAATGTATTATTCTCGCCAACAGTATACGAAAATGCATGATTGGGAATCACATCTTCCCGATCGTTGTGAATACGGCTATCTTTCATATCCAGTGGTTGAAAAACCCTGCGCTTCATATAATCCGACAGATTTTCACCAGATGCTTTTTCAAGAATCAACCGTAGCAAACCAAAGTCTGAATTAGAATACATATACCCTTTGCTGGGTTCAACAGAAGGCGTTGGTTGATTATAGAGAAATTGAAGGAACTGAGATTTGTCGATACGGTTGGTCATACTCGCCTGGGTAAGTGCAAGAGTTGCCCACTCATCAGCAAAGCCGCTACTATGGTTCAATAAATCTTGAATAGTTATATTACTGCTCCACTGCGGAAGTTGCGGAAAATATTCTTGTACTTTATCATTCAATTGTAGTAGCCCATCACTTTCCATCAGCGCTGCGGCTATTGAAATAAATTCCCTTCCTTCTGAATATGGCATCCTTACAAGTGTCTTATGTTCAAAAGGAACGTTGAACTCAATACTAGCCATTCCATATGCCTTTTTAGCAATCACTTTTCCCTTCTGTATAACCGTAACTGCTATACCTGGCGTATTTGCTTTGAATCCGGAAAAGATACTATCTAGTTTGATATCAATCTGATTTTTTATGGTAGATTGTCCAAAGCAAGAATAGTCCAGTGTAAAGGAAAGAATCCAAACTATAAGAAAATTAGATTTCATAAACAAAGTGATGATAATAATGGGATACAACGGCCGGTGTTTTGCGTTCTTTGCGGTTTCATTGATCCTCAGTCCAACTCTGGTTTATAGATGATTAGAATTCTTGGCGATCATGATTTAAGCGTCCGCCGCTATGATTCAAAACACAGTGTTGTGCATTCGGCTTTAGTTCAGATATATTTTTTCAGACCAATTTAAGCCTTCGGGTAATTCCATATTCGAGAATTCGATATGAATTACACGTCGCTGTTTTTTATTCGTTGTTCTTCCTGAACTGTGCAAAAGAAGGGGCTTCATAAGCATAATTCCACCTTTTAGGACATTACAAGATACTACGCTTTCAGTCGTCCAGTTAGTGCTTTCTGGTCTGTAGATACTTTTTAAATGTGAGCCAGGGATGACCTTTAAGGCGCCATTTTCTTCATCTGTGTTGTCAAGGTGGATTCTGACAGTAACGATATTTTGCAGGATTTCAGTAGGAGGTTGGACTGCGAATTGATTTTGTTTTACCGTCCAAAATGAAAAACCGGGAAGTTCAACCTTTTTGTCGACCGAAATTGTAAGGTCTTGGTGGTAAGAAACGTACCAGTTCGAGGATGCAGGTTTATCAAAGTAAATACTCTTTACAGCAAAGTAATTCTTGCTAAACAGCTCCGTTAGGATCTTTTTTAGATTATCATTAAGTATAATGCTTAAAGTTGAAGGAACTTCTTTGAGAAACTGCCTGATTGCAAAGAGGTCGGATGATTTTCTAAAGGTGTCTTTGTCGGTGTTTGCTTGTTTTATTTGGTTGATAATTTTATCAACTTCCTCCGAAGTATAAATATTATCTATCGTAATAAAACCATTATTCAGGAATTGATCTTTTTCTATCATAGATGCTGCTGGTTTAAGCTGACGCATAACGTTGACGGCTTGCTGCTGTGCTGGTGTTTTTTAATTGTCAGCCTGGCAAGTGAAGTCAATAGAATAACCAAAGTACAAAATATATTCTGTTGTTCAATAGCGTTCGGTTACGCTTGAAGTGCTGCTGATAAGCGAACAGAAGTTGATGCTGCGAATTGTCAGCCAGCATAGCAGCAAATCGATTGTTGTAGGCAGCTTTCGTCATTCGTAACAATGATTTTTGGCAAGGCACGGTTCTGCATAGCATATAATTTCAGCATCTTCAAGTTCTGTCAGGATTTGCCTGATTGGCGAATAATCTTTAGCAGCAGGAATTTCCATTGCAAAGTATTGGTCATTCAGCTTTTCTGATATGCAGCCTAAGTTTTTGAAAGCGTCACGAATGGAATTTATGTCCTTTGATGTGTCTAGTAGTATTACCTGTACTGTTGAATTGCCTGAATGTTCAACTGTCTCACGGTAGGTTAGTCGTTCTTCGGTTTCGTCATACTCCGCAAATACAATGTCGTCTGATGCCACAGGAGCATAAAAAGGTATGCTGTCCAGTTTGTAGTGTCCTTTCTCCGCGTCTACTGTGTTTGCCCACATTGTTTCAACTGTCCACTCGTCTAAAACATTACTAAAAAACCGAAATACGATTTTTACGGATGTGTCGTTTGTCTGAGTCATTTTTAGGGTATCTCTCTAAGTTGCCTACAACGCCAGGGGATTTGTGTCGGGGCGGACCCCGTGTTACGCTGGCTGAGGATTTATGCTGTTGTCAAATATAGTTCCGAATGTATAGCCTTTGTTCGAATGCCCGCCATGGCACCAATACCCCTGTTATGTGCCTGTGTTTGTTTCAATCTCCTTTGCATAATATTTTTCTGATAGCATATATCCGACTAAGTAATCCTTAGGTATTGTTTTGTTATTGATAGTAACTGGCTGAGCTTTTTTATATTGTTTTCTAGTTTTACGGAATTCTCTAATAAAATTACGTCGTTATTCGGGTGGTATAAAAAAGATGAAGTGGTCAAGTTTAATTATGTCAAAGTATTGCTTTTGCTTATTTGATTTTAAAACAACAGTACTGTAATTTTTAATTTCCCACACTCCACTGTCAGCAACTAGGTTTGACAGGCAGTCAGTACTCAATTTGCTAAAATTCATATTGGAGTCGAGTATTAAGTTGTAGCCGCCAAAACCGTCGCCTAAATGGATGGTACCCACTATGTCTTTAAAAGCAATTGATGCATAGGTCGGATATGACTCATTTTTGTTATTTATTTTCTTTTTTATCACTTGGCCATAAGCAAGTATTGGAAATATTAACACTATCACTATAAGACCCTTTTTCATGCTGGTTTGTTCATATTACTGGCACATAACGCCAGGGGATTGGTGCCGGGTCGGACCCCGTGTTACCCTGGCTGATGATTTATGCTGCTGTCAAATATAGTTCCGAATGTTGAGCCTTTATTCGAAAGCCCGCCATGGCACCAATACCCCTGTTAGTAGCCGGTTATTGTCTCAAGCATATAAGATCTAAATGTGCCCAAATCTACTTCTTTGAATAACGCTCTTTCTGGATAACTATGTCCAAACAGCCCAACATAAAATGGTATTTTACTTTGAGTCGGAGCCCCAATATCAGGAGATTTATGCTCTTTAATTTTTAGATACCCTCGATTTACATAGATACTAAATCCTGAATAAGCATAGTCATAAGTAGAGCCACATTTTTTACATGTCCAAATTTGCGAATTATCCTCTTCTTTGTTATAGCCTTCCGTGATATCGAAGTAAGGTCGTGAAAGTTGTATGAATCCTTGTGTCTCACTACTATAAAATGATTTTCCATATTCAACGCAGTCAAGGCTTATAATTTGCCTGTACCGAGGAAAGGCGCATTGGCAGGAAATATCATTGTAAAAAGTTATTATCTCCTCAATACATTTCCAGAGCTTTTCTGCGTTGTCTTGAATAGTTGGTAATGTTTCAACAGAAGCAGTCCTTTGCGTTTGTTTAGTTATTGTTGGTTTATGCCCAAACATTTTGTGAAGAATGTTCATCATGATATGGCTACTAACGCCAGGGGATTGGTGCCGGGGCGGTCACCGTGTTACCCTGGCTGATGATTTATGCTGTTGTCAAATATTGTTCCGAATGCTGAGCTTTTGATAGAAAGGCCGCCATGGCACCAATACCCCTGTTATGTGCCGCTATTCTTTCGCTTTCGGTCAAACAATACTTTAGTAGAGTCCCAATTCACTTTGTCTGGATAATAGAACTTTTGCTTTCTTTTATAGTCAAGTACAACGTTCTCTTCAAAAGTCGTTTTTCTCACCAAATAAGCAATGTCGTTTAATGTGTCGGTCAAAATGTTCATTAGTGGTATAAGACTTTTTGACTTAATTGTATCTGTCAGGCCAATTACTGTTACACTTCTAAAAGCCGCATCTGCTTTTAGCACGTTTTGTTCAACAAAGCTTTTAACACCGTCCGCTGGTATACTTATTATTTTGTCAGGATTTAGATTAATAAAAATCGGAGCATTACTGTCAAAGTCAATAACTCTTATTGGCTTTTTATCTCTGTCGTAGAAATGCTGATAAAAATAAATTGCGCCAGTTGAATCAAAAATAAAATTGAAGCATCCGTAATAAGCATAAGGACTTAACGGCGGTGGCGGCGGCTCTTTTGGGTCTGTAGCCTTGCCTATCTCTGGTATCGCTAAACTTATGTATTTATCGTTTGTCCTGCATGAACATCCCAAACAAATTATTAGGCATAAAAGCAATATTCTTTCAACTGTCATTTTTATATAGGATGCACAGTTAGTAGGTTTCCATATAGTGGCACATAACGCCAGGGGATTGGTGCCGGGGCGGACCCCGTTTTACCCTGGCTGATGATTTATACTGATGTTATATATAGTTCCGAATGCTGAGCCTTTGATCGAAAGCCCGCCTTAGCACCAATACCCCTGTTATAGGCCGCAATCTCCCGAAAGGTTAAGGGATATTTATTGCTGTCCGGCCCATGACTATTCTGTCCAACTTTGTTAGAATTGTTGTCTGGGGTAGGGTATAGGCGGCTCATTACTTTTATCCTTTTATTTGTTTCGGTTATGATTACCGAGCTACTCTGATTGATCAGGGCTCTGACGCTGGGGGTGGCCGTGCTTGCACTGAAGCCCGATCCGTGTTACTTCTGCTGGAAGTCCCTCTGATGGTTATTTTAAAACCTGGACCTTTACCAGACTATCCTGAGCGGAAAACTGTCACCACTAGTCCAAGCCTCATTAGTTATTTTTAACTCTTGCCGGCCAGCCTGACCTAAAGTATGCCTGCCTTCACTTAGCGAGCTTCGACCTTACTCAGCAAACCAGGTTGGTAAAATTGG
The DNA here is from genome assembly GCF_018595685.2 of Flavihumibacter rivuli. NCBI lineage: Bacteria > Pseudomonadati > Bacteroidota > Chitinophagia > Chitinophagales > Chitinophagaceae > Flavihumibacter > Flavihumibacter rivuli. The sequence goes on from NZ_CP092334.1 coordinate 648,251, forward strand.
GTGGCCTATAACGTTTTCGGGCTTTGCGTTCGGGCGGGTTTCGGAGCACAAAACAGTCAACCAGTACTGCACTTGAATAGAAGCACAAAGCTCCAAGTTTGCACGTCACCCCGCCTGACGCAAAACCCGTGTTATGTGTAGCCTTTCTTTTCATTCTATTGTGTATCTGCTGTAAGGATGAGGAGTTCCGCCAAGTTCAACTTGTAGTTTTTGAAAATAGAATCCCATTCCTCTATTTGGTATCCAGTCGTAAAACGATGCAATTTCTTTTTCATAACCAGTTTTTTCAACTGCTTTGATGAAATCAGCATATATTCCTGTTATATGTAATGAATCTTGGCTCATTCGAATTGTATTTATTAGTCGAATGATTTGGAAATTTTCTTCGTCAGTTATTTCAGCTAGTCTTTTTTTCTTGAGAATTGCTGTTGACTCATTAACCTTTAATTCAAATTGTTTTTTTGTTAAAGCATTCTTTGAGTCCATATTTGGTTTCTTAAGAATGTCGTAACGCTTCTTACTTATATATTGCCAGTCTTTGTGATTTGGTGAATAGTCATAAAAATTGTCAAGGTCAATAAGCATTGAATCTTTGTCCAACAGATAGTATTCGTTCAATGTCCCGCTAGTATTTTCAAATCCAGTGATTATATGAATTGTGTCTGACTTTATTGTATATTTCCCGGTATAAACTGGGCTTCCAAAATGCCCTGAAGATGTCCTTTTGTAAGTTCCGTCTTTATGAAACTCATAAGTCCAAGAAGTCATGGCCCATTGTCCAGAAAATTTTTTATCAAAAGTCTGTCCGTTGACTATGTTAGATATAGTCAATATTAAAAGTGTCGATATATTTCGTAGTGTCGTCATAAGGTTACACATAACGAAAGCGGCTTGGCGATGTAGCGGCATTTGATAATCGTCAGCCCGTATCCGCTGCTAAATTTATAAATAAACATTCATTTTATATTCTATTGCTCGGCGTTATTCTTCGGCTTGAAATTAAGCCGAATAGCGAACAAAAAGATGAGTATATATACGTCGCCCCGCCATATTGCCAAACCGCCTGTTGGCTGCAGTATTATTGTGCTGCTGCATAAACATGTCCAGCAATAGAAATTGTATCTGAATACGTTTCTGTCCACCGGTGAAGTACAGATATTTTTACTTTCATAAACCCCTTTAAGTTATCTCCTTTGTCATAAGATGCTTTGTCTAATTTAATACTTGGTTCTATAGCTGTAAATATTAGCTTTTTGTATGAGCTATCTGTAATCGAAAATAGTTGTTCGAACTGTACGCTTAAGTTTTCTTTGACTTTAAGGATATTCAACTGGTAATTGGAAGATGAATCAGTAACTTTCAAAAATAATGAGTCACTTTTCTTTACAGCTTCACACTTGGTTAGCTCTACCTGATTACTGTCGGAGAAATAAATTAAGACGCTTGATTTAGGGTCGGGGAATTCTCCATAGTTTTTCCTAACATTTTTTTTGTTACTTGTCTCGCAGGAAAATAAAAATAGACAGAATGATATTTTTAAAAATATATGGTTCATAATGGTCGCAGCCAACGTTAAGGGATTGGTGCCGGGGCGGTCCCCGTGTTACCCTGGCTGGTGATTTATGCTGTTGTCAAATAAAGATCCGAATGTTGAGCCCTTGATCGAAAGCCCGCCATGGCACCAATACCCCTGTTATAGGCCGCAACCTCCCGATATGCATCTGGATAACTATTGCTAGCCGGCCCATGACTATTTTGTCCAACTTTGTTGGAGTTGTTGTCTGGGGTGGGGTATAGGCGGATCATTACTTTTATCCGTTTATTTGTTTTGGTTAGGTTTACCGAGCTACTCTGACTGATCAGGGCTCTGACGCTGGGGGTGGCCGTGCTTGCACTGAAGCCCGATCCGTGTTACATCTGCTGGAAGCCCCTCTGACGGTTATTTTTAAACCAGGCCCCTTACCAGACTATCCTGAACAGGAAGCTGTCACCACTAGTCCAAGCCTCATTAATTATTTTTAACTCTTGCCGGCCAGCCTGACCTAAAGTATGCCTGCCTTTAATTAGCGAGCGTCGACCTTACTCGGCAAAATTGGTTGTTGCAATTGGGTGGCCTATAACGCCAGGGGATTGGTGCCGGGGCGGACCCCGTGTTACCCTGGCTGATGATTTATGCTGCTGTCAAATATAGTTCCGAATGTTGAGCCTTTGTTCGAAAGCCCGCCATGGCAGCAATACCCATGTTATAGGCCGCAACCACCCGATATGCATCATGATAACTATTGCTGGCCGGCCATGACTATTTTGTCCAACTTTGTTTGAGTTGTTGTCTGGGGTAGGGTATAGGCGGCTCATTACTTTTATCCTTTTATTTGTTTTGGTTATGATTACCGAACTACTCTGATTGATCAGGGCTCTGACGCTGGGGGTGGCCGTGCTTGCACTGAAGCCTGATCCGTGTTACTTCTGCTGGAAGCCCCTCTATTGGTTATTTAAGAACCAGGCTCCTTACCAGACTATCCTCAGCGGGAAACTCTCCATCGTAAATTATATCTGAATAGGCTATTTATAGATCAATTGCCGGCCAGCCGGACCTAATGCATGCCTGCCTTTAATTAGCGAGCGTCGACCTTACTCGGCAAAATTGGTTGTTGCAATTGGGTGGCCTATAACGAGCAGGGCTTTATGCAGGTTGGGAATTAGTATTCCGTCTGCCCACAACCGTTGCTGATTGAAAATATAAAGTTGAATTTAAGAACTAAAGCTCAAAGTTATTTGTCCAGCCCGAACCACAGCCTGGCTTTACAATTAGTTGATGTTGCAAGGTCAAGCCCAAATTGCATAAAACCCAATGTTGTATGCCGTTTTAGTCACCCGTAATCAGCACTTCGACAATTGATTTCCGCCGATATGAATTCTGTTTAGTAAATGGTGTGTCAAACAATGGTTCGTTGTTTTTGTCATAAAGATTAAAATAATTTATGACCCTTATTTCATCTCTTGTCAAAGCTTTGATTTTACTGTAAATCAGTCGAAGTTTAAAATTGCCTATGCTGTCAATGGACTCCAGATATTGTCGGTAAAACCAATTATTAAACCCATCGTCATCTCTGTGCTCAACAAATTTAATAGACTTGTCAGTTACTGCTATTAAAACAGTATCAATCTTAATACCACCAAAAGAACGATTATAAAAATCAAATTGAACTTTTGGTCCAACGTGAGTTTCATTTAAATCGACTGTCTTGACGTACCGAATGTCAGACCCGTCTTGTGAAAAACTACAAAATGAAATTATCAAGCAGAGTAGAGTATAAAAAAAGCGCTTATTGAATTTTTTCAATGTAGGAAAATATTTGTCTTTAAACTTTGGTATTATGGGGTGTCCAAAAAATGGCATACAACGTTTAACGGCTTGCTGCTGTGCTGGCATTAGCATTGTATCAGCCGAATAACTTACTAAAGTTAAACAGAATTACAAATGAAGAGGTGATAGATGTCAGCCAGCATAGCAGCAAGCCGATGTTGGCGGTTCGTGCTTTTGTGTCGTGATGATTAGAACAATTTATTTATTTCAATGAAAACCTTCTCAAAATTGTCAAGCGTTTGTTTTTCAAAGTACGAAGCGTTCACTCCTTTTGCAGCAAGTCTATTAGCTGGTCTATAATGATTAAATGGTTCTTGGATTTGAATTAATATTGGTTTTATTTTTTCATTCAAGTCAGACACTTGAAGAGGCTTAGCTGGGAAAGCCTCGTTGTAAATTTTTAAATAGTCTTCTTTAGTAAACAAATCTTCAATGTCTGCTGTCGAGTAATCGGGTAAGAAGTTACTAAAAAATATCACCTTTTTCTCTGATATAAGTTTTTGCTCAATGAGGTCATCAAGCTTTGCCTTTCCTTTTGAATCACGAAATGTGTCCAACAAACAGACAATATTGAGACTACTTCCTCGCAGCAATGAAATAAAAGTCGAAACTTTATCAAGCCCACCAGTTGGAACTATTGTTATTTTGGCATCAAGCCCAATCCTTCCATTTTCCTGCAGTATTGCCGACATTACTTGTAAATACAGTAAATCACTTGCTCCTTCAACAAGAAGGTTATTCTTTGATACAAAAAGGTTTTGAGCTATGTCATAACCCAATGCAGCTTGAAGTGGGAAAAGTGTATTCGGGTCTTTTTCTTGAACACTTTCCGATATAACCGAACCACTTTCTGTTTCAAGAACGGTTCTTACTTTATGTAAGTCCTTGGACTCAATCATAAAAGGAGAGTGCGTCGTGTATATTATTTGATAATCCTCCGACAAATCATTCAAAAAGTGCAACAAATTCGCTTGAGCGGAAGCATGTAAATTAAGTCCAGGTTCGTCGAGGAGCAGTATATAATTACTGTCCTTATCTTCTTGAATTTTCTTAAACCAAACTAAGAATGAAAAGAACCAATTAAACCCTTTGCTTCGATTTTTTAATGGAAGAGAAACACCAGAGCGTCTATTTTTTACTCTTATATCAAGTACGTGTTCAATAACCTTGACATCTGTGACTTTTACATTTTGACCATAGTTTGGTTCACGTACATTGCGTTCAACTTCTGTGGTAACTTTATCAATGTCAAAAGTTATTTCCAGATTACGGTTGGTCTCCCAATATTTGAACAATTCAGTAGTAATTGTTGCCTGCGTGGCTTCAAGTTCTGCTTTGAAATCTTCGTAATTGTCGGCACTAACAAGTTCATCCGTGTTGATATCTGCAAGTTCGAAAAGTGCTTTAGCCGTCTTTAGTTCCTCATCCTCAAGATTGTTTTCATTGAGCTTCTCTATACTGATCCTCGACGGTAGTGCATAATATTCATCATAGTATAAAAATTTAGGCAAATTCGGTCTTAAATAAACCCTCACTATGTATTCATCTAAAACATCAGTATTGAAATTGAGCTTATTTTCAAAATACTTCTTTAGTGTTTCCAAGCCTTTGATGATATTTTCATCTTTATACTCGGCAATTACAGCTTCAAGTTGCTTGAGTGATTTTGCAGCAATCAGTTTGTCATTTAGGGCTTTACTTGAAATGCCAAGAGCAACAGTCTTTTGTTCGATGAACCTTCTAAAATCTGTTTTAAGATTGTTCCAGGTTCGCCCGTTACCATATTTTGTTGTAACAGATATCGAGTTTTGGGTAAAGACATCGTTACCTACATCTTGAGCTATTTTATCAAGTAGGTTTTTATTCAATGTGTATTCTGCAGTCACGGCATTTGGGTCAATGCCACTCTTATCAAGCTTCTTTTTTTCTCTACGTGGATAGTCGTGAGTAGTATTAAATTTAAATGACTCGTCCTTTTGAAAATAGTTCGTTTTTGCGATCGCTTCGAGAGCTGATGTCTTTCCTGATTCATTCATTCCGACCAGGATGGTGATGTCATCTTCAACATCAAACTTTTGTTCGGTTTCAATGCACTTGTATTTATGTATTATAACATTTTTTAGCTTCATATGTCGAATTTAGGGATTTTCGGGGTGTACAATAGCATGACCGCCAACGGGAAGGGGCTTTGCGTTCGTGTGGGCATTACCCTCCGTCAGCCTAAATTTATTACTATTGTTGAATAGAGAAAAGCAGTTTAGCCTTCATTCGTCTGCCCACATGACGCAAAACCCATGTTACCTGCATGGCCTTTGTCAAGAGGCAAACTATTTCGCAAATTCAACTCTTTGAGTATTCAATCCTTCAATGTCTACTCCAAGTTTATTACCACCTGTTGGTTCAGCCCAAAAAACAATAGAGTTATTCTTGTCCTTAAACTCAAAGTGGCCGTCTTCCGTTGCACCCGCTCTCCACGTCCCTTGTCCATAAAAACGGATATAATTGTTTTTGTCGAGTTGAAAAGTATTATCTGTTTTTAAAACTAAATGCGGTTGTCTATTATCACTACCTGAATTTTCTGAGCTGCTCGGCCAAACCATAACGTAAGTTCCTGCATACTCCTTCTCTACTTTCTTGTTCAGTCTTGGGATATGGATGTCATAAAACCAACATGTAAGCGCATAAAGTGAAAACGGCACAACCGCAACACCCAGTCCGATTTTGAACAATCGTTTAGATTTTCGAAAAATAGCAAGCACGAAGAAGAAAAGGGCAAGTAATGCTGTCAATCCTCCGATAATAAAAAAGATGATTAAAATAATCCCTTCAAACATTTAGAATGGTCGCTTTAGGCTTGCAGGTAACGCTAAGGGATTGGTGCTGGGGCGGTTTCCGTGTTACCCTGGCTGATGATTTATGCTGTTGTCAAATATAGTTCCGAATGTTGAGCCTTTGATCGAAAGACCGCCTTGGCACCAATACCCCTGTTATGTGCAGTTTAATTTTTATTCCAAATCACTTAAACTATCCAATTCGATAATCAATCTTCCAGCATCTTCTGATAGCATATCATTTAAATACTTAGGTATTGAATCATTTCTACTGACATTAAGTAGGGAATCAACAAAATACACATGACTGTATTCGTTTGATACTAAATTTTTTGTTCCAAAATCCATCCCACTTAGATAATTGAATTTACAATTCTTTACAAGTTGAAAAGGCCAACCAATTCCAAATTCATTGAAATATCGATTTTTAAAAATATTAAAATGTCTTCTCATCGCACTATCCCCCATATGGAGAGAAAAAATAAATATCAAATGCTTGGCCTTGCCTTTCGGCACAACAAAATACTTGCTGTGTAAAATGGAACCCAAATTAACACTTACATCGTTAGAAGAATTATCGGACAGTACTAAACCAGACATAGGAACTCCATCTGTTTCTTGCCAATATCTATTTCCAAAACATAAATTAATATCGGAATGGTTTGTGAACTTACATAACACCGCAATTTTCGGGGAATTTATTGTATCAATTATTATTGTCTGAATACATTCAATTTTAAAATCAATCTTCTTTGACTCGCTTTGTTTACATGAAGAAACAATTCCAACCGAAAGTAACAAAATCAAGATATTTCTCAGGGTATTTAGGTTATAGGTTTATTAATTGGCACATAACGTCCGAGGCTTGCCGCAGGGCTGGTATTTTATAACAGTGTGCCCAGCAACTGAAGCCGATTGAAAAAACTGAGGATGAAGTTATCAACTAAAAGCCAAATAGAATTCGGTCAAGCCCGATATTTGCTGATAGTAGCTCAACTGCGGATTGCTATTCCGTCCGCCAGTCTTGCGGCAAACCTTTTGTTACCAGCCGATTTGATTTCAAGCAGCTTCTTATTTTTTGACAAACTGGTCAAGATTATTGTCAATGTAATCAACTACTGTTTTGTAATAAACTTTCTTAAAATCGTCAGTATAAAAATAGTCTTCAAGTACTTTTGCAGATTTTACGTCAGAGTAACCGTCTTGAAAAGATTTTGCTTTTTCCTCCCAACTAAATTTTGGGTCATTGAATATTTCTTTCCGTTTTCCATAACTGTCAGCAGTCCCAATAAATTCATTGAGGCACTTTTCATAGTCTTTAGCAAGAGTGTCAAGTTTTAGTTCTTTAAAAGCCTCAAGAGCTGCAAAGCAAAATTCTGGTCTGTTAAAAAAGAACTGATAGACACCTCCATTATCTGTGTCACCACCAAAGACCAAAACTGAATAAAATACTTTCTGTCCTCTTGTTAGCTTATTAAAAAAGTCACGGGCGGATTTTGTCTGACCTTTTGCTAAAGCTGGCAATGTGTCGAAGATATTGTACATATACTCCCAAAAACGGTTGTCATACGCCTCGAAATTATCCCACGAATATTTTTTATCCAACTCGTCAAACCATTGTTTGTTGTAAGCAGGTGCAAAAAACAATTCCGTTTGATTTCCGTCATTAATGCTATAAAAGTCTGGTGGTGTCTGCGTTGTATTTTCTGTCACTTTGAGACTACTTTTTTGTCCTGTGAAATATTTGTACAGAATTATCCCTCCTGCAACAACAAGAATAAGAAGGATTTTAACTGTTAGTGAGGTCGTCATAAAATGGCTGGTAACGATTACGGCTTGGCGATGTGGCGGTATTTGAGAATCGTAAGCCCGTAACCGTAGCTAAATTTATATATATAAGTTCATTGTTTATTCTGTAGATCGGCGTTATTCGTCTGCTGGAACTGAGCCGATTAGCGAATAAAAAGCTGAGAATATATTCGTCTCCCCGCCATATTGACAAACCTCCTGTTGTATGCCGCAACTATGCCGTGGTCTTCTTTTTCTCAAGTTTTTTGGGTCGCTTAGTAGTAATAACAACTATGTAACGTTTTGAGATTACATTGTCCATTAAATATTTTCCGTCTGCTTTGTCAATTACATTTATCGTTTTAAAGGTTTTATCATTTATGAGAAACAAAGTTCCTGGAGCAGCACTGTCAGACAAAGCCTCACCGTTTAATACATATTGAGCTGGCGTGTCAGCTTGAGGTGAGCTAAAAAGATTTTTATACTCGTCGGACTTTGAACTAAAGTATTTCCAATAAATATTTTTAGCTGCTGTTACAGTCGTTATATAAATGGCTCCGTCAACTCCTTTGTCGCCTAAAAGTTTTTTTGCTTTCTTGGGTTTTACAATACCGATGTTTGAGATGTCAAATGGATTAAGAGTCTGTAATGCACTCATTTTTGTCTCAGCACTGTCTAAAAATACGATTGGGTTTTGCCCCATTTTTATCATTGCCTTTTTTGGAAGTTGTCCAAAAGACGTCACTGTCAAAAAAAAGAGTATGATAATTGTAAAAGCTGTTCGCATAATGGGTTTGTTATGGCATACAACGGCCAGGTATTGCTTTGCAGGTGGGGAAATAGGATTCCGTCTGCCCATAACTGCTGCCGATTGAAATTATTTAGCTGAAGTTATTAACTAAAGTTAATAGTTGCTGTGTCTGCCCGGAACCGAAGATGAATAGCGCACAACCGCCTATTAAGCGTTCGTCCGCCCCACTTGCAGCAATACGAATGTTGTACGCCGCTTTTAGTTAATTTGATTTAGAACTGCTAACATTTTATTTAACTTCAATTCCCGTTCAATTTTATATGTGTCACCCCAAAGCGAAAGTATTTCCGGCATGAGTTGACGCTTGATTGCAATGATAGCCGTTTCCTTAAAACTAGAATAAATAGTTCCTTCTAAATAAAATTGTCCAAAAGCGATTGAAATAATTGCTGCGTCAATGCCCGACATATAACGACTACTTAACTCACTTTCCTTTAAATATGGAGTCAATTTATTTATATCTGTTTCATAAATGTCAAATTTTGGATATCCCCATTTATTTATTTGATCAAATAAGAAATCTGCTGGGTCATCATTTATGTGATTTGTTCTCCAGTCTTTAAAGCCGGCATATGTATCTGCTCCATCGTCATTACCAAAAGGTCCGGTTTCGTCAATAGGGCTGAAATAAAAATCTTCTTTCAATAATACTTTGGCTTTTGGATGAGCTTTGTCAAAAGTGGGTGAATAGTCTGACATATTTTTTGTTTGCTTTTGGGTAGTGGTAATTTTAGGAATGCCAGTACCTTTTTGCGACTTGTCTTTTGTCTGTCCGCAAGCAGTTAAAGTAAAAAGTAAGTATGCTAAAATTTGAGGTCTCATAAAGTGGCGTACAACGTTTTCGGGCTTTGCGTTCGGGCGGGTTTCGAATCACAAAGTTCAATTTATCACTAATGTTTATTAGAGGCACAAAGCTCCAAGTTTGCATGTCACCCCGCCTGACGCAAAACCCGTGTTATGCGGTCGGCTTTCTTTCTCTGTCCACGTCTGGAAATGTAATTTCCTAGTCTTCATTGTAACCTGTCCATTGGTGTTTTAATTTTAAATGTCTGTTAATTTCAATTGTCAACCGTTTAGCTTTTGAATATAATTCTGTCTCTAACTTTTGAATTGAAGGTCTAAAAAATCTATTTGTGTTTATTGTAAAAAGTCTTTCGTCTGCTTTGTCTTTGAGCTTTGCCGTTATTGTGCAATATGTTCGAGTCATTTTCTGTCCGTCCCCAACTGAAATATTTTCGTTTTGTCCGCTAACAACAAGAGCTTGAATTTCGTCTAAGGAAAATATTTTTGAAGCAAATAGACTGTGTCTTGATAATAATGTTTTTGTTGTCTTGTCAATAACTAATAAATTCTTTGTCGGCTGAAAAAGTCTTGACAGTCCTGAAAAAGTTTGTATAACCGCTTGAAACGCTAAAATAAGTCCTGCAATAATTACAATATAACTTGTTGATTTAATTCCTTGTCTTAGTAACAAAAAAGTAGCTACTGACATTGCCAACCCTAATGTCAAGGTTAAAATTATATCAAACTTTTCTTTGGAAGTTTTAGCATAGTCGACAACTACCTTGTCCGAGGTTTCTGTGATTGTAAAATTTTCAATTTGTTGTGTCAAATTTTTTCTCTTATTATTTGTCTGTTGTGTCGTCTTTTAAGCTGCCGCATAACGAAAAAGCATTGGCGATGTGGCGGCATTCATGGCTTTCTCAGCCCTGCTATCAATGCCTGGTAAAGGTAAAATGTTTCAAGTAACCACAATTGCCAAATAGTATTCCATCCGCTGGAACTGTTGCTCAATAGCATTATTTCCGCCCAATGGCCACCTGTCACGCCAGCCATATAGCCAATGCAATGTTGGTGGTAGGCCATTCATGTCAATCGGTACTTTGAATTTTTAAGTCTATTTTATTCTTTAGTCTTTCCGCAAAGGGATAGGGTAATTTTGATGCTTCAAGTACTTTATTTGCAATCTGTAATGCTTCCCTTTCTTGTCCAAGAAAATAACAAAGGCATGCTACTTTTAATGCTAAAATACTGTCATTTTTTATGTATAAGTCTATGTCATTTATAACCAAGTTTAGTAGTTCTGTTGGAGTTTGTACAGATTCCAAATCGGGCAGTATGTCTCTGTTTAATGCAGATTCAATTTTTTCTTTGAACTCATCGAAGGAGGTGAAGTCATTGGAATCCCAGCTCCTTCTAGATTTCTTCTTGTCCCGATGACCTTTATAGATGCAATAGACGATGGCATTTTTTAATTCAAAAGGGAATTCGTTTAAAAATTCATGAACTCCTTTATAATAAATTCCATAGTGTACGCTAAATACAAAATCGTTTTTTACTATTGTCCGGGTTTCGGTCGTAATTATATAGAGTAAATTATTTGGTAGTTCTCTATACCATACAACACCTTTTCTTTTGAAATTATTTCTTTTTAAAAGTGGGTGACACGCCTGAGCCTTTAATTCTTTAACAACATCAAATTTACAATCCTTAATCACGTCGTGTCTATTTTATTGTCAATAGTTTATTTTTTTTAAAAGTTCTATCTCGAAATTGTAAGTTATTCTTGGCTTGCCACCAACGGGCAGGAATTGCCGATGGTGGGAATTAGTATTCCGTCCGCCCGGAACTGCTGCCTGGCGTTTTGATAAAGTTAAAAATCAAGAATTAAAACTGGGCTTTATTCTTCGAGCCCCGAACCGCAGCACAATAGAATTATAGGTAATGATTGCTCCAATGTCCAGCCCCACTATTGGCAATACCAATGTTAGTTGCTGTTATTCGTCGAAGTCAAAAACGAATTCAAAAAGCGTTTCTTTTTAATTTCATGTCTAAGTCGAATAAGTCCGCCGACAAAGAAAACAAGTCCCAAAATGATCTTATAGCCACCTTCTCGAATTATTGGGACAAGATATTTTGTCCCCAAACCATACCAAAAGTATCCGTTGCTTAACTGGATTGTTCCAGCAATAATTGCAACCAGTCCTACGAGTATAAACAAATAAATGAGTGTTCCAAAAATATCGTCGTCGGGTTTGGTTTTTAAATAATAATAGGCTTCCAGATTGTTACTTTTAATTGTTTCAATTAAAAAAGTCTTATCATCTGCAGACAAATTGTCAGAGTCGAGTTTATATCTAAAAAAGTGCCCTAACAAATAAGCTTTGTAAAAGTCGTTGTCGGCAAATTTGTCAATAGAACTTAATGTCTCAAAGTGAATTGGTTGAGATGCAATTGTTTTTGTCCGCTTTAATCTGTCGATGAGATGTTTTAAACTGTCTGTCATACAATAGCAACTAACGAGTAGGGCTTGCTGCTGCGCTGGTATTTTATAACGTCCAGCCCGGAACTGAAGCCCATTAGAATTACTGATGTTGAAGGTAAGAACTAAAGCCGAATAGAATTCCGTCTGACCGAACTGCTGCTGATAGCGAACAAAAGATGAGGATTTATTCGTCAGCTAGCATAGCAGCAAGCCCCATGTTGTACGCTGTTATTAGGAATTATAGTATGCGGTTAATTCATGAGTGTAGTCATTTTCTAAAGGGAAACCAGCTTTAGAAAGGGCTATCAATTTGTCTTTTGCATCTGAGTCTTCTAACATATAATTTATCATATGCTCAAATTTTTCAAGCTCGATTGGAAGATCAGGTATGTCTAAGTTTTTATATAGATGGTATAGCTCTTGAAAATTCATTAATACTTCTCCTGTCATTTCATCATATATTATTGAAGCAGTATCAATGATTTCTTTCCTATTGAAATAGCCAGGAAACGATATAGGATAAAGATTAAAATCGAGTTGCTTATAGCCATCAAAAGAATAATTTTCTCTATTTCTTGTCTTAGCCCCTTAGAAGCCTGGACAAAAATTGTAAATCAATTTAGTCACAGTAAATTTAAGGAACATGGCAAAAACAAAACGTCAATTTACACCTGAAGAGAAGTATAGCATTCTTCAAGAAGCTGAACGGGAAGGTGTAACAGAAACAGCCCGCAAATACAATCTTGCGCATTCGGTACTTAACTATTGGAAGAGGAAGTACCTGGTAAAAGGCAAAGACGGCTTAAAGCCGGGATACAAAAAGGTTGATCCACTGGTACGCTCCCTGGAGGAAGAGAATGCACGTTTAAAAAAGATCATTGCTAACCAGGCACTCGAACTGGAATTTAAAACCGAGCTTTTAAAAAAAAGCGATGCCCATTACCGGAAAGCAGGCAAATGATAGCACGTTACAAAAACAGGGTAAGTATTGAGCAGCTTTGTCAATGGGCCTGCGTAGCCAGGAGCAGCTTGTATTATCAGTCCCATCCCGGAGAAAGGGGCATGAAGCCCAGCAGCCATACCATCGTAGGAAATAATAGCCTGGTTGAAAACAGCCTGGTGGTAGAGCAGATCCGGGCAGTTGTTTCGATGGACTACTGCGTGTATGGGTACCGGAAAGTGACCGAGAGCCTGCGCGATATGGAATACCTGATCAATCATAAGAAGGTGTATCGCTTAATGAAAGAACATCATTTGCTATGTGGTGCTCGAATAAAAGTGCAGGGCAAAAGAAAATGGGTACAGCATAGACGTATTGAAGCCAGGTACCCAATGGAATATTTGTGCCTGGATATCAAATACGTTTGGGTACAGGGTGAAAACCGGTGGTATTACCAACTGGCTATTATGGATGTTTTCAGTCGCCGGATCCTGTGCTGGATTTTTCAACGAAGTGTTCGCCAGACGGATGTCATTGCCCTGATGCGCTGGCTGGACCTTCGATTCGGACTGAAGGGCGTCATCATACGAAATGATAACGGTTCCCAATTTGTTGCAAATAAGGTTCGAGCCGCACTAAAAGCACTGGAAGCACAGCAAGAGTTTACACATGTTGCCACTCCGGAGGAAAATGCTTACATCGAAGCGTTTCATTCCATTCAGCAAAGCGAGCTGATTGACCGGCATTCCTTTTCCAGTTTTTATGATGCAAAGCAGCACATAGAGAAGTACATGCACTGGTATAACGTTAAGCGCAAACACGGGGCTATCGGCTTCCTCACACCAATGCAAAAATGGGCACAAGGTATGTCCTTGTCAGCTGTTAGGCCACAACTTGCGCCGGGGACGGTGGGCTTGTCAAGGCCGGACAGCGAGGGTATGCGGACGGCGTCCGCTTTGTATAGCCTTGACCAGCACACCGAACCGGCCTATCTTTGCCTTACGGATGACCAGGACATCAACGAATCAGTAGCAAACCATTTTGAAAAATCTGTCCAGTTTATAGGGGGTTAAGACATTCTTTCATCGATTAAATCCCAGCTTTCTGTGTCAAAATTGTCCAACCTAGTTAACCCTAAGTTTTCTACGTTCAAACTTTTATAAGTTTTCCAAGTGTCTTGATGTGTCGAAACTGATCTTTTGGAATAACTGATTTTTCCAGCTTGACCTTCTATGTCTATATCTAATTCTACCGTGTAGCTTATTCTTTGAGCACCATTTTTATACTTTTCGTATCCTTTTGGATTCACGGCTTCTAGAATTTCAGGGTTAAAATACTGTTGTGCTTGTCCAACTGAGTATAGTTGGTTCCCTAAGATGGTATTAGTGGCTCTCGCCAGATAAAGTTTCGAATAATAGTTTGTTATTTCAATCCAATGTTCAATTCCCCCATTATATAATCTCCGAGCGGCTAAATAATTATAGAATGCTTTATAAAATGAAAATATAGACTCGTGTAAAAGTGTGCTTCTCAGATGAATGCTGTCCGAATGCGTAATTGGTATATCCAATTTTCCATCTGAAAGCTTACTCGGTAAATCTTTCAAAAAATCTGGGTTAGATTCAAATAGTTGCTTTAAATAAATTGGTAAGTGCCATTCACTCGGCCGAGGTGGAAGACCTTTTCGAATTTCATTTTGATAATCCGTTCCTTTATAGAATTGAATTAGCTTATCTTTTGTCATGCGTAAAATCTTGAAATGAATGCTGTGTCAGAAAATAGCGTACAACGAACAGGGCTTTATGAAGGTTGGGAAATAGAATTCCGTCCACCCGGCGCCGCTGCTGATTAAAAAACTGATGATGAAATTATGTACAAAAGCTCAAGTTTGTTTATCCAGCCCTGAACCACAGTCTGGCTTTGCAATTAGTTGATGTTTACTGGTCCTGCCCAACTTGCATAAAACCCAATGTTATAGGGCGTTTTATCTCCTCCGTCTAAGGGGATTTTATTTCAAGTTCGTTTACGTCTTTGTCAACTTTAATCCATTCAACTCTTTTGTCAATATCGTTGGGAACTTCGCTTGTAATCATAAACAACGGTGTCAAATAGAAAACTTCAACTGTCCGCTTGTTATAACCTAATGCTCCAACATCTTGCATTTGAAACTCCACAGTATTAAAATTCAAGTGTCCGTTTTGATACAAAATTGTTTGTGTCCGCCAAGCACCAGTTAAAAATAAAATCTTCATTGGTCCTGCTATTAAAATCAATGTTAGAACTGTTGTCGGCAGAATAGCGCAAATGATTTTTCGTGTTGTTGTTGTAAGTGTGATGACATTCCAAATTAATGTTAATAGTGTTCCAATTAAGAGTCCGAAGTAAACAATTGACTTTAGCGTTTGGTTTTTTATATCCATACTTGTCAGACTGTCCAACAGAAAAAACACAACTGTCAAGCCGTAAATGATATTTAATATTTTGCTCGTTCTAGTCAAATCGTCGTCGTCTTTAAAGATGCCCTATAACGGCCGGGGCTTTGCGTTCGTGGCGGTATTCAGGGATTCACAGCCCAGCCCTGGTTTAAAGATGATTAGAATTACTGGCGATCAGGGTTTAGGCTTCCGCCGCCATGACGCAAAACCCAGTGTTGCCCGCAGTCGTTTCATTTCAAGGAAATTGTCCGGAACGAATTCTTTCCGTAAGAACTTGTATCTCTCCAAATCGGCTAATCTGACTAAAGTTAACAACAACCACTGATTTTATAGGAAAATCCTCATACTGAGCTACTGACGTAATAAACCAATAGCCTTCTTCAAAATCATCATGCCATGTAGTCATTAATACATCATCCTTGTCTCTAAACCACATTGGCAACTTCATTCCTTCGATCTCTCTTTGCACAATCAAACTATCAAAAAGGTCATCAATCTCACTACCGGCTTTTCCGGTGGCCGACATATAAAGGAGGTTCTTATCAATTGCCATCTCGGCATATCTATTTAAGAGTGGATGGGAAACATCGTCCGCAATAACATATGTCACCCAAGATTCAAGATCAATCCTTTCAATTTCGTTAAGGCTGTCATCTATATCGAAATAAAGGACTTTACGATCATTTATGGTTCCTTGAACTATCTGC
The DNA here is from genome assembly GCF_018595685.2 of Flavihumibacter rivuli. NCBI lineage: Bacteria > Pseudomonadati > Bacteroidota > Chitinophagia > Chitinophagales > Chitinophagaceae > Flavihumibacter > Flavihumibacter rivuli. The sequence continues at coordinate 664,395 of NZ_CP092334.1, forward strand.
ATGTAGGTTGCGGGCAACGTAGAGGGTGTTGCTGTCAGTAGGTGTATTTGAAAAACTGCAGCTTGTCTTTCATTCTATCGTTAAAAAAGATAATAAGTTGAAAACAAATTCTTCAGCACCTATTGCAGCAAATCCATGTTGGCTGCTGCATCTTTCAAAGAAAGCCATAGATTTTGATGTTTGGTAAATCTTCCATTACATCAAAAGTCGCTCTGGCTATGTTATAGTGTACATCCTGGTAAAGAGTAGGAAATGTTCTTTTTATACTGTTGAGTCTTGCCTCAAGTGATTTCCTATTAAGTCCACTCATATCTATAGTCAGTTCAAAGTCTTTGGCCATTTTCTTCCAGTCTTTCATTTCTGCTTCGTTCTTCATCAAAGCAGCATATATAGTTGCATTGTCGTGTCTTATTGTAAACAAATGTTCCTTACGAAGAGCAGTTAAGCCGGGAACAATTTTATTTAATGCAGCATTCAGCTTCGATTGCAATTCTGGCAAATGTTCAACCTCATTCTTATTGGGCAGTCCAGCAATAACAAAAATCGGCACTCTCATAATTTGCAGAATGTCGCAGTAGCATCTAACGTATCACGGCTTTGCGGTCGGCGGGGCAATTGTTTTACGTCGTCCCTGGCGACGAGTGCTCAACGGTGTCACTAAAGATAGAAAATTATTCAAAAGCTAAATAGAATTACAGGTGATGACCGACGCTTTGCCTCGCCACCCGCTGTCTCAAAACTGCATTTTGTATGCAGATATTCTTATCCCACTATTTTTTCCAAACTTGCACTTTATAGTTTTTAACGAATGTATCCTTGTCAAACTGTATTGAAAGAGTTTTCGTATAAACAGGGTCTATGTCCGAGCCATAGTCAACGTCAATGTTATAGTAAACTTGTAATGTGCTGTCAAGCTCAGATTGTGGAGGTCCTAGTAGTTCAACTAACTCGTCATATGTCTTACCTTGTAATTGATAGTTTTGAACCAAGTCGTCAATCATGTACTTTCTGTTAGGAAACGTCATTAAGTCTGCGACTTCAGCCCATTTGGTTTTGTCAAACTTTTGCTTTTGATTACAAGAAAATATTGTCACAACACAGACAAGTAGAAATATCTTAGTTATCAGGATTTGTCGCCTTATGTCAAGTTTATTCATTTCAGGAAAATGTCAGAGTAACTTAAGCTTTTGGGTGTCAGTAGTTTGCATAAAACGAACTGGGCTTGCTGTAGTTCTGGATTTTAAGATTATTAGCCCGGGGCTTACGCCAAATAGAATTATGATGTTTAAATTTAGATTTACATTTCAATTAAAACCTGTCTGCCCGAAAATTGGATGGTAGTTGATATGTTGTTGATTGTTCAACTGTATGCCATCATTGCAGGAAACTCAATGTTAAATGTCGTTATTCATAAGCGTAAATTATAGTATAGTCAGAATCCAGATTATTGGACTTTTTCTTATTTGTCCTGGTTGAAGTTACGAATATGAATTTTTGTATCTCCCAATGGTCGTAAATTTTTAAAGTATCCCCGTTGTCTATGATTTTTTCATGATTAAGATCAATTGCAATTGAATTTGATCTTTTGAGATTAATATATATTTCTTCAATAATTGCTGTGTCTTGTAGTAAATCTTTTTTTGAATAAGATAAAATACCTTCTGGATGATATTGCAAAAACTTGCTTATTTGTCCCAAAGAATCAAAAATTAAAGTCGATCTCCTTAAATACTTTACTGTATCGGAATTTTGAATGATACAATTGTCAACTGAGTTAATTGAAGTGGATTCCCCCTGACAATAACTGATGTCAATATCACTAGACTTGTTGATTCTAATTCTTTTTGCATAAGTTTTAGAGACAATGGAAATATTATTTGTCAAGGATAACTTTTTGTCAAATCTGTCTACACATGAGCAAATGCATAAAATATTGACTGCCGATATTATGAGCTTCATAATAGCATGTAACTTACTTTTACCCGATGGGCAATCGGTGAAACATGCCGCCCACTGTAATTGTCTTCATGGTCGCCTCCTTTTCTTTTCGCACTATACTTCCTCTCCATCGGATGCCTTTTCATTTTTGATGCCTGGGCACGGCTTCGCCTGCTCAGTCCCAAAGGGTTGAGTGTCAATACGTCCCTAATTTAATATGCGAATTTTTCTGAAGCAAGGGGAAAAAGACGGTTTTGGGCTTGTCCTGGTATTTTCCGTGAAAACACGGTAGCGGTTTTGGGTAGGGGAGGTGTCGTGGCTTCTGTTATTCCCGTGCCTGCCAAACTTGAACCAGTTCATTTTTGCTCCATCCCGGACAGGGCATTTTTATGCCTCAATCTTTTGCCATGATGGAACCTGTTCAAGTTATTGAAGCACTCTACCGCTATTTTGCGGCCAAGGACGAACCCGGCTTACTTCAGCTGCTGGACGCTGCTGTCCAATGGAAGCAGATGGATGGTTTCCCCGGCAGCGGATCCTATTCCTCGGCCGATGAAGTGATCAAAAAGGTTTTCCGCCGCTTGCAGACGGAATGGCTCGACTGGAAGGCGGTCGTTACCAATTTCCATGCGGCGGGTAGCCATGTTTTCGTGGAAGGGTATTATTCGGGGACCTATGCCCCGACCGGTAAATCCATGCAGGCCGATTTCCTGCATAGCTATGATGTGAAGGAGGGAAAGGTGGTGGCTTTCCGGCAGTATACGGATACGTGGTTGGTGGTAAGGGCGATGATGGGGTAGGGAAAGTAACGCAAAGTCCGCGAAGAGGACGCAGAGGGCGCAAAGGGGATTTCTCTTTGCGTTCTTCGCGCTTTATTACCTGCCGATGCTAAAGCTAAGGCAGGCGAAGCGTACTTTGCGTTACCCCTCTTATTAGCCTAAAACGCCCACGCCACACTCACAATCCCGAAAGTCCCTTCCATCCACGGATTGAACAGGTACCCCGTCACACTCAACTGCTTCCAGCTGAAACCCGTCAGCACCCCGCGCTGGATCTCCAGCTCACTCTGGTAGGCCCTGGTCCTTTGGCCCGTGATCCCGAACCAAAGCCAATCCCGCGGATAGAAATTCAGCTCGGTCCAGTTATAGTAATAAGAGTTCGCCTTGTCATTGAACTCGAACAGGTATTCCATTTCCGAATACAACTCGAACTTGCCCAGCCCCAATGTCGCTTCCAGTCCCGGCGCAATACCATCCGATTGCCCCACCGCCCATCCCAGCATGGGCGTGATCGTATAACTCAGCTTCTTGCCGCCATTAATATTATACCCCGCAAAGAAGGAAATGGTATTCCTGTCCTCGTAATTGTAACGGCTCTCCAGATGCAGCCTGCCCTTATCCGCCTTCACAATGGGCAATATGAACTGGTCATCGGGTATGATGTACCACAATGCCGCCGCTTCCACTTCCCATCCCTTCCCGGAACTATCGGCCTGCTGCGCGTTGGCAATGGAGAGGAAGCATCCCAGTATAACGCTTATGTATAATCGCTTTTTCATCCGCCTAATGCTATGGTTGAAGCTACTAATAGGGCACCGACAAGGGCAAAGACCAATCCCATCGGGAAGGGACGATAGCCCGAACTCCTGCCCAGCTTATAGCCGGTAATGAACAGCAACAACAGGGCAATGGCATTCGAGATCCTGATGGCCTTCTCATAATCCTCCATCAACATAAAGGGTAAGGTAGGAGGGAAGGTGGAAAAGAAGACCAGCAGGAAGATAGCACCTGCGGCTTTCACATCCTTCCAGGTGATCGGGACCTTGTTCGGTGGCTCGGGCAACCTGCCCACTGCCTGGCTGATGCTTTCCAATTCCCCGGGCTGGATGATCGTTTCGATGGCGGGCGGCAGGTAATCGCGGATGACCTGCTCCCTTTCCCCCTTGTCCTGGCTTTGGAGTACGGTCCTCACGGCCGTGATGGTATCCCCCCGTTCTATCAAAAGGGCCATCAGGTACATGAAGCCGTCCACGATGCCCCAGGCGACATTACATCCCAGGGCGGCCCATAGGGTGGTTCGGATATCATCTTTCATGGCAGTGGCCGCACTGATGGAACAGGTAAAAGTAAGTACCATGATCAGGCCGAAGATGATCTCCGAGGTACGGCTGACGGGATCCAGCAAGGGTCCGCGCCTGTTGATGATCCTGATCCAGAAATCCTGTTGTGCCATGGTTTATTGTTTGGTGATTTCCGGTATAAAATAAAACATAATGGCGATAAGGGCATAGAGGGTAATGAGCTGGATGCCCTTGTACCAGTTCGACCTGCCATCACCTGCGATCACGGCCGTGAGCAATACGGCCATGAATACTGCTCCGGATTCTGCTTTGTTGAAGGCCAGGTAAAGGGGTTTAGGCCCCACCGCAAAACTCAGCAATACGATCACCGGCGCCACAAATAAGGCGATCTGGATGGAACTGCCCATGGCTATGCCCATGGTGAGGTCTACTTTATTCTTTCGCGCCATGGCAATGGCCGACAGGCTTTCCGCCGCCCCGCCAATGATGGCCACAAACACGATTCCAATGAACGCAGCGCTCATGCCCAGTTCCCTGCCGGTGCCTTCTGCCGCACCTACCAATACTTCACTCATAAAGGCGGCGCCTACGGAGGCCGCAACCAACACGCCGATTGATTTACCCACTGACCAATAACTTCCTTCCTCACTCGCTTCCCCTTCTTCCTTGCCGGCACTCCGGAAGAAATCGGGGTGGGTCTTGATCATGAAGAAGAGGTAAAGGATATAGGCCAGCAATAAGGCGATCGATAACAGTATATTGAGGTTTTGCTGGTTTTGCTGGTAGGCTTCTTCCGCGCCAAAGAAACGGCTGAAGGCACTCGGGATGATCATACTGGAAATGGCGATGAACATCATGGAGTTGTAGATCCTTACGCTGACGGGATTGTATTCCTGCACATGGTACTTCACGCCACCCACCAGCATCGCAATGCCGGTGGCCAACAGCAGGTTCGCGAGAATGGCCCCGATAAGGGAAGCCAGTACCATCTCATGCAGGCCTTCCTTCAATGCTATAACGGCTATGATCAGTTCGGGTGCATTGCCGAATGTAGCGTTCAGCAACCCGCCAATGGCATCTCCGGTATGGTGGGCCAGGTTTTCCGTGGCTTCCCCGATCAGCTTGGCAATGGGGATGATGGACATGGCCGATGTAAAGAAGATGGTGGAATCCTTTGCCCCGCTCTTTTCCAGGATAAAGGTGATGGGAATGAACGCGAAAAGCCAGAAGACGGATGGCCGCAGCAGGCTTTTGAGAAAGGAGTTGGTGGATGTTGACATGGTATTCTTTATATGGGTTATTCTTGACGGGTTATCTGGTTGGCGGCATACTTGCCGACCAACAGGGCGATGATAACGGCGATGTATAGTTGCCCGGAGACACTGATCAGGATGGCCAGCGATTTGGCCAGTGGGGTCTGGGGTAAAAAATCGCCATAGCCTGTTGTGGTAAAAGTGATGAAGGTGTAATAAACATTTTCGGGAAACATCTCCGTAGATGTTTTGGACGATAAGGCTCCCCCATGGAAATTATAGGCGCCCGCATGCACAGAAGCCAATACGGTAACGGCCAGGGAAAAGGCGAAGCCCAGTAACAAATAGCCGGTGATGGCATCGGCGATCACCCTGGCGGTAACGGACTGGTTGGCTGCCACCTGGCGGATCAGGGCGCTCACGAGGTAGAAAAAGAACAGGAACTGGCAGGTCCGGAAAAGGATCTTCAGCGATTCTAAATTGGCCAGGTTACTGACCCAGACCAAAATGATCAGGGCAAGGGTGATGAACAGCAGGGGCTTACTGGTCTTATGGATCGCATAGGAGGCCATGAAGAAGATCAGGGTGAAGAAGGCGGAATACAGTACCGGGTAAGTGGAAGAAGGGAAGAGGGGTAGAACGAATATGGTGAAACTGGTCAGTAATAACAGTAGGGTGTTGGCAGACAAATAATCAAATATCCATAGATGGGTGAATTTCATCAATGCATGTTTAAGGGAATTTACAATCTATTCCCTTAACTGGCAGGGGTTGGGCTGGGCTTTGTAAACGGTATGCCCTGTTTAACGGTTAAAGCCCGGCATCGGGTGCCGGGCTTTTCTCCTTTTCTAACACTGGTTGCGCTTAAGAGTTCGAATATTCTTCTACGTTAGTATCACTCATTTCGTAAGGTCTTCACCGGGTTGCTCAGTGCTGCCCGCCAGGCATTGAGGCTAACGGTCAGGATGGCTATGCATGCGATCAATAGTCCTACCAGTCCAAACAGGCCGATATGGATGTTCACGCGGTAGGCATAATTGGCCAGCCATTCATGCATCAGCCACCAGGCTGCCGGGATCGCTACCAGGAAGGCAATGCCCACCAGTATGATGAAGTCCTTTGACATCAATACCAGCAAATGGCCAACGGATGCGCCCAATACCTTGCGGATGCCGATCTCCCTGGTGCGCCTTTCAATGGTGGAAGCCACCAGTCCAAACAAACCTAGACAGCAGATAAAGATGGCCAGCCCCGAAAAAGCCAATGCCAGTTTGCCTACCAGCTGCTCATTGTCGAATTTCTCCTGGAAGGCTTCGTCAACGAACTGGTATTGGAAGGGAGTGGCCGGACTGAGTTGCTTATAGGTTTGTTCGATTTGGGCAATGGCCTTGCGTACATCTGCATGCTCAGCAAGGCGGATCGTTGTCATATTGGACCACTTTTCTTCATAATTGATCAGGATCGGCGTAGGTGCTTCATAAGGGGAAAGCATCACCATGTTATCGATGACCCCCACTACGCGCCTGTCCCTGCCTGCCCATTTGATATCCTGCCCAACAGGGTTCTTCAATCCCAACAGTTTCACGGCCTCCTTATTCAGGAGCACGGAATTGGTATCACCCACCTGGAAATCCCTGCCTTCAATCATCCTGGCCTGGACGGTCCCGGAAAAATTGGCGTCGGCAAAGAAAAATCCCAGTACCGGATTATTGTTGACCGGACCTTTAACACTCACCCCTGATGTATAACCGAAGATATCTGTCAGGGGATTGGAAGAACGGCTGATGGAGGCTACCAGGCCCGATTGCATCAACTCATTCCGGAAGGCCGTATAGTTCTGGTTCAGTTGTTCAGAGGAGTGGACCATCACCAGGTTGTCCTGCTTGTAGCCGAGGTCGCGTTGCTGCACAAACTGGATCTGCCGGTACACGATGATGGTGGCAGAGATCAGGACAATGGAAACGATGAACTGCCCGGTCACCAACAGCTTCCTGGGAAGGGATGCGCCCTTGCCGCCTGCATAAGTGCCTTTCAGCACTTTTACCGGTTGGAAGGCGGAGAGGAAGAAGGCTGGATAGCTTCCTGCTACAAGGCCTGTTCCTATTATGATGGCTATGATCACCAGCCACAAATTGGCATGGTGATAAGGAATGCTGATCTCAGTCTTCAGCAGGGCATTGAATCCGGGTAATACCAGGTAGAAGAGTACTACTGCCAGCAGGAAGGCGATAAAGGCCACCAGGATGGATTCAGCGAGGAACTGGAAAAGCAACTGCGCTTTCTCTGAGCCCAGGGTCTTCCGGATGCCTACTTCCTTGGCCCTTTTCTCCGACCGGGAGGTGGAAAGGTTCATGAAATTGATACAGGCGATCACCAATATGATGATGGCGATCCAGGTAAAGAGCTTCACATAAGCGATGCGTCCCCCCGTATTCTTTCCTCCCTTGAATTCTTCATATAGTCTCCACTTGGCCATGGGATGTAGGGTAATGCTTCCCCTGGTGGTAGGATTGGGATCTTTTACCCTCGACCTGATCAAATTCATGATGGAGCTTTCCAGTTTTTGGGGTTGGGCTCCGGCCTTGGTTTTCACATATACGGCCAGGTTGCAGTTGATCCAGTCATTGGCAGCTTGCTGGAAAAAGGGGGAACTACTATTTACGGGTTCCAGCACGTCAAACTGGATGCTGGAGGTCTTTGGCAGATCCCTGATCACGGCACTGACCGTGGTGTTCCGTTTATTGTTGACCATTACCTGTTTGCCCAGGATATTGGTAGAGCCAAACAATGCCCTGGCAGTACTTTCGGTCAGGATGAGCCCATCGGTTTGACTGAAGCCTGTTGCATTGCCTTCAATGAACTGGTGGGTGAAGAGTTTGAAATAGTCCGGTGTAGCCTGCACCACCGTTTTCTTCAGCATGATATCGCCATTGGTGTACAGCGCCTGCTCGGGGAAGGTCAGTGCCGTAGCGGCTTCAATTTCGGGGATATTGTCCTTGATGGCCCCGGCCAGCGGGTACATCATATCGGGACCGGTATTGATCTCGCCATTGAAATCGCGGTGCGAAAAGATGTGGTAGATGTTCTGGTAGTGTTCATTGTGCTTGTCCCAGGACCTTTCCTGGTACACCCATAACAGGATCAACATCGTGCAACACATGCCAATGGCCAGTCCTGCGATATTGAGGAGGGAGAACGCTTTGTTCTTGCGTAGACTGCGCCAGGCCAGCTTGAAATAATTAAGGATCATAGGTATAATGTTATTGCTTGCAAATGGCAGATGGTTTGCCATTTTCCCAAGCAGAATGATGCCAGTTTTTTAATTGCCTGAAAATCTTTGAGTTATGAATTTTTAATAGGGGAGGGACTGTCCGCTTTTGGTACAGTTAGCGTTCGAATTTAAAACAGGATAATTTGGTAGGTTTACCCGCCGAAGCGAAGCGAAGGCGGGCGAACTTTGCGTTACATTCCTATCCCCCCAACTACCTTGAGCTGTATGCCTTTTCCAGCACCCTCCATAACTCCCGATTTTTTCGTAACTTATAACTGCTCTTTATTTCTTCACCCATAATCTAGGCATATGAACCTCCTTCAACGCATTGAACATTGGGGTGATATGCACCATCCACGGTGGATGGACATTGTACGCATTGCCCTGGGCATTTTCCTCTGTATCCGCGGGCTGCAGTTCCCGGCCAATATGAGTGATATGATGGCGGATGTGAATGCCAACCTTCCCATGCCTTCCTTCGCATTAGTGGTGCTGGGTCACTACATTTTCCTTGCCCACCTGATGGGTGGTATCCTGCTGATCCTGGGGGCTTACACCCGTATCGCCTGCCTGATCCAGATCCCCATCCTGTTGGGTGCGCTATTTTTCGTGAATAGCGGCCAGGAATTGTTCCGGCCTTTCCCCGCCTGGTTTGTACAGGTGCTCGTCTTGGGATTGCTGGTCTATTTCCTGGTAGCCGGTGATGGACCCTGGTCCATGAAAGAACCCGACCGCCGAACCGGGGCCTGAAAAAAAACTTAGCGCCCTTCGCGGTCCTTTGCTTGCCGATGCCAAAGCTAAGGCAGGCAAAGCGTTACCTAACGAAAACTAAAATAATTTGGCACAGCCAAAGCGTTGCGCTCTTATAAAACCCCTCAAAGGCTCTGCTACCTTTGTGCCTTTGCGTACCGTCGCGTCTTTGCGTGAATCATACTAATTCCAAAAAAAAAACCGGGAACAACGTCCCCGGTCTTAGTGGCTGGTAAGCAAGCAGCAGTAAAAAGCAGTAAGCTTTGGTCATAAAGGGTTAAAATAGAGCCCTTTCAGGAATAAAAGACCAACCGGTTTTACGGAATGCTGCTTACACCAAAAATATTTTTTAGAGCACCATCAGGCTGCACCCCCTGATATCCGAATTGTCCAGGCGCCCCAGCACCTCGAAGCCGCCCCCGGGATAAAGTTTCCCCATATCATCGGTGGCAATGAAGGCACAGGAGTCGATATTCACCAGGTCGATCACATTGATCACCCCGTTCAGGCTCTTCCTGTCCCCCGGCGTGGCCGCCCATAGCCGGAAGGGATCGTCTTCTTCCCTTAATACCACCTTCATCCATGGCGGGCAATGGAAGATGCCATTATCCTGGGAATAGGCCTGCGACAACAACTCGGTCATCCCATATTCCGAATGGATCCGCGCCCCACGCAAGCCCGACTGCAGGATGGCATGCAGTTCCGGCCGGGTCATTTCCTTCCGCCTTCCCTTCATGCCCCCGGTCTCCATGATCACCGTATGCTTCAGCGCCATGGGGAACTGCTCCGCAAAATCGAGCAGGGCAAAAGTGACACCCAGCAGGAGGGTGGGCTGTCCCGCCGCTTCCAGCCGCGAGAGGGTGTCATGCAATCTTTCATAATCATATAGGTAGAAGCCGCTATCGGCATGCCCCGAAGCCTTGATCAGGGCATCGGCCATCACCACCAGGGAGGAATGTTGCCTTTCAAGGTAGGCAGGTAAAAGGCCAATGATGCACCAGTCGGTGGGCTCGCCATAGAACAAACGGAAGCCCTCCATGAAGTTCTTTTGATAAAGTTCCAATGAGCGTACATAGTGCCGGCTGTTGATGGTCTGGGTGGTACCGCTGCTTTCGAACCAAGTCTCGGCCTCAAATGTTCCTGTTGTGATGGCATGGCTTTTGAAAAAGCGGATGGGCAGGAAGGGGATATCGGTGAGTTGGTGTACCTGTTCCGCAGGCCGGTGGATGGCCTTGCAATACTCCCGGTATACCTTGTTGTGTTGGTATTGGTAACGGAAAATAGCCAGTGCCAGCGGCTCAAAATCATCCGGCCCGGTTAGGAAAATTTTATGAATCAATTCGCTTCGCATGTTAGGTTAATCGCCGGCTTGTTGATAAATTCGTTCACAATATAGATCGCTTATGCTCAGGAAATTGGTACCCGTATTGGTCTTGTTCGCTATCACGACGAGTTGCAGCAAAGATAAATTCCAGACCACTCCGTCCATCTCCATCAAGGAAGAAACTAGTATTGTTCCGGTGGGGGGTACCCTTTTTGTGCGCATGGAATACACCGATAAGGAAGGGGATGTAAGCCGCGGCTCCCTGATCTATCTTCCTGAACTGCTCAATACCCGCAGGCTGGCGCCCAATGTGCCGCCCTATGCACCCATCAATCTGCCGGTGCCTGATTTCCCGGACAATGATAAGGGGGAGATCGAACTCAACCTCGATTGGGTGAATATCTACAAGGAGATCCAGGCCCGTCCCGGCCAGGACAAGAACGATACCATCCGCATTAAACTGGTGGTGATGGATCGGGAGAACAATACCAGCGATACCGCTGTTACCGGTACTATTGTCCTGCTGGGTCAATAGGTTTACACCATGAAGTCCTTCGTTGATTTCTTTCTCTTCAGTGCTTTGTTCATCGCCTGTTGTGCGGTTGCCTTATGCATGGAAACCAATCTCCTGCTGGGCTTGCCAACCAACCATTGGTCGGTCTATGCCTTTGTGTTCGGCGCCACCCTGGTACAATACAACCTCCATTATTTCTTCAAGCCCGATAAGCCCATCATCACCGAGCGGGCCAGGTGGACCGCTGCCAATCGCAACAACCAAGTCCGGATGCTGGCCATCGGGGGACTTATGGTCCTGGTAAGTTTGTGGTGGCTGCAACCGCGGCATTTCCTGGTGATGGTGGTACTCGCCATCCTGGCAGCACTCTATTCTTTTCCCTTACTACCGTTCAGGCGCAAACGCTTAAAGGAATATGGCGGCCTGAAGATCATCCTGCTTTCCCTCGAATGGACCCTGGTCACGGTCTGGTTCCCGGTGGACCAAACGGGACTCGACCCGGCTGATTTCTGGCTGGTGATGGTCCGTCGTTTCATTTTTATGTGGGTGCTCTGCCTGGCCTTTGATATCCGCGACCGGGAAGTGGATGCACTGGATGGCATCCGGACCCTGCCCGTAAGATGGGGGGTAGGGCGTGCTTACCTGTTTACGGATATCGCATTAGGGTTCTTTGTGCTATTATCGGCATGGCAGCTCGCCCGCACCGGTGCCTTCGCCTTCTTCCATGCCATGCTGCTCTCCGCCTTGTGTACCCGTATCGTCATCCAGGCCACCAAAAGAATGAACAACGACTACCTCTACCTGGCAGGGGTGGACGGAATGATGCTGTTGCAGGCCTTGCTGGTGGTCATCGGAACCATCTAGTCTTTATCTTTGACCGCTAAATGATCAGCTATGGCCAAGAGTAAAGCTGCCCGTAAGGCAGAAAGCATATTGAATGAGAGATCACACCAGTTCCTCCGTAACTACCTGAATACCCCTTCTCCTGTAGGCTTTGAAACCGCCGGCCAGCGCATCTGGCTGGATTACCTGAAGCCTTATGTGGACACGCATTTTGTAGATCCCTACGGAACCGTTGTAGGCGTGGTGAACCCCGATGCCCCTTTCAAGGTGGTGATCGAGGCGCACGCCGATGAGATCAGCTGGTTCGTGAACTATATTACCCCGGAAGGATTGCTCTACCTCAAGCGCAATGGCGGGGTGGACCACCAGATCGCCCCTTCGCAAAGGGTATTCGTGCATGGTAAGAAAGGACCCGTGAAGGCCGTCTTCGGCTGGCCGGCCATCCATACCCGCCTGGGTAATGCCGACCAGAAAGAGCCAGTGGCCAAGGTGGAGAACCTTTTCCTCGACTGCGGTGCCCGGAGCAAGAAAGAAGTGGAAGACCTCGGCATCCATGTAGGGGCAGTGGTGACCTACCAGGATGGGTTCGATGAACTGGCGAATGATTATTATATCGCCCGCGCCTTCGATAACCGTATCGGTGGCTTCATGATCGCGGAAGTGGCAAGGTTGCTGAAAGAGAACAAGAAGAAACTGCCCTATGGTTTGTACGTGGTGAATGCAGTTCAGGAAGAGATCGGCCTTCGCGGCGCTGAAATGATCGCCCGCCGGATCAAGCCCAATATCGCCATCATCACCGACGTGACCCATGATACCTCCACGCCCATGATCAGCAAGATCATTGAAGGCGATGTGGTTTGCGGCAAGGGTCCTTCACCCACCTATGGACCTGCCGTGCATAATAAATTGTTGTCGCTGGTGCAGGAGGTGGCGGAAAAGTCCGGTATCCCGCTGCAGATGCGCACCGTAAGCAGGAGTACCGGTACCGATACCGATTCCTTTGCCTATGCCAATGATGGTTGCCCATCTGTGCTGATCTCCATCCCGCTGCGGTACATGCACACCACCGTGGAAATGCTGCACAAGAGCGATATCGAGAACACCATCAAGCTCATGTATGAGACCTTGCTGACGCTCAGTCCCAAGACCAACCTCAGCTACCTGTAATTGCGGTTATAGGTGACTGTTAGAACGAAAAAATTATTTACATCATTACTGAATAGAAAATACAACCCAATGATCCGAAACGACTGGACCAAGGAAGAGATCAGAGAAATCTACAATACCCCGTTGCTCGAGTTGATCTACCGCGCAGCGACCATCCACCGCGAGTACCAGGATACGGCAGAGGTGCAGGTATGTACACTGCTGTCCATCAAGACCGGTGGTTGTCCCGAAGACTGTGCCTATTGCCCACAGGCGGCCCGCTATAACACAGGGGTGGATGTACATGCCCTGATGAAGACCGATGAGGTGCTGGACTATGCCCGCAAGGCGAAGGAAGCCGGTAGTACCCGTTTCTGCATGGGTGCGGCCTGGAGGGAAGTGCGCGATAACCGCGACTTCGACCGTGTGCTGGATATGGTGAAGGGTGTGAATGAACTGGGCATGGAAGTGTGCTGTACCATGGGCATGCTCACCGAAGAGCAGGCTAAGAAACTGCATGATGCTGGTCTCTATGCCTATAACCACAACCTCGATACGTCAGAAGAACATTATGCCGATATCATCACCACACGTACGTATGATGATCGCCTGAAAACGCTTAACAACGTTCGCAAAGCGGGTATCAGCGTTTGCAGCGGTGGTATCATTGGCCTGGGGGAAACGCATGAAGACAGGATCGGTATGCTGCATACCCTGTCCACCCTGCCCCAGCATCCGGAATCCGTTCCCATCAACGCACTGGTACCGGTGCAGGGCACTCCCTTGCAGCACAACAACAAAGTGGATGTATGGGATATGGTGCGCATGATCGCGACAGCACGTATCCTGATGCCTGGCACCATGGTGCGCCTCAGTGCCGGCCGCAACGACATGAGCCTCGCCGAACAGGCGCTCTGCTTCATGGCTGGTGCCAACTCCATCTTTGCAGGTGATAAACTGCTGACCACGCCCAACCCATCCTTCGATGACGATAACATGATGTTCCAGTTACTCGGACTCAAACCAAGGGAAGCCTTCAAGGAAGCCGCGCATTGTCATTAGTGATATCCTTTGCGTTCTCTGCGGTTCTTTGCGGACTTTGCGTTACAAAAACTAATGCAAAGTCCGCGAAGAAACGCAATGTGCGCAAAGTTACTTCTCGAAACTCACCACCACCCCAAACTGGTTATACCCCTTCCCGCCCTGGTAATTCGCATGGCTGTACCGGATACTCCACCGGGGTTGCAGGAAAGCCGCCCCATAACTGAACCCCGTTAGCCCATTGGCGCCATTGGGAATGTTCAGCTCCCTTCTCCTTAAATGATTGTAACCGGCACTCAACTCCAGCTTATCCCCGATGAAGAACTGGGTGGCAAACACAAAATGTTGCAAGGCCTTTTCAAAGCCATTATCCGGTGGACTAACCCCCACCTCTGCATTGAAGGTGGTGTCGTTGTAATTCAAGATCAACCGGTGTAAGTGATGTGCCGTAACTGAAAATTGGATCGGTGCCTTGGCCAGTCTTTTCGTGACACCCAACTGCAGGTCAAATGGCAGGTTGTCCTTGGCCGTTCCCTCATAGGCCTTTAACTGGAAGCCCATATTCTTGGCCACCAGTCCCACCTGCAGCAAGCGGCTGCTATCATAATAGTTCACCCCAAAATCCATGGCCAGTGCACTGGAGCGGTACAGGCCGTAATCCGACTGGATGAACTTGATGCCCATCCCATAATGCCATCGTTCCAGGTATTGCCTGGAGGCATTCACCTGCACCACGAAATCCCTGGGCTTGAAACTACCCTGGATATTCCCCGCAGCATCCGTTTGGGTGATATTGCCGTAATTAAAATACTGGATATGCCCGGAAAAACTGGTCTGGATCGACTCCTGGTGGTAAGCACCGGCAAGATGGTATTGCTGTACCTGCGACTGGATCCCGGAAAATACGGCCTGCATTTGTCCATGCATTTCCTTTCGCACCAGGGCAGGGTTTTGGAAGCCCATACCACTTTCGCGGCCGATGACGGAGATATTCTCCCCGCCGAGGGCGGTCACCAATGGGGTAGCCGGGAAACGCAGGAAATTGTAAACAGTAGAACCGCCAAGTGTTTGGGCGCCGGCCATTCCCGTCATTACGAGGCCCAATGCCAGCAACAAAACTTTCCTTGCCATTCTTGAAAATTGGATACCCATCGGGCGTTAAGATAGGAACAAATCATGCATCCGGTGATCCTGTGCACCAGGAAGGGGAGAAAAAAGAAATCCCCCATTGAAATGGGGGATCATTAACCCTTAAAACAACCAACATGAAAAATTTCAATATATACTAACGCAAGTTGCTTTGTTTTGTTTAAAAAAAATGCTACCAAAACGTCACAATATATAGCCAAAAGCTATACCAGTGCGATGTCCAACACCTGCTGCATGGTCTTCACATAATGGAAGGTCAGTCCCTTGATGAACTCAGGGTCGATCTCGGTGATGTCCTTCTCATTCTGCCAGCAAAGGATGATCTCTTTCAGGCCGGCCCTGCGGGCTGCCAATACCTTTTCCTTGATGCCACCTACCGGTAATACTTGTCCCCTCAGGGTGATCTCGCCGGTCATGGCCAGGTAGTTCTTGATCTTCCTTCCGGTAAAGGCCGAGGTCAGGGCCGTGAGCATGGTAATACCTGCGCTGGGACCATCTTTCGGCACCGCTCCTTCCGGTACGTGGATATGTACATTGGTCTTCTGGAATACCTCGGGGTCGATGCCCAGTTTACGGGCATTGGCCTGGATATAGGTGAGGGCCGTGGTGGCGCTTTCCTTCATCACATTGCCCAGGTTACCGGTCAGGCGCAGTTCCCCCTTGCCTTCACTCAGGGTGGTCTCGATAAAGAGGATATCCCCGCCCACATAGGTCCAGGCCAGTCCTACCGCCACACCGGGCATATTGGCGGATTTATAGATCTCGTTGCTGTACCTCGCCTTGCCCAGGATCCTTTCCACATCTTCCACGGTGAGGGTGGGCTTGACCTTACCATGGATGGCATAGTCCTTGGCCATGGACCGCATGATGGCGGCCAGCTGCCTGTCCAGTTCACGCACCCCGCTTTCCCGGGTATAATCCTCGATCACTTTCTGCAATACCTTATCGCTCATCCTGACACTCACCTTGGCGAGGCCATGGGCTTCCTTCTGCTTGGGCACCAGGTGGCGTTTCGCGATCTCCACTTTCTCTTCCACGGCATAGCCGCTGAGGTCGATGATCTCGAGCCTGTCGCGCAGTGCAGGCTGGATGGTATTGATATCATTGGCGGTAGCAATGAACAGGACCTTGCTCAGGTCATATTCCAGCTCCAGGTAATTGTCGTAGAAGGAATGGTTCTGCTCGGGGTCCAGCACTTCCAGCAGGGCAGAGGAGGGGTCGCCCCTGTGGTCGGCACCTACCTTATCGATCTCGTCCAGGATCATGACCGGGTTGGAGGATTTTACCTTGCGGATGGACTGGAGGATGCGGCCGGGCATGGCACCGATATAGGTCTTGCGGTGGCCGCGGATCTCACTCTCATCATGCAGGCCGCCCAGGCTCAGGCGGACATATTTCCGGCCGATGGCGCTGGCGATGCTGCGGCCAAGCGATGTCTTACCAATACCGGGAGGACCCACAAAGCAAAGGATAGGGCTCTTCATGTCACCCTTCAACTTCAATACCGCCAGGTATTCCAGGATGCGCTCCTTGATCTTGGCCATGCCATAGTGATCCTTATCCAACACATCTTTCGCATGACCCAGGTCGTAAGAGTCTTCGGTATATTCTTCCCAGGGCAGGTCCAGCATCAGGTCGAGGTGGTTGTACACCACGGAATAGTCCGGCGTGCTGGGATGCATGCGTTCCAGTTTCTCGATGCCTTTCTGGAACATGTCCTTCGCGGCCTGTGACCATTTCTTGTTCTCGGCCTTTTTCTGCATTTCTTTCAGCTCCCGCTCATTGGTGTCGCCACCCAGTTCTTCCTTGATGCTCTTCATCTGCTGCTGAAGGAAGTATTCGCGCTGCTGCTTGTCCAATTCCGTCTTGGTCTTGGCCGTAAGCTTGTTCTTCAGTTCGGCAAACTGCAGTTCGCGCTGCAGGTGCTGCATCAGCAGGTCGGCCCTTTCCTTGATATCATTCAGTTCCAGCAGCTTCTGCTTTTCACCGAGTTCGGTGTTCAGGTTGCTGGAAACAAAATTGATGAGGAAGGCAGGCTTCTCAATATTCTTGAGGATAATGGAAGCTTCTGCAGGAAGGTTGGGCGACAGCTGGATGATCTGGGTCGCGATATCCTTGATGTTAGCTACATAGGCTTCGAAGTCTTCATCGGTCGGTGGTTCCGCTTCTTCCAGCAACTGCACTTTGGCCCTGAAGAAGGGCTCTTCGCTGGTGAACTGGTCGAGCTTGAAGCGGCGCTTGCCCTGGATGATGACTGTGGTGCCGCCATCGGGCATCTTGATCAGCTTGATGATCTTGGCCACGGAGCCAATGGCTTCGAGGTCGGTGATGGTGGGGTCTTCCACATTGCTGTCCTTCTGGGCCACTACGCCAACCAGCTTATTGGCCTTATAGGCTTCATTCACGGCCTTGATGCTTTTGTCGCGGCCAACGGTTATGGGCAATACCACCCCGGGGAACAATACGGTATTCCTCAGGGGCAGTATGGGAAGGTCAGTGGGTATGTCCAGGTCCTGGCTATCATCGGCTTCATGTTCATTCAGGGGAATGATGGGGATAAAGTCCATTTCGTCCTCAGGGCTCATTAAAAACTTCGATCGGTTCATAATCATCTGTTGATATGACAAAATAACACTTCCAGCTGGCAAAATTGTTCCGGCAGGGTGGAAGGGTATATGGTCAAGTATGATGCCACCTGTCAAAATCTACCTGAATTGGCGGAAAAGGGTTCTTAAAAATGACATATAGTTAAGGAAGGGGCTATCGGGGGCAATGGTCATTCCTTATATTTGCGCCCCGCCATTGTGCGTAATTATTAAACTTCTTACCATGACAGCCTTGATGACCAGATTACAGGAGACCACCGCTTATATCCAGTCGCGTTATGCCGGACGCCCCGAAGTGGGTATCGTCCTGGGTTCGGGGCTCGGTAACCTGGTGGCCGACATGAAAGTGGAGCTGGAGATCCCTTATGCCGAGATCCCCCATTTCCCTGTGTCTACTGTAGAAGGGCATTCCGGTAAATTGCTGCTGGGACAGCTGGGAGGGAAGACCGTTGTGGCCATGGCCGGACGCTTCCACTTCTATGAAGGCTATGCGGCCAGTGAAGTGGCTTATCCCATCAGGGTGATGAAGCAATTGGGCGTAGGGACCCTGCTGATCAGTAATGCGGCCGGTGGGATGAACCCCGACTTCAAAGTGGGTGACCTGATGATCATCCGCGACCATATCAGTTTCTTTACCGTGAACCCACTGATCGGCAAGAACGAAGATGCGCTGGGTCCGCGTTTCCCCGATATGAGCGAGCCTTACAGCAAGTCGCTGATCAAGAAGGCCAAAGCTATCGCCAGGGCCATGGATATTGAAGTGCACAAGGGCGTTTATGCCGGTGTGACAGGCCCAACCTTCGAGACCCGAGCCGAATACAAGTTATTGCACATCCTGGGTGCGGATGCGGTAGGCATGAGCACCGTACAGGAAGTGATCGTTGCCCGCCATATGGATATGGAGGTCTTCGCGATCAGCGTGATCACCGACCTCGGCATCCGGGAGGAAGAGAATGTGATCACCCATGAGGAAGTGCTGGAAGCCGCACGCAACGCGGAACCCAAGCTGACCGCCATTTTCCGTCAACTGATCGCCGAGATCTGATTCCTGCAGCTTAATATCCATACGCATTGTTGAAGAAAATCGTTTATATATCCCTGTTAGGACTGCTAGGATGGACGGCTACTGCCCTGGGGCAGAACCCGCTGGGCAGGATTCCTGGTGCCGGCGGCTTCAGGCCATCGGGTTCCGGTGGTCAGGATAGCCTGAGGAAGAGGGACAATAATGAAGATTCCATTACGATCCGCTTTCGGACCCTGGATACCTCAAGGTTAAACATGATGGATTCTTCCATCAGGGATTTCCGCGTACGCTGGCCGATACCCGTCGATTATATGAACCTCGGGAATTTTGGTGCCGCTTCCCGATCCTATGGTTTCCAGCCCATCATGAAAAGCGGTTGGGATCCCGGTTTCCATGCTTTCGACGTCTATAAGCTGAGAATGGACAAGGTGAAGTTCTACCAGACGACCAGGCCCTATTCTGAGCTGGGCTATATGCTGGGAAGCCGGGCGGAACAGGTGATCCACCTGATGCATACGCAGAACGTGAGGCCCAACTGGAATTTCGCGTTCCAGTTCAACCTCTTCAATGCACCCGGGCATTTCAAGAACCAGAACACCAACCACAACCGCTACCTCTTCAATACGAATTATAATTCTAAGAACAGGAGGTACAACCTCTACTTTGTGGCACTGGGCAATAAGATGCAGGCCAATGAGAATGGCGGTATGCTGGATGACCAGGACTATCTCGGAAATACCACCGTTTTCAAGGAAAGGACCACCATCCCGGTGCAGTTGGGCAACTATGTGCCAACCAGCCAGAGTTTCCTGAACAGTACCCTGAACACGGGCAACAGGCAAAAGGAATGGAGCTTCCTCCTTCGGCAGCAATATGACCTGGGCAAGAAGGATTCTATCGTTACGGACTCAACGGTCATCCCCCTGTTCTATCCGCGATTCCGGATGGAGTATACGGTGCAGTACAATACCTATCATTACCAATTCCTGGATTCCAATCCGGATACCCTCTTCTACAGGAGGCATTATGATTTTGCTGCCACCCCGGCCGATACCTTCCGGATCGATGAAAGATGGTCAGAGGTGGTGAATGATTTCTCCATTTACAGTTTCCCGGAGGCAAAGAATCCCCAGCAGTTCCTGAAGGCTGGTATTGCCCTGCAAAACCTGAAAGGTAAGTTTGACGATGGGGAGCGGACCTATTATAACCTCTTTGCCCATGGGGAGTACCGCAACCGCTCCCGCAACCAGAAATGGGATATCGAAGCGGTTGGTAAGCTCTACATAAATGGATTGAACAGTGGCGACTATGATGTATTGGCGAGCGTGAAGCGACTGTTGAGCAAGAAGCTGGGGTATATCGCTGCCGGTATCCAGAATGTGAACCGGACGCCTTCCTTTGTTTTCAATAGTGCTTCCTCTTATAGTTTCGGGCCACAACCCTCCCTCAACAAGGAAAATATCACCAGGATCTTTGGCCTCCTGGAAAATGGCCCGAAAGCCTGGAGGTTATCGGCAAGTTATTTCCTGGTGAGCAATCTGGCCTATTTCAGGGATTACTATAAGGCAGGCCAGGAGTCGGGCCTTTTCAATGTACTGCAGATCAGTGGTGACAAAACCTTCAGGTTGAGCAAGCATTGGCACTGGCATTTGTTGGTGCAGTACAACCAGTTGCTGGGAAATGGACCGGTTAATATTCCTTCCCTGTTTACGTTCAACCGCATTGCCTATGAAGGCAACCTTGGCTTCAAGAACCTGAACCTGGTAACCGGTTTCGAAGTGAAATACCATACTGCCTATAAGGCGGATAACTATTCCCCTTTACAGAGCCAGTTCTTCTACCAGGATGAACAAACCATCAAGATGAAATTCCCGGAGATCGCGGGATTCCTGAACTTCAGGATCAGGTCCTTCACCACATTTGTAAGGGCCGAGAACCTCAATACCATGCAATTCGGTGGGGCAGGGGGATTTGGCTTTTACAACAACAATATGGCGGCACCCAATTATGCCTACCCTGGTTTCATCTTCCGCCTGGGCATTTTCTGGGGATTTGTTAATTAAAATTGTAGCATTTAACAGTTAGGTGCTTTGAAATCTGTAAATCTGGAGTAGTTTTGTGGCAGTGAAAAAATACCTGGCCATATCGCTAGCTTTTCTTTACCTCCTGGTCTCCAGTGGATTGTTGCTGGAAGTGCACCATTGCATGGGAAAGATAGCAGATGCTGCCCTGACCATCCTGCCCTCTGATGAGGACCAGTGTGGCAAGTGTGGCATGGATAAGGACGACAAGGAAAATCACTGCTGCAAGGATGAATACAAGCTGGTAAAAGTCTCCAGCGACCAGAAGCCCTCAGCGGGCCAGGTGCTGGTGAATGCACCCGCGGCCATTGAGTTGTCACTGGTTTGGCCTGCTGACTATGTTCCGGAAATGGTGGAACAGGTACTGGTGGCCAACAGGGCGCATGCCCCGCCTTTCCCGGGCGACCCATCCTATAGCCAGCTCTATTGTGTTTTCAGGATTTGATACCATTCGAATGAAGGACGCCAGTCCTTTAACCACTTTGCCTTTGGGCGAAGTCCCTTCTGTTCAATCATTCGAATCATCATCAAACTACAATCATGAAAACAGTATCATTCGCTTTTAGCGTATTATTCGTATTGGTTTCCACTTTTTCTTTTGCCCAGAAATCTACCACTAAAGAGACCGTAAAGGTTTGGGGTGAATGTGGCATGTGCAAGAAGACCATTGAAGGTGCCGCCAAAAAGGCCGGTGCAACCGCCGCTTCCTGGAATGAGGAGACCAAGCAGCTCGACATCACTTACAACGCCAAGAATACCAGCAACGATAAGATCCAGCAGGCCATTGCAGCCGCTGGTTATGATACCGAGAAGTTCACAGCCGATGATAAGGCCTATGAAAACCTGCATGAATGCTGCAAGTATGACCGTAAGGCCGCTGCTGCAGCGGCAGATGCGAAGGCCTCCTGCTGTAAGGACGGACAGTGCAAGGATTGCGCTTGTTGCAAGGACGGTAAATGCACCAAGGGTGGTGACTGCTGTAAGGATGCTGCCTGCTGCAAAGATGGAAAATGCAGCAAGGATGGTGACTGCTGCAAGAACGGTCAACATGCCAAGGATGGTAAGGCCTGCTGCAGCCATGAAGCCTGTGGTAAGGATGCAGCCGCCTGCAAGGAAAAAGGATGCTGCAAGGATGCCGCTTGTTGCAAGTCATAATTATTTAACCCAGTAGTACAAGTATGAAAAAGATAGTTGTTTTGATCGCCATCTTGGTGATGGGAGTGGGCGCGTACGCCAATTTCACGAAAGCTACATTGCAGGCGAGTGGCCTCACCTGCGCCATGTGTACCAAGGCCATTAATAAGTCATTGGAGAAATTGCCATTTGTTGCGGCGGTTACCGTTGATATCAAGACCTCCTCATTCGGGATCAATTTTAAGGAAGGGGTGCCGGTGGATATCGATGCAGTGCGCAAGGCCGTGGAAGATGCCGGTTTCTCAGTTGCCAAACTGCAACTGACCGGAAAGTTCAACCAGGTTGCCGTTAAGAACGATGCACATTTCACCATTGATGGTAAGGTTTACCATTTCCTGGCTGTAAAGTCGCAGGTGCTGGATGGAGAGCAAACCATCACGGTAGTAGACAAGAATTTCCTGACCGCAAAGGAGTTCAAGAAGTATAGCGGAGCCACCAAGATGGCCTGTGTGCAAACCGGTAAGGCCGGTGCGTGCTGCCAGAAAGATGGTATTGCCGCCGAGACCAGGATCTTTCACGTAACCATTTAAATCTGTTAACCCCGGGTCCTGCCCCGGCAGGATCCGCTTTTTTCAGGATATGAAAAGACTTTTGTTGGCTGTTGTTTTCGCAATAGGTACCCTTTCTATCGCACATGCGCAACCGAAAATCGGCACCCAGGTCCCGGAGGTAAGTATACCCGACAAGGCCGGGGTGACGCAAAGCCTGTCTTCCCTGAAAGGCAAGGTGGTGCTGGTTGATTTCTGGGCCAGTTGGTGTGTGCCCTGCCGCAGGAGCAATAAGCAACTGGTGCCCATCTATGAACAGTATGGCAAGAAGGGCTTCGAGATCTATGGGATCAGCCTGGATGAGGATAAGCAGGCCTGGCAAAAAGCGGTAGCCGCTGATAAGATCAGCTGGCTGCAGGTGAATGAGCCCGGCGGCTGGAATACCCCCACGGCTGTGGCCTGGAATATCGAGCAATTGCCTAGTTCCTTCCTGGTGGATAAGCAAGGCAGGGTGGTATCTATTGATCCAACCCCGGCAGAGTTGGAAAAATACCTGAAAGAAGCACTACAATAGTGATATGAAAAAGTATTTTATTGCCTTGTTTGCCATCCTGGCCGGATGGCAGGCAGGAGCACAGGAATTGTATGTGTTTTCGGACCCGGCCTCCAATGTGCCGGCCAAGTCGATCAGTGGGAAGCTCGCAGCAAGGTTTGCGAACAATAACCTGACCAGTGATATCAATCAGCGGTATATGGCCGAAGTGAATGTGGGCCTGAGCAAGTCCCTCATGTTCAGGGCAAGTACCACCTTCTCTGATTTCTATTCTGCCAACCCCCGCTGGGAATCCTATAAGGGCTACCTGAAATGGCGTTTCCTTTCCAATGATGATATCCACAGCCATTTCCGCATGGCCGCCTTTGTGGATGGCTCTTATAGTGTGAATGACCTGGTATATGATGAGTTGAGCCTTGATGGAGATAACAGCGGTGTGCAGGCGGGTTTGACCGCTACCCAGCTGGTGAATAAGCTGGCAGTCTCCGGAACCGTTAGTTACCTCAGGGCTTTCGACGAGAAGTTCAAGGGGGTACATGCCGATATGCATGGCAAGCAGGCATTGAATTATAGCCTGTCGGCCGGTTACCTGCTCTTCCCCAGGTCCTATTCCAATTACGACCAGGTAAACCTGAACCTTTATGTGGAAGTGCTGGGCATGACCGGTTGGGAGATGGGCCACAATGCGCTCGATATTGCCCCCGCGCTCCAGCTCATCTTCAAGAGCAATTCCAAGCTCAATATCGGCGGCCGCTTCCAGGCCGCGGGCAATATGAGCAGGATTGCCAATAATAATTTCTATATCAGCTTCGAGAGGACTTTCCTGAATGCGTTGAAGTGATGTGAAATAGGCTTTGCGTTCTCTGCGGTCCTTTGCGGACTTTGCGTTAGTTTTTGTAACGCAAAGTCCGCGAAGGTCACGCAAAGTGCGCAAAGGGAGTAATCCCCCTAATTACACACTATTTCCCAGTTTCTAACGTTAATGACTTACCCAATACCATGTCTATGAAGCGCCAATGGTTATTTTCTGCCCTTCTATTGCTTACCGTTTCGGCTCAGGCCCAACGGGTTGACCTCGATAAGTTCTCCTTTACGGTTGCTTACCGTAACCTTCCCCGGGTACCCATCGATACTTCTTACCATACCTTTAATTTCCAGTTGGAAACCGGTCCCCTGATGAAGCTGGGCGTGAACAATGAACGTCCGGAAGAAAGTATGGAGATCGATGGCTGGAAAAGGGTGCAGGTAAAGGGGCATATTACCGTTGACCTGAAGATGGAAGACATCATGATCGTTGGCGCCAATGTGGAAGAACGGGTGGAAGAGATCAAGGACAAGACAGGAAAGGTTACCGGCAAAAGGACCTGGTTCAGGCCGGTATTCACGTATACTTATGCCGGAAGGGTGCTGATCACCGACTACAAGGGGAACCAGTTGCAACAATACCAACTCGCCACCCGCAACCAGCAACAACAGCACCGCGGAACGGAATATTCTTCCAAGCTGGAAGCCATTGGCCTCACCCTTAATATGATCACCATTGGCACCCAGTTGAGCAAGGACCTCCTCTACAGGACCATCAATAACCTTTCCAATAACCTGTCTAACATGTATGGTTATTCGGAGATGCGGGTGAACGATTTTGTCTGGATACTGGATAGCCGCAAACATGCAGAATACGACAAATTCCGCCGCAATTTTGCCATGGTAAAGGATGCCTTTTTCCGGATCACCCCGCATGAGCCGGTAACGGCCATCAGGGAAGAACTCAAGCCTGCCATCGACTATTTTACCAAGCTGCCTAAGTACTACAGCGGGTCCGGAAAATCTGACCGCAAGATCAGGTATGCGGCGCATTTCCTGCTGGCCAAACTCTACTACTACCTTGATGATCCCGATAATGCTGCCAGGGAAGCGACCAACCTCGTGCTGAATGATTATGATGCGCGCGATGGCCGTTACCTTGAATCAGTGGCCATAGGATTGAAAGAACAGTTTACCCTAACCAAGCGTACGACCAGGCATTTCCCCTGGGATGTCAACAGTTTCGAGCCACCCAACCTGGCCAAGTCTACCGCGCAAACCAATAGTACGTCAAAGCAGGGAAAAGAATAAGCCCGATGTGCTATATTCGGTGATAAGCTTTTTGCATGCATCATTTCCTTGGGCTGGACATTGGCACTACCCATACCAAATTGCTTGCCCTCAATGGGAAGGGGGAGGCCTTTTACGAGAAAAAGATCGGCTACCGGAATGGCCTTGGCGCAACACTTGATGCAGGCGAGATCCTCCTGGCAGTACTCGACCTGTTGAAGGGATATTTTGCAGCTTGGCCGGGTGCTCCTGTGGTGCTCAGTTGTAGTGCTGCCATGCACAGCCTGCTATTGGTCAACGACCATTCGGAACCTATTTCCCCCTTATATACCTGGGCGGATAACAGCAGCAGCGGATCGGCAAAAGCGATCCGTAGCCTTCCCGGGGCCCATGGCCTGTTTCAACGTACCGGTACCCCTATCCATCCCATGTCGCCCTTATGCAAATTGCATTGGCTGAACCGCGACTCACCCGGACGCTTAAGCGAAGCCTCCAAAATCGTTGGCATCAAGGAATATATCTGGCACTACCTTACCGGTCATTGGGAAGTGGACCATAGCATTGCTTCCGCTACCGGTCTGTTCAACCAGGAAACCCTGGCATGGGATGTTGAAGCCTGTGCAATTGCCGGTATTGATCCCGTAAAACTTCCTGAACCTGTTGCGGTAACGCATAAACGAAGAGCGTCCGCCTGCAAAAACGCCAGTGAACTTTTTCCCGAAGGGTCCTGGCTGGTGATCGGCGCCAGTGATGGATGCCTGGCCCAGCTGGGGGTAGGGGCCATTACGGGTTCAGCGGCTGTAATGACCATTGGTACAAGCGGTGCGGTGCGAAGGGGTTTATCACGTCGATGGGTAGACGAAAAAGAAAGGCTCTTTACCTATATCCTCAACAAAGACCATTGGGTGGTGGGTGGCGCCATCAATAACGGTGGACTGGCCCTGCAATGGTGGCAGGGGCAGGTGCTAGGGCAGGATGCCAGTCCGGCCAGCCTCATCACGGGCATGGTGCAGGATGCCACCAGGGTGGAAGCCGGCTCTGAAGGCCTGGTCTGCCTTCCCTATTTCCTGGGGGAAAGGGCCCCGGTCTGGAATGCCGAAGCCACAGGTATGTTCTTTGGCGTCAGGTCGGTCCATTCGCAACGGCATTTTTCCCGTTCTATCCTGGAGGGTATTGCCTATGGTTTCCGTCAGTTGATCAGTATCATGGAGAGCGGCACCGGAAGGATCGAAAAGGTATTTGCTACGGGTGGATTTACCCAAAGCAGGGAATGGATGCAATTGACCTGCG